>DAOUVJ010000196.1 GCA_030667705.1 Promethearchaeota archaeon | reverse complement strand
AATGGGCTTTGAAATTTTAGATATAATAGAAATTATCGATAATTTGGATTATGAAATAATCTAATCTTTGATAAATTCAATCAGAAATTTGGAGATACGGAAATATTATGCGCTTAGGGGCTCACATGAGCATTGAAGGAGGGAAATATAAGGCTTTAGAAAGAGGAGAACAACTAAATTGTGAATCAATTCAATTATTCATCAGAAGTGTTCGATCATGGAATGCTAAACCATTAGAACAAAAGGAAATAGATGACTTTATTGAGAAAAGAAAAGAATTGAAGATAATTTGGCCTGTTATTTCACATAATAGTTATTTAATCAATCTTGCAAGTTTAGATGAAGAGAAACTTGCGAAATCATATGATGCGATGCTTGATGAATTAAATAAAGCTACATTATTAGGTATTGAATATGAAAACATGCATCCTGGAGTCATACCTAAAATAGACAAAAATAAAATAACTAAAGAAGAAGCTTTCGATCAAATCGTTATACATCTTAATCGTTTAATTGAAGCAACTAATAAATCAAAAATCAAAATACTATTAGAAACTACAGCTGGGCAGGGTCAGGGATTAGGAAATAAGTTCTATCACTATAAATATATTATAAATAAAATACAAAATAAGAATAGAATAGGAATTTGTTTTGATACTGCTCACTCTTTTGCTGCTGGATACGATTTTCGGACAAAAAAGAAATACGACGAGATGTGGGATGAATTTGATGATATTGTTGGTTTGAAATATTTATTTGCTTTCCATTTAAATGACACTGAAAAAGATTTAGGCTCAAGAGTTGATCGTCACGCTCACATAGGACAAGGAAAGATCGGTAAGGAACCCTTTGGGTTCTTTTTGAATGATGAAAGATTTAGAGATCATCCCGGAATTTTAGAAACACCAAAAGGGAAAGATATGAAAGAAGATTTTATGAATTTAAAAGTTCTAAGATCTTTAATAAAATAAAAGAGATTCTATCTTTCATTTTATTTTTGTAGTTATAATCCTATCCAATCTTTTAATGGGTTTTTTATAATAGGACCTAAAGATTGAAAAGAAGCATGTTTAAAGTGTGCATCACAAGTATATAAAATTTCAACTTCTTTATAAAGTGGTAAAACACAAAGATAATCCCAAATATGTATTCCACTTTGCTTACTAAAATTTATTGCTTGTTCTATATCTATAGGAGTAATCTGATACCAATCCATAAATTTCCCATGTATTAATTGAAAACAATATGTTTGCACAAATTCATGAGGTAATCGCATCCCTCGAAATCCTAAAACATGGTATATTTCACACAATTGGTGATATGTCATTGAGATTCTATCTTCGTTAATTTTTTGTTTTATAAATTCGCTAGATTGTTTATGTAGCTCAAGAGCTTTTTTAAAATCTGAGTTGTTAACGAATTTAGAATTATCTGGAACTTTTTGGGCAAAAATCCATAGTTCTGTATCAATAAAAATTTTGATATTAATCACCTATATCATTATAATCATATTCATTGAAATCCTCAGGTTGTCCTCCAGAAAATTTTTGTTCCAATATCATAAGAAAATTTTTCCTATCTTTTTCAATTTCTGATAAAAAAGGCGAAGATTTTTCATCTAATGATTTATCTTTTTTTAAAAGATGTACAATCGCATCATCTAAAGTAACTCTCTTACCCTGTTTTTTAGCTAAATCCCCTACTACACGATGTAAACTTTCTAAAGTTTTTCTCGTAACTTTAATTGTTGTATTTTTACTCATATAATATATAAAGTATATAAAGTATAATAAGTATACCATTAGAACTCTAAATTAGCCTAATATGAGCTAAATATCTAATAATTACAATTTACATTTTTTTTACTTCTTTAATTAATCAAGAACCTTAAACCATACAGGACTTTTATCTTTAACCAGACCGTTATAATTAACCGTGAGTTCCTCGCCTTCTTTAATCTCTCTAATAGCAGAGAACTCTATTGCCTTATGTTTATAATCATATAAATATCTTAGATTAGGTTCATAAGAGTGATTAATGAACTGAGATATACTGAGCGTTATAGCATTTTTAAATTCTGGTTTCTTTGAATCGCTCCAAATATAACAGTAATCATACAGCACCGTTTTTATTATTCTTTTATAATCCTCATTAGGAATTAAAATTACATTTGCTACATCAATTACGGTTTTTTTTTTAATGTCTTTCTTAGCAAATGCACCCTTTCCTTTTCCCTCTGAGATATGCCTTATCTCAATATATTCATTCATAAAATCCACGTGTGTTCTTTTAGAAATTATTCAATCGAAGCATGACGGTTATCAATATCTTCTTCCGATACTCCTAATATCTCCATTAAAATTCCCCCTATAGAATCTAATATTGCTAAAGTAGAAATATCAAATAAGGAGGTGTAGGGAGCAAGAGTTTCTTGAGATATAGCTTGATCCTTACTTTTACCCTCAATTTTAATGATTGTATCACTAATTTTTGCTATATTGCTTTTCAGATTTCCAGTAAATAATGCTATTCTTCCACCGATTTCTTTTGCTTTATTAGCTATTGATTTAGGTGAGGTTGTCTCTCCACTCCCACTAATCAAAATAAGTAAATCTCTTTCGGAATAACGATGAGTTATCGCGTCTGATATGAAACAAGATTTGATTCCAAGATGCATCAAACGTTGAGCAAAGCATCGTCCTATAAAACCTGATCTTCCAGCACCATAAATGAAGACCATCGCATTATTATCATGTATCTGAAGGATATCTTCAATTAGCTTTAAAACAACGTTTGAATCAAGGGAATTTGAATTTAAATTAATTTTTTCCGCGATTTCTTGTAATGTTTTTCCTAATCTTTCAATGATTTTTTCATTCTCCAATATTTCCACCTTCTTTTCTTAATTTAAAGATTATTTTCAGGATGAACACATTTTCTCCACTGGTCTACAGTCTCTTTGGGACCTAATCCAATTATTAAATCACCTTCTTCGAAGACAAAATCCGATTTAAAACTATATATCCATTTTTCTTCACGTTTCAAAGCTATAATGTGAAATCCACGCTTATATTTTTGATTTTGAAGTTCTTCATAGGTTTTATTTTTAAAAAATGAATCTTTTGACATGGTTTCCCTTACAACTATTTCTGATGTTTCCTTAATGGCTTTTTGGAAAATTGGATGTGGTTCAAATCCTTCTAAAATATTCTCTGCAATATGAGCTGCTGCATCAGCAATTAATTCACATGAAAAGATTATCCTCATTATACCCGTTAAACTACGTGGATTTTCAACTAAATGGGCAAAATCCAAAAGATCTTTTTCAAAAATGATATTAAGCCCATCCATTAAAGCCTCCATTTCAAGAACATCATCAGCTAATTCATAATTTTTAAGAAAAAGAGCTGCTAAAGCTAATTCAATCATCGTTTCAGATATATCAGTTATTTGAATATAATCTCTTTTAAGTGCTTGAATTTCCTCATAAATTTTGGGGTCAGTAAGATCGAATTCTGATTCTTCTTTAATATCATCAAATTTAAAGGATATTTCTTCAAAATCACCCGCTAAATTCTTTAATGCTTTAATAGGCTCTAATTCACCTTTAATGATTAATAAATCTCCCTTCTGGATTATTACGTTCTTTTGAAATAACCAGTTATCACCTCTTTTTATTGCAATAAGATCTACACCATGTTTAGATCTAAAATGAATATCTAACCTGGTTAATCCAATAAATTCACAATTTTCGTTCACAGTAATTTTTACGATAGGCTCAGGTACCTCATCCCAAAAGAGGTGAGTAAAATCAGAGATATCGCTATTTATGTATACAACTCGGGCGATATCCGCTAATGCATCGGAAATTTTATCTATTGAATAACCCATTACCACTATTGGCTCTAAAGATTTCGCTTCTTTAAATCCACCAGCTTGAGTTTGAATTATCTGCAAATTTAGCAGAAACGTAAGTTCATGAATTCTTTTCTCAATTTTAGAGGTTTCATCTGCAATTTCTTTAATACCGAATTTAATAGCAGTATAAGCTAAATCTATCATAGTATCAATGTTTTCTTTCATTTCTTTAAGAATATCTTTTATCGAAAGGGGTTTGTATTGAAATTTTTTTCTTTTAGTCTTTTTCTGTATTTTGATCACCTGATTAAATTTAAGTTAATAAATAAATAAAAAATATGAGTAATAGAGGAGTTAGAAAATCTAATAAGGACGTGGTTAATGGGATTAAATAATTATTGGGATCCTTTCCTTTTCTGAATAAAAATATTGAGGTTGTAAATAAGAATACAAAAGTCATACTGAAAAGAATTAATATTGTTAGCATTATAACTGCGATTATTAATAATGGATTTATAATTTGAATACCAGTAGCAAATCCTACAGCATATCCAATAATAATTAAAGCTACCAAGCTTAATAAAATTGTTATCAGTAAACCGTAAAAGTCCTTTTTTAGAACATTAGATTTCTGAATTTTGGGGGAAAGATTGCCTAAATATAAATGAGAAGATAACCGAGAGGTTAGAACCGTTGATATATCACCGATTAATGAATTCAATGATGGGAGTATTAATAAAATTATAGGAAAACTGTACAGAATCTCTTTATTAACTGAAAGGAAAGTTCCTGAAATTAAACCAATTATCGAGGATATCATTACTACTAACACTGATTCCTTGATAATTTTTTTGAAATAATCCATTTAAGGAACCCCCAACATTATGATTGTCAGATAAAAGCATAGGACTGTAGAGAAATCATCTACGGCAGTCATTATTGGATTAACAACATTATTCGGGTCAAGTCCTCTTCTAAAAACTATTATATTAAGAAACGTGGAAAAAGGTATTGATATTGAAAGTGTCAATAAAATCGAGATAATCGGTATTAAGATTAAAATTCCATTAGTAACAATAAATACTCTAAAAAAAAAAAAATTTAATAGGATCCCAAAAAGACCAATTAGAAAAGCTACAAAGATTGAAAGTGCATATGTAGCTAAAATATTCTCAAACCAAGATTTCTTGTTAAATTCCCCAATTATTATGTCTCTTGATGTGCGAGCAATAAATGGACCACTTATATTACCTCTCATTGAAAGCAATGCTGGTACTATTAGAATTAATATGAGAAAACTTTTGAAGGGTACGATTAAGATGGTTAATATTATACCTGCGAGAATATCTCCAATAATGGAGATGATTTCTGAGGGAAAGACTTCCTTAACAATTTTCCATTTTGTATCTTGCCATCCCATGTGCCATCCTCATCAATTTTTGAAGATTCGGAATTACTACTTTCACACATCCTTCTAAATTTTAATAAAGATTAAAACTATATAAATTTTTTTTAAACATTATTGAAATACTAAAATCTTCAATTTGTCTTTAAGTAGATTTCCCAAATACTCATTTGAATGGGGAAAATTAAGGATTTTTTTAATTAAATTAGGCACCCCTAATAAATAAAATAAAGAAAAAAATTAAATTTCTAGAATTGATATTTCTCACGTTTTACATAAAATAAATAAAGAAAGACTATTTAGTACTAATTTAATAATTTCTTTTATACAAAATAAATGAAGATGAACCGAATAAAAAATAAAAATATTATAATCCTTTTCTTATT
>DAOUVJ010000044.1 GCA_030667705.1 Promethearchaeota archaeon | reverse complement strand
GGTCAAGTTTACATGATCATCCATAGATTTTTACTTGTTTCGTCAATCGGTATTCATTTTTACCCATTTGACACCTCCTAGTTAACACTTTTTCTATTTCTATTATGTTTAACCATGATTCTCATATGATTATATGTTTATTTAATTTTTCGATTATATTTATTAATAATTTCGATAGGTACTTTTCTATTGAAGTTTCAACAAAATCTTCATTTACAATGAATATGAAATATTGGACTAAATATCCTTTTTTAGTGCGTATTTATATTAAATTATTACCAAATATCTAAATTTAAATTATAATTAGAGTGAATTCTTGTTGACTGGAAATAAGTTTAACTATTGTCCCTATTGCGGCAAAAAATTGTTGACATCTATTAGATACCAGACAAATTTTTGCAGCCATTGTGGTCATAAATTAAAAAAAGTGATGATGTCTACAGAAGATAAGGTTCAATGTACAATTTGTCATAATGTTATCTGGTTGGGAAGAAGTAAAACTATTAAATGTTCTTTTTGTGGGAGTGAATATCATTATTCGTGCGTGTCTTCTTGGCTCATGGTGCATAATTCATGTCCGATGTGTCAAAATGTATTTTTGAATCCCACCTTAATTGCTAAGAAGAAGAAATAAACGATTTTAAAATAAAAACAGAAAATACTATCAATGCCGTATTGCAACGGATATTTCAATAAGCAGCCACTTAGCGTGTTTTAGCTTATTTCATTAACATTGTTAGATTGAGGTTATTTCGACATGTTCAACGCTTTTCGATACACGGACGTGTCGAGGTTTATCTTTGTTATCGATTGATCCAATAATCCAATTAGCCACATGAAATTCTTCTTCAAGCCTCTCGGAAAACTCTTGAGCGTATTTTTTATCAACAGCGAGTAACATACCCCCTGCGGTTTCAGGCATTTCGCATTCATCAAATTTATACCCGAAATCATAAGATAGTTCTCTTGCGAGCTTAAAAATGGGAACTTTCGTAATTTCTGCCGAAAATTTCGATTTTTGAAGCATTTCCTTTAAATGCCCAGCTAAACCAAAACCTGAAACATCTGTCATGGAATGGATAAAAGATACATCATCATAGGAATGAATAGTTTTTACAACATCACGTAATGGTAAGGTCATATATTCTACAGCCAAATCAATTGATTTATCAATTTCTGCCTTAGAGAAATCCTTTAGAAGGTCAGGGTTGTTTTTTTGTAGGCGATAAGCTGCCATTATGGCTTGGTTTCCTACGGGTTTCGTTACAATTAATGTATCACCAGATTTCACATGATTCTTTTTAATGACTTTGTTTTTATCAACAAATCCCGAAGCTTCTCCGCCAATTAAGGGCCATTCAGAATAGATGGTATGTCCGCCTAATACTTTTGAATCAATTTTATTTTCGATAAAATTTCGGATACCCTTTAATATCCCTTCTGCGATTCGCATGGGCATGTTTTTTTTCATACCAAGAAACACCAGCATTCCCGAAACATCTAGAACATTTAATGCAAATACATCATTAGTTACATTAGCAGCTGCTATTTCTCCCATGATATCTGGTTCATCGATGATTGGTGTAAAGATGTCTAGGTTTTTAACCATCACTAAATCCGTGTTTGGTACAGGAATTATTGCCGAATCTTCTATATCTCCAACCAAACCAGCGTTATTTAGAAGTTCCTTCAACTTTTTGGAGTCTAATTTACAGTTTCAACCGAACGATTTCGTTTGGAGCGTCAATCTATAGCTCTCTTCAACGTTTTTTAACATCCACCTCACGTTTAAAATCTTAATTTGTTGTAAACATAAAGATGATCAGATTATATTAATAATTTCGTTATAAATTATTTATTTTTTCGATAAATAAGCACTTTTTATTATCTGACTAGATAAATAATTGAATAAAATATTAGGATAACAATAGATCTATTTTTTTAGATATTTTCCGGGTAATATTAAATGGATCCCTGTAAAAGAGATTTAAAGTGATCTCATCCGCACTAGGATCTGAAAGTTTTTTTTCAATAATGCGATTCAATTTTACAACATAATTGAATTTTAACGCACTTCCAGGCTTTAATTCATTCACGTAGAGATTTCTCGGAAAACTTTCATTCTTTTCAAAGATTAAATATACAGGAATGCGTAGTATGATTTGCAGATCTTTAAAAGTAAGGTTTGTCGGATTACTTAACTTAAAATCAAGAAGGATTTTATTACCAATAGTTTTAATTGTTTTAAATAGAAGGAGATCTTTTGATTCATATAAATCTTCTAATTTAGGTGAATGAAGTGTATCATTTATGATTTTCCCGCTTAATTTATTTTTATTTATGAATTTAAGTATATAATCCGTAAGTAGGTCAGTTTCTAAGTCCATATATGAGGCTAAATTCTTCAGTTTAATAGGGTTCATTACGTCTAAATAATAATTAATTTGATTTAGGTAAATCTTTTCAAGATTCTTTTGTTGGAAATTTTTCATCTTGTTTATGAGCATTTCTTTTGAAGAAATGAATTTAGTAATGAATGGACGAATGTACAAGTTGAATATGTTATTATCAGTTGTAATTTTACCTATGATTGTATCAATCTGATTTTCATATTCTTCGATAAAGTTTTGAATCTGCTTTTGATTCATCTCAATGAATTTCTTTGAATCACTAAATTGATTTTTTTTTATTAATTGGCTTAATTTTGCATTTAATTGTTCAAAGTTTTCATTAAATTTCTTAAATCCTTCAATTCCTTGACTAATAATTGAATGTATATGTCCCTGGAATAATTGAAATCCGAGTTCATTAGTTATGTCTTTAATTTTGCCATTTGAAATTTCTTCACGAGTTTCAATTTCTATGAAATATTTAACAATTTTATCCTTGATTACCTTAATTTTTCTATCCAGTTTGCTTAAGTATTCTTGGATTTCAATTTTTAATTCTACCCAATTTTTAAGTAATTCCTTAAAAATGTCAAATTCTACATTACTTACAATAAGATCTCTAATTTCATCATCCAATTTAAAGAGATAATTTCTCAATTGTGTGATTTGAGTAAATTTTTCTTCTAATTCGTCATTTTGTTCGTTAGATAATATAATTTCATCCAAATTATCTGGAAATTGATAAAACTTTAGCGCTTCATATTGAACTCTTAAAATATTAATACGATCATTGAATACTTTTATTCTGCCTTTCAATCCTGAAGTGAATTCCATTTTTTTTTCTTCAAAAATTTCATGAATAAATCCTTTAATAAGACTGAGTTCGTCAATGATTTGTAATTTAGTTTCCTCCCAATCTTCAAGTAAATTAAATGCTAATCTTTTATACTCAAATTTATTAAGTTTTTTGTTGAAATTTTTTATTCTGTTTAATATCTTTCTATAAGTTTTACTCAACTCGATTTCAGTTTCATTAAATTTGAATTCTTTTATTAAAGCGTTCATCTTTTCACGGAATTGAGCAGGAGCTTTTTGAAATTCTCTGATTTTACTTGTGAATAGCTCCAATTCATAACTCACTGTCCTAATTGTCTCATCCATTCTGTTAAAATTGGTCTTGATACTCTTTAGAGTAAATATAATCTCATTTTTCACATCTGGATCAGTTTCATCTGAAAGTACTTTATTTAATTCTATGAAGATCCATACTGCGATCTTCTTAATATCTAGTATAAAAGTTAAGTTCTGAAGAAGAGCAGTATTTTTTTTTCTTTCTCTCCAGTATTTCGATTCTAGTCGATATAATATCTTTGTTATTTCATTTTCAATCTCAACTTGATATTCTTCATATAATCTTTTGAAAACTAGTGCAACACTATCTCTCACAGTTTCTGAAGGACTCTCTAATTCCTCAAAAATATATATAAAGACATCAGGAATATTATTTTGGCTAAGATGATATAGAGCATTTTGGATAGTATTTCTATAATCTTCATCACCTATATCCAACGAATTTATTAAGTTTGACCAAATCTGATCGAAATTATTTTTGGAGATGCTTACGAGGGCATCTATCACTCTTAATTGGATTCGATAATCATCTTCCTTCAATAAATTGATCAATTTAGGAATTATAGGGATTATTTCAGAAGATTTTTCTTTCCCGATCTCCCCAAATAACCAAATAATGAGTTCTTTAACTCGCCCTTTCTCATTATACAACAAATTTAATAGAATATGCATTATTTTATCTTTACTTAGAAAATATGTTCCTAAGATTTTCAATAATTCTGCTGAAGATCGAGCCACATCCTCGTCTAAATCACGTAAGTTAACTATTACGATTGAAAGAAGAGGCTCTAAATCGGGAATTTTAGAAAAATCCTGATTCAAAATCTTTTTTAGAGTTTTAATTACTTCTAATTTAACTTTCCAGTCGTCGTCGATTAATTTGTTGATAAATTCCTCAATTATTATTTGGATCTCTTCTTTATCAATATGTAGGGATAATAACAAATTTCCCATTATTTTCACCGCCAGTCTTCTCACTGTTGGTTCCAGATCATAAAACCGAGCGCGAACTTCTTTTATTAACTCTAATAATAGATTTGGTCGATATATTGAAATTTGATAAAGAATTTCTAATGAGACTAAACGAATCCATGAATTTGCTTCGTTTATTATAAAGCTCATGTACTTTACAGCACGTAAAGAAATAGATGGTGTTTTATCACAAATATAATTCAACAAATTTAATGTTTTATATAAAATTTCCTTGTCTAGACGATCTCGATTTTCGATTAAATCAAAAATGATCTCAGCGGCCTCCTCGTAATTACCGCTAAATATCAACTTCTCTATCCGTTTTTCATCTAATGGTAAAATTGTCAAGCTACGTCTTATCTGATATTATTTTATGTTTTTTTCTATCCAATAATCTCTTTTGTCGTAAAAGTATAAAAATGTTTTATTAAACTTATTTTTTAATCAAAAAATACATAACACTTCAGTTTTTTAAAATTAATGAGTTTGGATTCTTGATTGCAATTTTAAATGAATAAACGAGGAATTTTTAAATATACATATTATACAATAAAAAGAAAGAAAAGTAAAATCAATTATTTAATTCTATAGTTGCGGTCCCGGGCATGGAGACTCTTTCTCGATATGTTAATGTTCCTTCATCAACTTCTTTAGTTTTCACTAAGTTTCGGTTAATATCTTTTTCTGAGATATAACCTCTTTCTCCAGCTTCAAATTGCTCTATTATCTTTCCATTCTTATCTTTAATATCAACGTTAGTAAATGTCGTTTGTTTTACGTCAAAAAAGACTCTTTTCTCTTCTATTTTTGTAACTGTTGCTTCTGTGACTAATGTATCTCCACATCTTACCATCCCCCGCATCGAGATATCAATGTTAATTAGTTTTCCATGCTCTTCTTGATTTAGAAAATCTTCAAACAACTTGGCTATGAATCCGAAACTAAAAAGGCCATGTCCGATTATACCCTTCAAACCTGCTTTTATCGCTATTTCGTCATTTGTATGAATTGGATTTGTATCACCTGATGCTTTCGCATATTGCCTCAATAATTCTCGTGTAATCTGATCAAATTCGTTTTTAATTACTTGTCCAACTTTCATATCTGATATTTTTACCACTTTTCATACACCTCTTTTAATATCCCCCAGGTCTTACTGCAGCCGTAATTAAAGGCTTGCATACTAATTCATCATTTTGATTTTTAACAAGTACTTCTATTTCAGAAAAAAGAACCATTGTCTTTTCAACGAGCCAAGTTTTACCGAATTTTGCTGTTATTGAAAGTTTATCTCCCGGTTTGACATCCACACACCCCTCCCAATCATATTTCTGACCACCATGAAGTAGTTTACCAACATTCAACATGAAAGGTCGTTCTACGCCATCTTGAACCAGTTTCATTCCAAGTAATAATTTGTATAATGCTTTAATTGTAAAATGATTTGCAAATGCGTGGCATGCAACAATCCCATTTTCCTCAGGTCCTACATATTTAGAATCTGTAATGCCATATATTTTTGCTAAACTTACAAGAGTTTTATATCTAACGGATACTCTTGCAGTACCAGGAATTTCCTTTCCTTTCAGATTATTAATTAAAAAATCTGCATTTTTTTTTATTTCTGCATCATCCATCTGATCTCACAATATTTTCATGAATTATTATTATGATTAAATTCGTGTTTTATGTAATTAAAACTTT
This sequence comes from Promethearchaeota archaeon, assembly GCA_030667705.1. Lineage (GTDB taxonomy): Archaea > Asgardarchaeota > Lokiarchaeia > Sigyniarchaeales > SOKP01 > SOKP01. The sequence goes on along the minus strand of DAOUVJ010000044.1, from coordinate 14,007 downwards.
GATTTCGATATTGATTAATTATGTATTTATCTATCCAAATCTATTTTAGGGTTGTAAATCATATAATAGAAAGCGCAGGACAAAAATACGATTATTTCTTTGTCATAAAAGATTAGAAATCCTTTATGCGAGCTCAAAATAAGATTTAGATCGTAAATTATTAAATGATTTTAACGCGTTAAAGAAGTGCCTCGTGCATTTACCTATCTCACCTCCTCATATGTAATTATGTGTAAAATTAAGGGCGAGGATGCGAGATTTTTAATTTGTCAAGATTTATAACAAATTATTTTAATTAACCTCTTCCTTTGGATATTTAACCGACAAAAATTAGTTATAATTTTTATTTAGAGCATTCCTTGGAGATATCATCCTTGAAGACTATTGTAGCTTTATCATGCTTTCATCGAAAAATAGGACCAATCGTGTTCTATTCGTATCAAGAGCATGAATTGGATGATCAATTGTCTACTCGAATCGCAAATATCATGGATCAGACGGTTAGTGAAGGTTTTTTTACTCATTCATTTGAAAATAAAATCACCATGAATTATTACTTTGAAGTTCATTCTGATTGGGCAAGGGGAAATAAAGAAATGTTGATTGTTTCAAGTGTATTTTACCGTCAATTAACACCTGATATAGAACAAAAAATTAAAAATTTATTAACTGAATTCTCTGAAAGACTCAAAACAAATGAAGAAATATATACTGCGTTTTACATCAATGATATCAATAATATGGAAGAACAAGAAAGAGAGATTATAGATAAAAATAATTCTCTTGTTAGATTGTGGGTAAAAGAGCTATATTGGGCAACTGTCTCCAGAGAGAAAAGTGAAGAAGAGAAAATCGCTACTTTACTGAATAAGAAACATATTTTTTTTACACTAAAAAAATTATCAAAAGGTCCTATTTCTCTTGAGGAATTGAAGGATTGGTTTAATGAACAGTTCCCGAAGCTAAGTTTTGATCAAGAAATACATCTTCTAGTAGAAAGACAATTAATATTTGTTAATCAAATTGGATATGTAGAAAAGTATGTTCTTTTATTAAAAGAAGTAATTGTTAAAAGAATTCCCCCAGACAACATCATAAAATATTTAGAAGAATCTCCTGAAGATGTGGATAGCGATATTGTTGATATTTTACTTCCAAAGGTCCAAGATTATTTCAGTAATTATGAAAATAAAACTGATGAAGAATTGGAAGAGGATTCGTTCATTTTATTTCAAATTGTATCCGATTCGAAAAAATATAACGTGTTATCGGAGTTAAGAAAAAGTATAATACTTAAGGACAAATTACCACGATTAGTATCAAAAATGACCTTAGAATATTTAACAGCGTCCTTGGATTTTTTAAAAAAGCATGATGTTATAGAAGAAATTAAATATAAAAATGAAAGATATATCGCATTAAAGACCAATATACAAATCACAACAGCGTTTCCAGAATATCTACGAAAACCATTCGATTCTCGAGGAAAGTTCGACAACTTTTCAACTCCTTATATAGGGAATCCTCCAAGACCTCCCGATGATTTAGTAACTGCCTCTCAAGTACAAGTTCTTCACGTCCCTAAAGATCAAGAAAATCTGTGGGAAAACCCCTATTGCAAGTACTGCGGTAGCAATCTCCCAGAAGGGCAGAGTATATGTCATGTTTGTGGAAATAAAGTCAGCTGAACATTAAAATCAATTATTCGAGGGATATATACTACTATGATTTACGCTATTTTTAAAAAAAAAATTAGTTATTCTTGTTGGCTCAGCTCCATTTAAAATTACACAGGGTAATTTATATTCATCAATTAAATCGGGCAAATAATCATCAACGGGTGTCGAGGTTTTTTTGTTGAGCTCATCATTATCCATTCTTAATAACTTATTGCTCTTTTTTAGATTCTTATATTCTATGGTAGAGATTTCTTTGATACAAGAATTATCTTTGCGAATTAATCCATCAACGTCTTTTATCAAATAAACACATTCAAAGCTTAATTCATGGGCTAAGTATAACGCAATAGAATCAGAAGTTACTTGCCAATTATGGGGTAAAAAATCATTCTTTTTTAAATATTTGAAAGGAAGAAAAATCGCGAATACACGTTGTTTTTTGTTAATATCTTCAATTTTTTCTATCACTTCGATTTGTTTATAACGAGTTGCCAGTTCTTGGCCATTAAAATCCATGGCATGAATTGCCATCCAATGAGATTTTTCATCCCCTAAATTCATTTTCAAGTCCATGCTCCTAACAAAGTTAGCAAGAGTTCCTCCTCCCGGAACAATAATTATCTTATCGAGAACGTTAGTAACATATAGATTGTTTAATTGTGAAATTGTGTTTTCCAAATACACTTCATTTTCAAGAATTTTACCCCCAATTTTAAAAAGGGCATATTTACTCGTCATCGTATTCTTAAATCCTGTAATTGGTAATAAAGTGCTCCTGCTACAGCAAAAGCAGTAGAACTTATCTTATCATGTATTTGTGTAAGATTTTCGTAAGATAAGATATCATCATAACCCATTTTTTGAAGATTTATTTTTATGAGGTAATCTGCTGACAATCCCGTTATTACAAATTTAGGTTTTTTAACTAAGTCCGGTTCTCTTAGCTCTAACTCATTAAGAAAGGATTTAATTTCAACTGCAATTAAACTTAATTGCTTTTCATATATGTATTCCGCTATTTTCTTCAATTCTTCTATTGTTAGCATGTCTTTATCAGCACAAATTATTCGTGCTAAACGAGAATAACAATCTTCTAAAGAAGTTGTTCTGTTATCAGCAGTTTCATTAATGTATTGGCTTTCTGTAATATTATTTAAAATTCTATGAACATCAGAAACCAAAGCAAATTTTTCAAATGAAATTTGAATTAAACTATCATTATATGGAACTTCATGAGTAATTGAAGGGATTGTGGCCCTTAAACCCCCTGTATAAATTAGTTCATGATGTTTTAATCGATCAACATCTGTTTTCCCTTTTGAGATCGGTTTTCCTTCTTTAATGGGTATTATATCAATCGTAGTGGACCCAGAATCTATTAAGATGCAATTAGGATTAATCTTTCCTAAAAACAATGCCGTAGACACCCAATTAGCAGCTGAAACTTTAAGGTAATTCTCTCTTGCTTCTTTTTCTGAAAGGTAAATCTCATCTGTACTCATGAAGAATAATTTCTTGCGGGGTAAAATCTGAGTCAAAGCATCTATAGTTCGATTAATCCCTTCTTTTTTGGTTTGAAATGCGTCAGAAAGTTCACATGTAATGGTGATTGCGAAGTATTTTACGTCATCTAATTTGAGATTATTTTGGTTTAAGAGTGCATTTGTAACACGAGAAAGCATCTCTGGAATATCTTTGATAGTTTTTTCCCAAAACGGAAAGTATTCAATAGAGGAAGAGGCTTTTATTATAACGCCATTATCAAACTCCAACAGAGCTGCTTTTGTGTTGGCTCCTCCAATATCTAATCCCAAAATAGAAATTTGACTTTCTTCATTCATTATAAAAAATCAACAAATGTTGTTTTAAATTAGGTTTTATTATCATACTTCTGCGTGAGATAATTTATTAGCGTATCTAGATTATCTCCTGTTAGAGCATTTGTTAAGAAAAATTCTCCTTCATTTAAATCCAATTTCTCTTTTAGATAATTGATTTCAGCAGGGCTTGCTAAATCTTTTTTGTTCATAATGATTAACATGTCTATTTTTCCATCTTGTGTAAAATTATCTTTAACTTCATTATAGAGATCAATTTGAGACTCAATGGAATAACCACAAGCGGGAGTTGGATCGAAAACAAAAAAAATCAAATCAGAGATCAATCTTAATGCTAAAATTGCTTGAGCTTCAATATTATTACGCTTTGACATTGGTCTATCTAAGATACCGGGCGTGTCCATGCATTGAATTTTGATCGTATCAAATCTACGTTCAATATGTAAATGACCTATAAGTAATTCTTTAGTAGTGAATGGATATTCTTGAACGTCAATCTTCTTATTTGTTGATATATTAACGACTAAACTACTCTTCCCTACATTGGGATAACCTGCAAATACAACACAAGGCGTTTCATAATTAAGAGAGGGTATTTGTCTTAATTTTCCTCTTATATTATTTAAATATTCAAGATTTTTATTTTGTTTTCTTAAAATCGATGAAACTCTTCCAAATGCGGCACGACGTATTCTATCTGCTTCCTTAGGTGTTTCGATTTTGTTTAAACTTTTAAAACTTTCCCTTTCAATCTTACTAAGTATGGGCAATATCCCATTTAATTTTCCTAATGTAAGCCTTAATTCATCTACATCAACTAATAAAGATGCTAATTCCCTATAGAAATCTGGTAATTCTTCAATCATGGGAACGCTCTTAATTACTTTAAGAATTCGCTCAATAATATCTTCAATTGAAACTTTTATCCGTTTAGATTCCTTTTTTTTTGCTTTTATGAGGATGGGAGCATTGTTTGAAACTTGAGCGGAACTCTTCATTCCTCGCTTGAAGGCCATATCCAATAATTCTTTTGTGTTTGGAACGTGATAAAAATGCAAGAATGGGTTTTTCATGGTGACGTGAATAATTATATATTTATATAAAATAAAGATTGATTCGATATTACTTTTTCTCTTTTAATTCCATCAATTTTTGCTCTGTTGCAGATATCTCACTACTTAGATCTATAACATCATTAGGAATAGATTTATACTCCTCTAAAATAAATTGAAATCGAGAAATTACCCTTTCAAATTTCCCCATTTTTTCTTCTTTCTCTGCTTTATTTTTTGCCAAATTTACCTTTTCTAACTTACTCCTTATCAGGGGAGGTAAAACCACTCGCTGCTGCAATTTCTTTTCCTCAAATCTCTGTTTTTCACTAGTTATACTATCAACTCGCTTTTGAAATTCATGATCATTCTTCTTTTTTATCAAGATTTTTTGTTCAATTTTTCTCTGTTCTTCTTTTTTATACAATTCGATGTTCCTTAATTCTTTTTGTAGCGTGCGAGTTTGGTCCAACCAACCCATCTGGTTAAAAATTTTAATAGCTTGTTGGTATGAAGATGTTGCGTTATCATAATCTTTACTAACTAATGCTCGATTTCCATCAGCTAACAAATCTTCAGCCTCCTTGAGGAGAGTTTCTTCCCTTTTCTTTTTCTCTTGGAGTAATCGCATTCTCTCTCTTCTTTCTTCAGTTTGTTGTTTGCGTAAACTGTCATGCTCCTTTAAAATATTCCCTTGAAAATGCTTTTTTTCCTCCTCTTTCTTTTGTTCTTTAATTCGCTGTTGGTATAATTTTGGATACTTAGTTTCCATGCTTTCAATCTTTACTTGAGAGTTTATTGGAGTCTTTTTAGTGGGGATAATTTTAGGGGTTTCAATTTGATTTTGAAGCTTCATCCTTCTTCTTTCTGCAGATGCTAAAGTCACAATGTCCTTAATATTTACTTTCTTCATTAATCCTTTTCCAGTTTGTTTCCATCGTAAATGTTCCTTGATTTCATTGATTTGCCACAGAGTTTGCTTGCTTTCAAAATCATAATTTATTTTTTTGAAAAGACTGTAAGCTTGTTCGAATAATGTCAACGCTTCGTTATACCTTTCTTCCAACGTGAGTTCTCGTGCTTTATCCAATATATCATATCCATTTTTTTCTGAATATTCAGTAATTTCTGAAATTTTCGAATCATCTTTTTCTTCAAGACCTACTAAAGTTGTAGCTCTTTCGGGTGTAATACGTTTTAAATTCTTTATTCTAACTATTTCTTTAATGACAATCCCAACTTGTCCAGTTAATGCCATTTTTGTATAAAGGTCTTTTGCTTCTAATAATAACGTTATTGCTGAATCATAATTCTTAAATTTTATCTGAGATTTTGACTGCGCTTCTAATTTTTCAGCTTCTTTTAATAAATTGGGATCAGGGTTATGCAATGTAATTACTCACCTTAATTCACTTATATTACTTAAAAAAAATTATTCAAATTACTAATGTTAATCATTATTAATATACTTCCATTTAGATCATTTTTCTTTTTAAGTAATTAAAACAACACATAACAATGAGATGAAGTGATTTTCTACTTATTCACCTATCTATACTATACTTTAATACTAATTTCTTTTTGTGAAATTATAAAAAATAGAAAAAAATTTGGATTTATAGATATGTTTGTATGAATAAAATTGTATCATCAATTCTGTTATCGCCCGTGTTATCGCCAGTTGCTGCTCGAATGGAAAAATCGTAATCTCCAGCAGCTAAACCCGAAATAGAATATTGAAGTGAAATCATGCGAAGGCTAGGTAATGTTTCCGAGTTTACTTCTCCAACATATGCATATGGTGCGGGTATCTCCGTACCATTTTGATATATAATACACTGAATATATTCATAACTTCCAGAATTATCTATTGTACATTTTGCATTAAAAGAGATATATACAGATTCACTTGTATTTACGGTAATAACTAGTTGCATATTAGTGAGGGTGGTAAAAATGGGTTGTTGTGAAGGCGTTTGGTGTGTTAAATATTCCGCATACCATATATTTTGTACTACATTTTCTTCTGTGGGTTGATACCATATATTTTGTACTACATTTCCTTCTGTGAGATTGTTAAAATATATAAAAGAAAAACCTCCAAAACCCAATCCACTAGCAGCTAATAGAAGTGCTAAAATGGCAATACCTCTTCCAGATCTGTTTTTTCCCATATTATCAAAACCTCGTTTTTAAGTAATATTTTTTAAATTAAATGCTAATATTTTATTTAATTTATTAAATCTTCTAACATATTTCCCTTTATATAACGCAATTACAAGTGATATTTATAAAAATGTTTGAAAAATTAATGGTTGGAATTATTGGTGGAACTGGAGTTGTTGGGCAAAATTATATTAAACTCCTGAGGAATCATCCATGGTTTCAAGTAGCAGATGTTGCAGCTTCTCCACGTTCTGCAGGTAAAACGTATGAAGATGCTGTAAAGCAGAAATGGCAAATGTTAGTCAATATTCCAGAAAATATTAAGAATTTAATTGTACGAGAAGCTCAAGACATTGATTCTCTAGATCCTCAGATAAAGTTCGTGTTCTCCGCAATAAATTTACCTAGCAAGGAAGACGTTAAGGAGTTAGAATTAAACTATGCAAGAAAAGGAATCCCTGTAATAAGTAACAATTCTGCTCATAGAGGGACACCTGATGTGCCCATGATAATCCCCGAGATAAATCCTGAACATATTAATGTCATTCCAATCCAGCAAAAAAATAGAGGATTTTCAAAGGGATTTGTTGCCGTAAAACCTAATTGTTCCATACAAAGTTACATGGCCCCAATCTATTCACTACAAAAAGCAGGGTATAAAGTTGATAAAATGATCGTTTCCACGCTTCAAGCGGTTTCTGGAGCGGGATATCCCGGAGTGTCTTCTTTAGACATGATTGATAACATAGTACCGTTCATTGGCGGTGAAGAAGAAAAATCAGAAATGGAACCTTTAAAGATTTTGGGGACTGTTGGAGAAAAAGGGATCATTAATGACGATTCAATCAAAATAAGTAGTACTTGTACTAGAGTACCTGTAACAGATGGTCATACAGCTTGTGTTAATATTAAATTCCAGGAAAAAATACCTTCTAAGGATGAGATAATAGATATTTGGCGATCATTCCGAGCAATTCCACAAGATTTATCACTTCCTTATGCTCCAGAACAGCCAATTATATATTTAGAGAATGAAAATCGACCTCAACCCAAGAAAGATCGCGATAATGATAAAGGAATGGCAGTCACTGTCGGCAGACTAAGAAAGGATCCTGTATTTGATTATAAATTCGTTGCCCTAAGTCACAATACAATTCGAGGTGCCGCAGGAGGTGCAATTTTAAATGCCGAATTGTTATTAAAAAAGGGTTTTATATAACTTCTTAAAATTCATGCTTATCAATGATAATAGGTAATAATAATTTCAATAAGGAAAGTGAGCTTTTTGATTTAAACAGCTCATAAGCAGGCGAACTTGGATACACTTCAAGGTATTTGGGTTTTTTAGCCATTTTTAAAACTTTATACTGCTTCAATGGTGATACATTATAAATCTTAAAAATAAATTTTTCTATAATTTCTTTAATTAAATCGATGTCAACTTTAAATATAAAATCAATATATCCCAGTGTTTCTACTAAACCAGAATGAATTTCTTTTATATCAAGATTTTTATCAATTACATCGGTTTTATTGACAGCGGATATTTTTACTAAAGAACCATTTAAAAATTGAAGCAATATTGCATTTTGGATATTCTTATCTCTGTTATTTGTTAAGAGTATTAATATTTTTGAATTTAATCCAATGTTAGAATTAAAGAGATTAAGGATAAACTCGGGGAGATTCCAATGAGAGAGTTTTCTTAGATTGATATTAAATCCAATTAACCTTATTAAATATCGAATTAACACACTATATATCTTCGGACGAGGATACATCTTCCAGTGAGTATCGAAGCTTCTTACTCCAAACAAAAATTTTTGTAATAGAAGTTTCATCTGATCCATCTTTATGGGAACTTTCTGTTCAAAGATTTCACTTAAATAAGTAATCACTGTATTCAAATCTAAAGAAATTACACTTTCTAGTTTATTATCTTCTCTCAATTTAGGCAATCTTGATTCTTCTAAATCCGCGGGAGATTGCTCAGGTTGAATAAATTCAATTATGTTCTCATGTACTTCCTTTTCAATTTGACATGTAAAGGAAATGGTTTTGTTGTTGAATGATATCGCGTGCTTATAAGTAGGGCACAAATTATTAAGCATATTATAAATACTGGAAAATTTTATATCTTGGAATATTGAAATTAACTCTCTCATAAATCGTAATAAATCGGGCTCTGGATAAAGCATGATAAGTTCATTTTCGATGCATTTTTGTACTAAATCTAATAAATTACTCATAAATTCATTAAAGGATGATTTTTTTAGATTTTCGCTATGTGTATTCATTAAATCGATGGCGCGTTTTTTAAAAATGCGAATGGACATGATTTTAATCCCATTTTCTTTAATAATTGCATCTTGAATTTTAGTAAACAAGCCCTCAATATTTTCTAAATCATTTTTCGTCTTGATGGAAATTGCATTTTTCGGTAAATGGATCGCTTTTTCATGTATTCCGGCTATTTTTGTTTCATAAACATAACTTTCCAAAACCATGTTGTCAATGCTATAATCGGAAAGAATAATATCTGCAATATTTTGCTGATCATGAATGAATTTAGGATAAATTAATTCTGTCAACCTGTAAAGAAGAAAAGCGTCTATTTGAATTGGTGTTAGGGGTATTCTTACAAATTCTTCTAAGAGTTCTGGATTTTCATTAATTTCTACCTTCGAGTTAAACTTTAAAATTTTGTTCCAGTTGTCTTTGAAATAGTGATTTATCATTCTTTAAACCCCTCCCTTTTTCGCTTTTTTATTGCTAGTTGATATATATGTTTCCATGAGATTGTGGTATAAATATAAATTAGGAACTTGTTGTTTTCCATAGTAATTTGAGATCAATTTAATGGTAGAATTTAAATTTGGAGGACATCCTGGTATGTTTAGAACTTGTTTGTTTGGTTTTTCGATAGTTTTAAGCTTTTTATTGGGTTTTTTCCCTTTATTAAAAATTGATTTAATTTTATCAGATAACGGAATAATCTCCTTTGAGGTATAAATTGTTCTAAAACTCGAATTTTCTGTACTCTTAATTGCACAATTGCCAAATAAGATTACATTTTTATTTAAATCTGGTTCTGGAGGATTTTCACCAATTAAAACGGATTGTCTTGTTATATATTTTAAATCTTTAGTCATGTATGTTTTCATAATATTCAATAAATGGTATGCTATATGGTAACACCCAAAACATGTTGAACCCGTTTTAATGCTACAATTATGGACAGTAATATCCTCTAAATTTTTTTCACAGTAATTAATATTAACCTTAGAACTTTCCAAATCCACACCTATAATGTTAATATTATCTGTATTACCAATATTTCTTTCACAAGCACCAATGATTAAGGGATTTTCAAGTGGATTTTTGCCCATTAATTTTAACGTGACGAAATCTACTGCAACCGGATCAGTGCCACCAACCATTAGCTGAGTCTCAATTAAATTTGAATCTTTATAGATATATGGTCCTGCTCCTTCCATTACGTGATAAAGATCATTGATGATTAAATCTGGTTTCCGTTTTTTATATATGGATAATAATTTTGAAACCATTTCTTTCTTATAGAAGTCACCTTCTAAATCTTGTTCCGTAGATTCCTGGGAATTTAGAATGTTAATTTCAGCGGAGTTCATCATGGAAAGTGTACAACCGAATAATGGATCAACATTTACTTGATTAACAACGAAAAATTTATCACAATTTTGAATGATATCAAGTAATTCAGATTCTGAATCTTCTTCTAAATATAGTAATTGAGCTCCTAATGGCATGACTATTTCGTTGATTTTTAATAGTTGATCAATATTTCTTATTTTTACTCCCTTGTTAGAGTAACTTCCTAATGATATTTCACTTGCTCCTGCTTTCTTACAAGATTTAATCAGTGACTTAATTAAAGTAAAGCTCGTATTCACGGGGAATCCTTCAGGTGCATTTAAATTAATTTTAATGAGGATTCTGTCATTTTTTGAAACAAATTTTTCCATTCCCCCTAATAAAGTTAGGATTTCATTATAAGTGTGAAGGGGAGTATCTGCTTTTGCTATTGCTACGTTTACTATATCCGTCTCTGATTGACTCATAATTCTGAAAAATATAAAATAGATTAAATTGAATAAATTAAATAATTAAATAAATCTTAATTAAATTTTTAGAAAGTGATCAAGATTTTCATTACTTATTTGATAAAACACAATAATGAAACAAATTTAAACAATATTCCTCAGAATGTGATTGGTATTGATTTGGGCCAGAGCCTTACTAAAATTGCATATATATACAAAAACGAGCTATATCTATTAATTCATCCCACACAAGTCGATTATAATTATATTAACAAATATTTAATAGATAATGACTTAACTGATATGAAATTAAATTTAACTGGAGGGAAAGCTTACTACTACCAGGAGCAACTTTCTCAAAACTATAAATCAACCATTTTTAACGAGTTTGAAGCAAATGTTAATGGAATTGATTTTCTTTTTAATTTAAAAAAGTCAAAAAGCCTTCCTGAAGCTCTTATTATCACAATTGGAACAGGATCATCAATAATTTTAAAGAAAGAAATTGGATTTGAACATGTAGGAGGATCAGCACTTGGAGGTGGATTTTTCATGGCTTTAATCAAATTATTATATAATATCACGAGTTATAATGAGGCGATAGAACTAGCACAAAAAGGAGATCGTTATAAAGTTGATTTAAAAGTTGCTGATATATATTCTCCTGAAGATCAGAGAGTCAATGCAATATTTAGGGAATTTACAGCGGCTTCATTAGGAAAAATTAACTCAAGAGGAAAAAATGAAAATTACAATAAAGGAGATCTTCTTAATTCTCTCATCTGCATGATTGGAGAAAATCTAGGAACAATTGCAGTTGAACGAGCAAAAAATCATGATGTTAAGTATTTGATCTTTTGTGGAGGTTTTGTATCAAATAATAAACCATTAAAACAAGTTCTCACGCTGCTATGCACTATAAACAAGAAAAAGGCACTGTTTTTAAATCATTCCATGTTTGTTGGAGCTATTGGTGCACTGAAATTATAATCCAAGGCACGTAACCCGATACTTAAATTACTATTAAAAAATGTATGCCCATTTGGAGAATCTCTAATCATCGTCTTTTTTATAAAAATCTCATAGAGCCACTATAAATGGGCACAAAATTAGTAATAATTAGTAGGATAAATAGTATTATTAAATTTGACATTCCTTTAAGAAATACTCATATGGATTGGGCATGTTTTGTGAGCAAATCTTCGTTGGTTCTACCTAGTTTAATTGCTAATTCAGCAATAATCGCATCTAAATATGTAAAAGCGACTTGTTCAAAAGCTGTTCCTTCGGGAGTTAACAATGCGGTATCATCGTGGCGATCTGTTAGATCAATCTTCGTACGTCCTTTTAATTTAATAGTAACATCGCCAACTCTCCCAATTATGGTTTCGGGATGGGAAGTTATGGTTATGATCCCATAAGGTTTTATGGTATTCACGTAATTCTTTAGCAAGCTTACAACGATAGCAGTTGTTCCTGATCCAGATAAAACTATTAGGAGATCATCTTTCGTTAAAGCAGGCATGCTCGCTAAATTAGTTACCATGTATACTTCAGCACCTAAATGCACTAATCGGGTAGCAAAACACTGTAAGATGAAAGCAGAACGTCCAGACGCTAATAAGAAGAATTTTCGCTTATTTTTTAAACCATCATAAACTAATTCAATAAAATGCTGTGTATGCTCAAAATGTTTTGGCTTCATGAGATGTTCCATATTTTCTTGAAGATTCTTCATGATAAGCTCCATGGATTGAAACAATATCTCTTTTGCCTTCCCATTTACTGATTTCTTACTTTCTGAATTGGTTTTATCTGCCATGATTATTCATTATGTTATTTTAAGTACTATGAATTAAAAAGAATGATTTGAAAAAATATGTTTCGGTTACTAATTCATCAATTCTAACCTATATAAATAGCGATTATCAAGTGATTAATGAATGAAGGAAATATAATGACCTTTCTATAAAGAAATGTAAATATCAAGAGAGCTAATGCTAAGAAAAAACAGGTGCTTTTACTGGTTTTTTAGATGGAATTCCTTCAGGATGCTTTTTCTCCAAAAAATATGTATGTATGCCCTCATAAATTAGTACTAACGAACAAATAAACATGAAAATCCAAAATCCTAAACCCAAAGCATAAGTGACATAATTTTCGAAAATCCCTACTTCAAAAGTACGAATAATAATTGCTGTGATTGATCCAATTGAAAGAGAACCCCCCAAGATGCAATCGAAATATATTGCCTGACGCACTTTTCTAATTTCTTTATCTGCTTTCATGAGAAAATACACTTTATTTTATTTACTGAACACAAATTATAGTAATTAAATTTGTGAATTTATTAAAATTTTTTAAAAATCCAATATTTTTGTTAAAAAGTAATAAAAAAAAGAAAAAAATTTTTTTGTCCAAATGGACTGATGATACATGCTTTATTTGTATTTAATCGATAATAATAAGTCGTTCTTCGTGATTTTCTTTCGATTAGCATGCATCGTAAATGCTCTTGCTTGTTCAGTTAAGCCAGTAGCAGTCTTCTCTAAATGATCAATTAATAAATCAACAGCATTTCTTGCTACGATACTAGCGCCTTGTTGTTTCATTAATCGTCTAATAGGAGACCAGGCAAAACTGTGTTTTTTTTTAGCCATATTCTTATTCCTCCACAATTAAAAATTTTTAATTCGGGTATTTTTACTTTTTTTTTGTTTATTTATAGAGTATCTTAGTTACTATTATATCCGAAGAGTTATTTAAATCTTTTGGCAACATGAGAAAAAGCTGGGGGATTAAATGAAAAAAAAATCACGACAAAAACTTTTAGTTTTAAATAAAGAGTAAATATCCGTGATCATAGGATGATTGATCACACGAAAAAGTTGAACCTAATTTTTTAGTATAAAAGTAATTCAAAAGGTTATGTTGAAGAAACGTGAGTTTTAATTAGTTTAATTATGGTTTAAAGGGAAATAAAAAAAAAAATTATCAATTCAATTCATTATGGGTGAATGTCATGGGATCAATTTAGTGATCATCACAACTTAGTTATAAAGTAAATAATTGGGAAAAATTAACAGCATGCTACTGATTTTTCATGATATCAAGATTTTGAAGACTAATTCAATATATGATCATGATACGATAACGTGATTTTTCTGTTTAATCAGTAAAATGTTATAAT
>DAOUVJ010000070.1 GCA_030667705.1 Promethearchaeota archaeon | reverse complement strand
TGATTGATATGGGAAATTACAAAACGTAACTTCTGTTTTAGCCTTCATCTCAGGTATCGCCTTGAAAATTGTCTGTATATAATCTTTTAACGAGTTAACGCTGATCTTTAAGACTTTATCTAATTTTTTTAGCTCTTCTTCCCCTTCATTAGTGATGAAGTATATTTTCTTTAAACGATTATTTTCAAGTGTTTCTTGAATTTTTACTAAGTTTTTGTCTGCAAGTCGGCTTAATAGAGGATAAATGGTTCCAGCAGAGGCATGCCACATCCCACCAAACTTTTCTTTTATCTTTTGGATGATATCATATCCCGTGGTTCCGTTATTATTTTTAATAATTGAAAGGACAAGAATCTCGATCCCAGATAATGAATCGGAATGATAGCTGCTAAATCTCTTTCCAAAGAACATCTTTTCGTCACCATATTGAAGATAATTTTATTCGAAATGTGACATATATCACAAATCGAACACAATAGAATAAAGAGAAACAGCCTATATAAATATATCGGAAATCGAAGCTTGAGCTAAAGGCTTGAAATGATTCTTATAATAAATATATGAATCAATTATGTTATAATTGTTTCAGAAAAATAAGAATAACAATGATAGAATTTAAATATTTGACTATAATTAATTTCATTTTTTTCGAATATAGAGAGTGACAATAATTGTCCTAAATATAATTACAGAAATAAATCACTAAACAACATCTCATCAAATGCATTTTGCTAATGCAATTCATATATAGGCCAAGCATAGAATCGGTCTAATGGGCTATATGGTACATTTTTAAGATAAGCAGCATGAACTGTATATTGATAAGAAGCCCAAAGTGGCATGTGAACAAATTCCTTTTGAAATAAAACATATTGAAGGTGCTGGTAAATTTCATTCCGTTCAGATATATCTGTTTCAATCGATGCATTATGGAGCAATTCATTCACGAGGGGTATATCGATTTGACCAAAATTATATGGTGCATGAGGATTAAATAAAGGATCGAGCATGTTATATGCATCGAAATAATCTGGGCCCCATCCAACATACCAAACTTGAAAATGTTCAGGATCATTTTCACCATATTCTAAAAATTCATCCCAAGTCAATTCCTCATTGAAGGTGTCTATTCCAATGAGTTGCCAATTTTGAATAGCAAGTTCATTCAATTTCATATTAATCGAACTACCTAGATGAAGATTCAATTTTAAAGGGGCACCAAACATCTCAGTTGCGAAAGAAGCAATATTCCAAGACGACTCATTTGAACCAGGATAACCTACATCCCATCCCACGGCGTATCCCATTTGTTGCATTAAAATGCGAGCTCGTGTAATGTTCATGTAAGGTAAATTAGATTGAACACTTGCATTATGACCGGGCATTCCTATTGGAACTGCGGGGCAACCACGTTCAGCATTGCCTAACCTTATTACATCAATCACATGCGAGTAATTATAAGCGAACGAGAGTGCTTCTCTCAATGTTCGATTGATAATGTGGGTGTTGAACCCCAAATACCAGTAGATTAGGTCAGTACCTGTCTCTACTATTTTTATTTGTGGATATTCCTCTATTGGGTAAACATTTTGAGGAAAATCCTGAGCAAAGTCAATATTTCCTGCAAGCAATGCTTGGCTTCGGGTTGTTTGGTCCATGATGATTGAGAAAACTAATTCTTCATAATAAGATCCCGTTCTCCAATATCGATCCCATCTGGAGAATTTTACTTCCATGTCACCTACATGCATATCAAATTTAAATGGTCCCGTCCCGATAAGATCTCCCCAATAAAGGTTAATATATTCTGTTTGGGAATGATAGTAGGGAGATATGATGCTACAAAAAGGAGCACTTAGCAATGAAAGAAAAGGACCAAAAGGTTCATTTAGTGTTATATTGACAGAGTATTCACTAACAATGATGCAATTCTTTATTATTGATGATCCATTGGGAAAAAAGAATAATGAATGTGGAAATGCTATAGAGGTATAGTATGGAAGTAATCCCGTTGAATTGGTAAAATAAAGCCACCTATCAATGTTCCATTTTACAGCGGTGGAATTGAAGGGCATGTTATCATGAAAGAAAATATCCTTTTTCAAATCAAGTGATAAAACGGTATTATTGGAATTCCAAGAATAAGTCTTCACCAATAATGGTTCTAGCGGTAAGGATGGATCTCGCACATCATACCAAAATAACGGTTCTGCTACTTGATTAATCACGTCATATGAGGCGGTATCCCAAGCATCGATCGGGTCAAGTGTCACAGGATTTTGAGGGGTGCCTACATGTAGAGTTAAAGGTGGTGGAAGTGGTGGACCGGGGCCATTGGACCCTACGTTTAAAAATATATTACCTATTATTGAAAAAATGAGAACGATCACTAAAATAGCGATAATCGCATTCGTTTTAGTATTATTATTTCTATTATCAATCCTTCTTTCATCTTGAACTTCTTCCCTTCGTGGGTAATAATCATCCCTCTTCTTTTCTCGCGATATTTGAGGGACTTGTGATATTGAAGACTCTATTCTATCTAGTAGATAGTACGTACAATTTGGACAGTGAATCCAATCTGGCTCTACTTTAGTTCCGCATTGTGGACAGAAACCCATTATAAAATTTAACCCTCCTCACATGAATGAAGATTCATGCACAATATGTCAAATCAATTTAAAAAGTTTTCTGACAACTTTTTTATATTTCACAAATCCTTGATTAGTTCCATATTTCATCATAGCAAATTAAGCAGTATCCAGATCAAACCTTTTAAAATAACCTCTACTATTAATGAAATTATCAAAAAGTTAGTAAAAGATTGAAAAAATTAATAATAATAAATCAGTTTTAAGAAGTCTAGCTTTCTTTAACTTGAATTGGTTTTTTAATTACATGTGGTTCGATTTTACCATTCATTTTACTATTTTGCTTGGAATATAATGGAACATCCTTCATCAGCTCTTTTTTATTTTTAAGCTCTTTAGGAACCCCATTCTCACCAAAACCTTGGGCTGAAAGCATGCTGCGACCATTCAAAACCATTTGCTGCACGAGTTTAAGAATCTTCGGAATCATCCAATTAAATTTTCCAAAAGGATTAAGATATTCCGTGGCTTTCTCGATCAACCAACCACCTTGCAAGTAAAATGCATTATATGCCTCTGCCACCAATCCGTATATCTCTTGAGCCGAGAGCTCTTCTGTGCCCATCATCGTGTGAAACAGATCGTACTGGGTGTAGTTAGTCGTAGTTATCATTCCTTTTTCTTCCATCTCCTCATAAAACGGTGTGCCAGGAAAAGCGGTTATTGGAGTAAACTGTACAATATCAAACTTCAAATCTTTAGCATATTGAATGTTTTGACGCACCATCCTTTTTGTCTCACCCGGAAAACCGATAATGACTCCTCCAAAAATCGAGATTCCTCTTTTTCGTAGAGCTTGGACTACGTGTCTTACCATGGCTGGTGTCGTATTTGTTTTGTTCATTGCATCAAGGCTCTGTTGATGAACGGATTCAATTCCTAAAAAGATTTGGCGAAAACCTGCTTTATGAAATTTATCTAAAAGATCTGGGTTGCGATATAATATATCAACACGGCTCTGGCAGGTAAAATGTATTTTATGTTGGACCCCCGATTTTATCATAGCATCGAGGATTTTGTTTGTTCTTTTCAAATTAACCGTGAAATTATCGTCAGTGAAGAAGATGAAGTCAGTTTTCCAACCTACAGCATAAATCTCTTGCATGATTCGTTTTATTGATTTTGTCCGATAAGTAGGACCACCGTTTGAATTGCGCCACATACGAATAATGCAACAAAACTTGCAATTGAAACTACAACCTCGAGATGTTCCAACTGGCTGAGTTAAGGCTCCTAATGCGGCATACTTTCTATTTCCTAATAACTCTCTTCTTGGTAAGGGAAAAACATCTAAATTTTTTTCAAGTATTCTTTCAGTATTGTGAATCACTTTACCATCGATATCCTTATATGATATACCATCAATTTTCTTTAAATTTTCTTCATTCTTTTCTGAACTTAAATAATCAACAAGTTCCTTGAAAGTATGCTCTCCTTCACCTTTTACTATATAATCTACTTGTTCATTTGAAATAACCTGAACCGGATCTAAAGTGGGATGATAACCTCCTAAAATGGTTATACAACCTTCTTCTTTTGCCATTTTAGCAACTACTAATGCATGATTAATTTGAGGTGTTAAACTTGTGATGGCTACTATATCAGAGTCTTTCAACAAGGTACGAAAGTCCTCTTCTATGTATTTATCCATTTTAAAATCAAACAATTCTGCGTGATGTTCTGGGACCATTGCTGCGATTGTGATTAGATTCAATGGTGCTCCTTTGACAATAGCATCTAGTCCAGAGTTTAGTTTACCTGGATTCACGTATAAAATTTTCATTCTTTTGCACTATTCTTTATTTTTCTAGCTTCATGACTCTAATGAGTAATGGCTAATTTAATTAGTGAAATAGCTTAAAACCAATTAAAAAGAGTCACTAAAGCATGTAAGCTATAATAAATATGGAAAATATCATATATAAAGTTATTGTTGGATCTACATATCAGTTGTTGTTCAACAAATGATATTGTTGTATATCCATTATTTCTATTTCTAATAGTTTATAATAACTGATATATTTTTTCAGTCAGATTATTTTTTGGATGAAACCCAAATTTTTTATAAAGTCCCAAAGCTTTCTCATTTTCGGCATGTACATCTAAATGAATCGTTTTACACCCTTTCTCACGAAGTTTATCAATTCCACATGCCAACATTGTACTTCCAATTTTTCGATGTTGTTCGCTTGGAGGTACACTTAAATCTGCAACATGACCAATATGTTTAATTTTCGGGTTAATGTAAATATTGCATAATCCAACCATTTTATCTTTTTTGAAAGCCATGCAATATTCAACTATATGTTCTTTCTGTAAAGCTCTTTGTAATTTTTTCCATCTAATTTCTTTTAGTGGTTTAAATTTGAATGAACCATCAAAAGCCTTATTAATTACATCTATTACTGCTGAAAAATCTTCAATTTCTTTCTGAATATCAATTTTAATATCGGCTGGAATTCCAGGATTTACAAACAAATCAAAATCATCTAAATACATTGACCAAGTATAGTGAATTGGTTCGAATCCTAAAAGCTCTAGTTTCTTTTGAAAGGGTGCTGATAAGTCTCCAACTACTTGAAACAGGAGCTCAGCAGGGTTTTTTTTCATTCCAAGATCTATAATAGCATCAATTACTATTCCAGGGAGCTCCGAATCAAAATACTCAGGTAAAATACTATATAAAGCGATCTCAACCTCCTCCTTATATGTTGGCATTTTTGATAATCCAGCAAATCCAACAATCTCAGCTTTTTCATTTTCAAAAATCAGAAAGTCACGCGAAAGAATAGTGTCTTTACCCAATACAATATGAACCATTTCTTCAGTTATTTCGAGGAGCGTTTCAGGATTGATATATTTAGCCATAGTGTTATATAAATTGACCATCTCTGATAATCCAATGGATTCTTCATATGGTTTAATCTTGAATTTCGAATTCATAATTAAAGATAAGGTTTTTTTATTATAAATAGCTTTGAATAAAAGTTATAAATATATATCCAATTTTTTACTTACTTGAAAATTCTTCCACTAAATGGACGATCTGTGCTTTTCTATAAGATGAAGGTACCTTAATATCATTTTTAGCGCAATAAGCTTTTAAATTTTTAACAGTCCATTTATTATAATCTATTTCTCCATCTTCTTTGGTTATAGTTTCAACTTTTTGTTTCTCTTTTATCATCTCAACAATAGGTTCAAGAATCTCAATCGCTTCAATCCCGTGCTCCTCATTGTAATGGATTCGTAATTTATGCCCGCCTAATTCAAAAGTTCCGCTTGGAAGATTCTTTACTGGCTCCCAGGCCGTTTCTTCGATATTTTGACCAAAAATTTCCACTTTTTTAGTGATTAAACCGTAAAGAATATTGTGTCCGGTTAGTACATTCTTTCTTTTATAATTTTCAGGTAGTTCCAACTTTAAAATATCATCTATTTTATCTTTTGCTGATTCTGTATCTTTTTGTATTGCTCTAGGGGCCCTTTCTTGTGGTAAAGATTTTTTTGGGGTGTAAATTTTAGCTTTAGAAATAGGTGATGTGGTAGGGGGCTGTTTTGTTATCTTAGTAATATCGGGTATCACTTCACCCGTAAATCCAGTAGCTCTTGCTAATTCTTCTAAGTCAAATCCAAAAGCTCTTAAAAATTCTTTAGTTTCATCTCCTTGCTCAATTGTAACAACCTTACAGCGATGTAAATGACCAATCTGTACCAATTCCGTTTGTAACTCTTGTGCTACCCTGCTAGCTATGAATTTTTTTCTCACATGAGGTGCAGTCCCTTTCCAAATAAATATACGTCTAAAATCTTCCATAACTATTATAGCGACTTGTTTAGGGTGAAGTACTCCTGCACCTATACTTTTTCGGAATTCATCTTCAGTGATGTTTAATCGCTGGCGTTCACCAGTATCAAGCAACTCGAACACCATGAAACGGTCGTACATTTCTCTCACTTCTCTGTTATAAGTCAAATTTTCAGTTTTATATTCCATTTTTACTCAAAATTAAATATATTGTATAAATAATTTTATATAACTCTTTTGTAAAACAAAAGAGAGAGCTCATGATTTGTGAAGCATCTTATCCTTGTCATGAATTATCAGATTATTTTCTATTCCCAATTTCTCAAAAATATAATCGTAAGGAAATCTTATAAAGTGACAATGTTTCATAAAAATAAATCTGAATTATTGAACTGTTAGGAGATAAAATGGAAGAAAAAAACATTGTAATTCAAAAAACAGAGAAGAAAAATTTCTTTCAAATTGATTTTCTTAAGGCTTGGATGATCATGCTCGTTGTCCTTGATCACTCTAGGGTATACATGGATCGCGAATTAATAAGAATTATGGGGTTTGAATTATGGGAGCGAATAGCTATACCGGTTTTTTTAATTATAATGGGTTTTAATATTAGCAAATCGTTTGCGAGAAAAGGCGAAGCTACTCTAAGAGAGTTGTATTCGTGGAATTATTTTAAGAATAAATTATGGCGATACATGTTCCCTTTCTTAATTTACTATGCGTTTTCATTATTCATCGGATTTATAATTTATGAAGAGAGTTTTATTGATCTTATAAGCGAGAATTGGATCTTAGATCATATCATTCTAGGGCTTTCGCCTTTTGGAGGTCCAGGAGTGTGGTTCATTCCGATCATATTTCAGTCGATATTGATCATGCCCCTTTTGTATAAAATCTTTACTTGGAAACCTAAAATGACTCTTGTTCTATGCTTTATGATTGAGATTATAATGCATCTCTCTGCATTTCTAATTGTAGGCGAGATTACTTCTTATGAAGATTGGGAGGTTGAAATATATTTCCGATATAGTATATTCCTCTATTTATCTGCAATAGGATTAGGTTTATGGTTTTCTAAGAACTATAATATATTCAGTAAGAAAAATATTTTTATATGGATGTTATTTCCAATTAGTTTAATATATCTCATACAATATCAGTTCTTTGATTATCGATTAGCAATAGATGGGGCTCATTTGGTAAGGGGAGACTATAACTATCTTACTTTTCCTTACTCTGCGATTATAATTTTATTAGTCTTGAAGATTTTACCACATGATTCTAAAAACAGAATAGGCAACGCATTTAGCTGTATAGGAAAATCATCTTTTCATGTTTTCCTTGTCCAGAATCTCTATTTTGCTATCACCTATACTGTTTACGATCGTCTTTCAGTGGAAGATCCACTTATTGCGAATATTTTTGGTTTCTCTTCAAATGAAATTTTTGTGAATATATTGTTGCTAATATTAAATTGGTTAATAACGATATCTATTGGCGTTCTCTGGTGGTTTATAGAACCAAAAATAAGAAAAAACAGAAAAATATTAATTTCTATAGCAATTATAACCATTTTTTCACTACTGACGTTAATAAGAACATGAGTTAATTTTATTCCCAATTTTAATCAATTCTCTAAAATATTCCAAGATTTCTGACCAATTTTTAACTCGAATCACGTTTTCAGCAGTTTCTACATCGTGATTCCATGGTTGATCATAAAGCAATAAGGTTCTATCCTCGCGTTCTTTAATAGACTCCGCTAGATTAGGACTATCATCAATAAAAACATCAAAATCTTGTTTAATTTTTAGATCATAAGGCTTATGAAAGAGAAGAATAAGTTCATTATAATGTGAACCCTGCAATATTCCATGAAACCGTAGTTTTTCTAAAATGGACTCCCTATATTCAGGAGTTCGCGCTGATACTATAGATACTTCATGGGTTTGATTCAATTCCATCATGATGTTTGGGATTTGATCATCAATAAAGGGTACTGGCATGGAGTCTTCATAGATTTGATAAAAAATATCCCAAATATAATCCTCCGGGACGTTCCAGTCAAGAAAAAATTCCCAATTGCTTACATCACTTTTTTGATAAGAAGTCCCATGCTTTTTATTGAAGAGTTCACAGAAAGTTATCATTGTATCAAGAAGTACCCCATCTATGTCACAAGCGACTCTCATGATAATGTTCAAATCTCTAATAATTGTAGAATTAATGTTATTTATGTTCCTTCTTAAATTTTTATGTTTATCAAATTGTCAAAAACCATAACATTAGAGACAGTTTTCTACGCCGATCTGGAACTGATTTTCGATTTTAATCAAAGTTATGGGAAATAAAATTGAAATAAAAATACTTCCATATATTGATTTAATAGATGAGGAATAAATTGTCCAAATGATCAATCATTTTGCATTTTTAAAAAAAGAAAAGAATTTGAAATTACTCAGCTTTCTTGGAGTTTGCTTCAATATCTATGCTCTTTTATTTGAAATCACATATTGCATATTAATGGCTCTTGAAATTAACATTTTAGACATTTTTGCTATTATTCTTCTCGTGAGTTGGATTTACAATATATGTATAACATTTTTCATTGGTTTTGAATCAGAAAAACATTATATATGGAAGTTAAGCGAATTATATCTCATTCTTACTATTTTATCCCCTCTATTCATGCTTTTAGGAAATTTCCTCATTTCGGCATCTTATTATCAAATTGAAATATCATTATATTCGATTTTGAGCTATTTTGGATTCTTTTCATTATCGATTTGTGGATTTATAGTCAACTATTACATGTTGATTTCAATTCAAGGAAATAAAGACTTGAAATATAAAAAATCTACGACTAAAAGTTACTCTAAAAAACGAAGTTTCACTTGCAAAACATTTTTGATACTCGGGTTTCTTTATTCGCTTTCAGTAATAGATGGTAGTTCTAATTATGCTGCTGGAGTGCTAGCTTCAGCTGCACAAGTCTCCTTAGGCCTTTTTTTTGCTTTTATTGCCTTTTTACTCTTCTTGATAAAAACAAAACCAGATAAAATCAGGTTGATTTTCTATTCAAGCATAGGAATTTTCACGATTATTACTTGCTTGTTGCCATTATTCGCAATCAATTCTACAATAATTCAAGCAAACCTTGAATTTGAAAATGCCTTTGGCTCTGATTGGGATGAGGAGATTGAAAGTGCTCAACCATTCTTTTTAGATAGCCCATATTCGATTTCAAAATATTTGTTAGGAGAATCTCCTAAAAAATGTGAAATCATAAAAGATGTTTTGTATTATGAGGGAGAAGGAGTCGAGTTATATTTCGATGCATATATACCTCTTTCAAGCAACTTGCCTGGTAATAATTCTGTTTTAATCTCAATTCACGGTGGAGGATGGGGTTTGGCAGACAAAGGTTTTACAAACAAGATTCAAAATAATAAGTATTTTGCTGCTCAAGGATATGTCGTATTTGATATTCAGTATGGTTTAAAAAATTCAATGCCGTTTGGGTTGATAACTCCTGAAAACGTCAAGGGAGATTTTACTATCGATGATATGGTGAGGCACGTAGGAATATTTACAAAGTATTTGGCAAACTATTCACTAGACTATAATGCAAATCTTGATTCGGTATTCCTCACTGGTGGATCTTCAGGAGGACAATTAGCGTGTGCTACGGCATTTGCACAACATCATCCTTCTTATTCTTCACTTTTTAGTCAAGCCCTGACAATTAAAGGGATCATTCCGTTGTATCCTGCAAATGGAATTGCCACTTCAATCCTTGATATTTCAGGTTCAGAAGATTTAGTCC
Source organism: Promethearchaeota archaeon (assembly GCA_030667705.1). Taxonomy (GTDB): domain Archaea; phylum Asgardarchaeota; class Lokiarchaeia; order Sigyniarchaeales; family SOKP01; genus SOKP01. Next base: position 4,870 of record DAOUVJ010000070.1, on the reverse strand, counting down.
AACCAGAACTCTTGGTCAATCAATCAAGCCCTCCATGTCTCGTGATTCACGGTGGTAGTGATGGTATTGTTGATCCTAGTATTTCTTTAACATTGAAAAACAGATACCTTCAATATAATAATACTAATATTGTGCGAATTCTGTTACCATTCGCAGGTCATGTACTAGATTATTATTTCACGGGAGTTTACAATCAAGCATGTCTATATTACATGGAACGATTTCTTTATTTATTCCATTAAACTATTAAGAATGATTAAAATGGGTGAACAATTTTCATTTTTGTTCCTTTTTCTTAATAATTACATCTTCTATTCCAATCCATTTCTTCGCTTCATTTAAGCTCGAAACAATTTTTCTTTTAGGAGAAGCCGCTTTTTCCAGAATATATTTAAATTCCTCGCCTAGAGGAAGATTTTGACCAATAATAAATGCGGAACGACTCAATTTATTGTTATTCTTCTTGAGTAAGTCTAATATTATTTCAATAGAGTCAAATTTCAACAATATTGCATCCGTGATATCTACGATAACACTCAAGTTATCTTTTACATTTTTTGTAAGTTCATTAAATTCTTTAACAAACCGCTCAGCAACAGGAGGGGGAAATGTACCTGTTGCTTTAATATATATCTTATTTTCTTGTAATTTTTCAATCTGATACATTTTATAAATCATCATTTTGCAATATTGAGATATAAAATATTAGCATTAGACTTTATAAATTTTTAACACTTTCAAAATATCTATTAAATAACAAATAATAACAAAATATCTTGTAAAAAATGTGATGTGAATCCAGTGAATCCAGTAAAACAAATTCCTTTTTATTTGATAAAACTTAATGATAAATTTTGGAGAAATCGACTCGAAACTAATACGGCTGTTACTATTCCTCACGTATTGAGAAAGTGTGAGAAATCTAGACGGATCGCAAATTTTGAGATCGCTGGAGATCTCACAGATAAAAAAAGAACTTCAAAATTCCCCTTTGATGATTCAGATGTATTTAAAATTTTAGAAGGGGTAGCTTATACCTTGAAACTGACACCAAATGTTGAATTAGAAAAATTAATTGATGAAATCATTGATAAGATTGCTACAGCTCAAGAAGATGATGGATATTTATATACTCATCGAACAATTAATCCTGAAAATCCACCTAAATTATCTGGAAAAAAAAGATGGGAGGAGGTAACTATTGCCAGTCATGAACTTTATAATGTTGGGCACCTTTATGAGGCCGCAGTCGCATATTTTGAAGCAACTGGAAAGGAAACTCTATTGAATGTAGCAATAAAAAATGCCGAGTTAGTTCTTAAAATTTTTGGTCATGGAAAAAATGAAAGTCCTCCAGGACATCAAGAAATAGAACTTGGTTTACTCCGCTTATTTAGTTCTTCAAAAGATGAGAGATATCTTAATTTGGCAAAATTTTTTTTAGATATTCGTGGTTCTAAGGATAGAAAAGGATATGATGATTATGTTCTCCAATGTAAGGAAGCTTTCCCATTGATGGGGTCTGATAGATTTGGATATAATCAAACACATGAACCAGTTACCGAACAAAAGGAGGCCGTAGGACACGCTGTAAAGGCAACCTATATGTATTCTGCAATGGCAAATATAGCCCTACTTTTTAATGATGAGAAATATCTTGTAGCATTAAATCAATTATGGGATGACGTTATCAAGCACAAATTCTCCATAACCGGTGGTATAGGTGCTAGCGCTAATGGTGAAGCCTTTGATAAAGCATATATTTTACCAAATTATTATGAAAAATCTAATGAATTGGGTGTTTATAACGAAACATGTGCTTCTATTGGAAATATTTTTTGGAATTTTCGAATGCATTTAATACACGGAACTTCCAAGTATATTGATGTCTTGGAAAGAACCTTGTATAATGGATTGTTATCGGGAATTTCTTTAGAAGGAGATGAATTTTTCTACCCAAATCCTCTTGCTTCAAAAGGAGATATATTTAGAAAAAAATGGTTTTTCATTGCTTGTTGTCCATCAAATATTGTTCGTTTTATTCCTCAAATCCAAAGTTATATTTATTCCCTTAAGGATAGCATGATTAACATTAATTTATTTATTGGAAGCACTGCTAAAATTGATTTAAATGGAAATATTATAGAAATGCATCAGAAAACAAATTATCCATGGGAGGGATTAGTAGAAATTGAAGTAAATCCCTCAAGAAGCATGGAATTTTCTATTGCCTTAAGAATTCCTGGTTGGGCTCAGAATAATCCTGTTCCAAGCGATTTATATCGTTACGTGACTCCAAATGAAGAAAAAGTACGATTAGAGGTGAACAATAAATTAGTTGATTTGGAGATTATTGAAGGATATTGCATCATAAATCAAAAATGGAAAAAAGGAGATCGAATTTTAATTGAATTTCCAATGCCCGTACGTCGTGTAGTAGCACATGATAAGGTTCAAGATTGTAAGGGGATGGTGGCATTAGAACGAGGTCCAATTGTATATTGTATTGAATCAATAGATAATGATAATATAGAGAAATTAAATTTAAGCGATAATACACGACTAGATCACGTATATCAAGAAGAACTATTAAATGGGATTGTAACAATCACAGGAAGCGTTCAAAATCTGGAATCTAATACTGAACAAGACTTCTTAGCAATCCCATATCATGTTTGGGCTCATAGAGGAAGAAGCGAAATGATTGTATGGATGCATCATTGATTTTTATTATACAAATTAAACATTTTTCACATTTTTAATTGAATCAATAAACAATCTCCTAAGTCTATGAATCAATTATCAATAGAGATGGTGTTTTTTTTATTTTTATTGAAAAATACAAATATTTATAAGTTAATTCCAGTATTACTTTATGGGAGTCAAATCCCACAAAAAATTAAAAAATAGATAAAGGTGATATGAAAAAAAGAAGTAATCTGGCAGCAATGCTAAATTATGGTCTCTTATTTTTCCACACTATTGGAATGGAGTAAAACCCAAAATTCCTTCAATTAATCTCTTTTTTATTCTTTCTTCTTTAATGATTCAAAATGTTCAGTCTTAATGCTTAAATAACGTGATCCATTTTAATTCGTGATACATGAAATCATTGTTTAAAAACATCGAGGGAATTCTTTGTGATATTGATGGGACTCTTTATTTTAAAGGAAAGCCTATACAAGGTGCTATTGATACAGTCTCTCATCTTAAGGAAATTGGAATGAAAATCCTTTTTTTTACAAACACGGATAGTAAATCACCACATGGAATATATAACATTCTGAAAGATTTTGGATTCCAAATTCAAGAAGACGAGATCTTTAGTCCGATAATCGCTCTGAAGGAATTTTTAGCCAAACATCCTAGTAAAAAGTTATTTTTGGTTACAACGCAAGAAGTGGCACGAGAATTTCAAGAATATGACGTTATTAGAGAAAATGAAACCCCTGATTTTGTTATTATAGGTGATTTCCAAGATGACTGGGATGTTAATCGATTGAATCGTGCCTTTCAACATGTATTACAAGGAGCAACCTTATTGGGAACTCAAGGTAATATTTTTTATTTGGATCGTGAAGGAAATCCAGTAATTGACACGGGTTCTTTCGTCGAAATGATCGCACGTGCTACAAAGACCAAGGCTAAGATTTTTGGAAAGCCTTCTAAAGAATATTTTGAACAAGCTATAGAATTAATGAATATTCCACGTGAAAAATTGGTTGTTATTGGGGACGATTACGAATCAGATATTCAAGGCGCTTTTAATGTAGGAATAAGGGCGATCTTAGTGAAGACTGGAAAAGGAAAGTATTTTAATATTGATGATGGAAAAAAATTACCGAATATGATTATCCCCTCTTTTAGCTCTTTGAAGGAGTATTTGTAATTTTTTCTTTATATTCTCTTATATTCTCAAATAAGAAACAGAATTTAATCAAGCAGAAGAATTTAATTCTTCTTGACCATTTGTATATTCATTCCTAATTTCCTCAACGCTAACTGTAATTAGCGTGTGTTGATGATGCATTTTTTCAAACGTATTAATTTTAGCTTGATTCAAAGGATTATTTGGATGAATTACAATATAACACTTACATTTAACACATGCACGCGCCCGAATCATACCTCACCAACGTTTTACTTTAATTTTATAGTAATTTAGTAATATTAACTTTATACATGATAGGGCTCTCACTTTTACATTACCTTTTTACTGATCAGTCAATGTATAAAAAAACACAAGCTTTATCAAAATTGCTATTACAAAAATGTTCGTTTTAGGTTCACGAACATAAAGTGGGCAAAAAGTGGGCTAGATAATTTACTAGAATTGTTTTATTTATCCATGAGATTTGGGATTGTAGAATCATAAAGATGTTTCATTTTTTTGAGATTTAACGTGAAGTTACTTGTTTTTAATCCCTTCACTCGAATCTCAGGTTCCATTATTGTTGTTCCAATTCTTTTCACATAAATCTTGTATTTACGTCCTAGATCCATGATCTTGTCATAATCAGCTTTAGAAGTTTCAACAACGAATCTCCCTACAGATTCACTGAAAAGGAGCTCATCATCTTTTAAATTTCCTTCTCGAAACGTGTTTAGATCTAGATCAACCCCAATATTATTTTTGAAACACATCTCAGCAACAGTAATGATAAAACCTCCTTTATTCACATCATGATTAGATTTAACAAGTTTATTTTCATACAATTCAAAAATAAAATCCCATATTGCCTTGATTTTTTTCTCATCTACTTTAGGTGGAATTCCGCCTTCAATATCATGAATAACTGAATGATATTCTGAACCCCCTAATTCAGCCTTAGTTTCGCCAATTATTAAGACATCGCTACCCACATCCTTA
>DAOUVJ010000100.1 GCA_030667705.1 Promethearchaeota archaeon | reverse complement strand
TTTGATGCTGCTTTAGCACCTAAAGGAAGGCAGTTAATCATAGCCGGAACAGCAGTAACACAAGAAGGCTTTGAAAAAAATCAGGATAAATGGATAAAAAATTCATTTGAAAGTCTTCAAAAAGTTTTTCCGGATATCTCTGAGAATCTAATGTGGTATGACGTATCAACACCAAAAGATATAAATCAATTAGGGGGAAAAGAGGCTTCAGTTATAGGGCTTTCGCAAACGATCAATCAAACTGGTAATGATAGGCTCTCACCAAAATTGCCAATAGAAGGATTGTATCTAGTCGGGGGAGATGCAGGTGGCTGGGGTATTGGAACAGAATTGGCGGCGAAAAGCGCTCTCGAATGTGCAGAACAAATCCTAGAACAGTAAAAGCTCTAAAAAACATAAATTAAAAAAAAATATATCAATAAATAGATAATAATTAAAGCATGTAAGAATTAATCGTCTTCTTCATCGTCTTCTTCATCATCTCCCATTAAGGATTCGATTTTATTCTCAAGTACTTCAATTTTCTCGTTAAGGGCATTAATTTTTTTGTAAGTCTCGCAAGTCTCGCATGCATCATCTTCTTGGCATTTTGGAAGCGAATCACAAACTTCCTCGAGTACGTCCATTTCATCTTTCAATTTTTCAACTTGTTCTTGAAGATTATCAATACTCATGATTTTCACCTTTCAAAGGTTAATTCATAAATTATTATGCAATAATAATGATATTGGGCTTTAAGAATTTTACTCTTCAAACATGTACAATAAAAAATAATAAAAATAATAAAAAATCTAAATTTTTAGACCATTTATTCTTCCATCAATTTCTACATTCAATTCAGTAATTTCCTTATCGATTTTATTTAGATCACCAGATATTGATTCAAATCGATTTTCTTGATCACTGAGTTTTTTAACATATCGTTCTTTTAAAGAGACTGATTGCGAGTCTTTACCTAAAACTGATATATTTTCGCGCAATCTAGCTTGTTCATCATTCATATTACCTCGTTCATTAAATAATTTATCTCTCAGTGCTTTTAGCTCACCTGATTTTTGGATTAGTTCAGCGATTTCCTTTAATTGATTTTCAAGTTTATCATCGATGAACTTATGTTTAATATAGAATCCAACTCGTTCTAAAATTTTATCTTTCGACCAGTTCCATAAATAGTTAGACGCATGATTTTCTTTACGTTCCTTAAGTGTAAAAACTATTGCATCCTTCGGTTTTAGTGTGATTTTAAAACGCCAATAATTAGGTGTCTCTTCAGGTTGGATTGGTGGTTCAATAAACTTAAATCCTGATTTTTTTGGATGATCGAGGTATAATTCCTTCTCATCACTGGTTTTGTTTTTAATTTTATAAAATGTCATTGAATCGGTGAAGTAATATTCATATGAATATCCGCCTCCGAATTTTACTTTATGCACGCTTAAATTCTCGCTCTTTTGCTCATGAATTATTATAACAGCTTGTTCAATCGCGTAATTAAGTAATCGCGTGTCATCTTTATTCAAAAAAGGAACGATAGCCTCTCCCGCCAAATTATCATCATAAATAATGGTTGCTGGACCTCTTTCAAGTGTTAAAGTTGTATTATTCGTTATTTCTAGACAAGCGTTAGGGTTTTTATCATGTTCATTAATGTTATACAGTAATATACGCCTTGCTTTTATGGCTTCAGTTAGGATAGGTACTAAAGCTGAATGTTTTCTTTTAATAGTCACAGGATTAGATATATTATACTCAAATAACTCCCCTAAATCCTTTGTTTGCGTTTTGGTTTGAGATTTAACTTTTTCCAGTAAGCTATCATCATCTAAGGAACTCATCACACCCATATAACGAGAGGGCACGCCTCCTGGAGGTGCGCTTGGAGGCGGTAATGCGCCCCTCATTTTTTTTTTACTCATCCTCTTAGCTGGTTCTGCCATGGCATAATTATAATCTTTGAGCATTTCTAATTCTAATCCTTCCTCAATATCAGTTGGTTTAGCGCTTAAAATTGTTGGAGGCTTAATGATAGGACGTTGAATAAAGATGGGTTTATAAAAATCATAACGGAACGATACAGGCATTCCAGCCACTAGAGATAATTCAATATTTTCCCAATCTTGGTTGGTGGTGTTTTCTACCATGCACCATCCAGAAAGTAAACACTGTTGTTTTTGTTCTAACGCCTTGCTTATTATTAATCTATATGAGGTCTTCCATATAGGACTTTCTAAGATATATGAAACGAAAATTTCACGTTCAATTTCATCGTCTCCTCCTGATTCACAATGGATTAGTATATTTTTTGCATCCTTTTTTTTTCCTGCGATGACAGTATCTAAGAAGAATTTCAGATCTTTTTTTATGTCATCATTCAGAATTTCAAATGCTTTAATATCAGAAAAAGGGGTTTTAGATATTGTGTCATCATCTTGTAGTAAGATTAATATTTTCTCAGTAGATTTTTGGTCTTTAATAAATCTTTCATTTAATTCTATTCCCATAATTATGCCTTTAAGTTTTTTACCGCCCCCTATTAGCAAACTGACGGGTGCACCTTTAATTTGAGTTATCAATGAAGAAAAAGAACCCAAGTCAGGAATATTTAGCATGATTGATTTTAATAGTTCACTTGTCTCTAGAGCTGTATCATATGAAATTGAGCTTATATAACCTTTATCACTAGTATCAATAACAAAAAGAGATTTTAGAACGTCATCCATCTCACTAATTTTAAATTCTAATTCATATTTTCCAGACCCTTTAATTGGTGATTGGAGAATATAATAACTTACGCCATGCTTAAAAATAATGACTTTTTTAACTTTTAATTTAGACATAGAATTATTATGAGGATTTATTAATATAAATCATATCCTCTTCAATTTTTTCTTTTAGGACCTATAAATTAAACGGAGTCGAGAATATTTTTCAAAAAAAATTTATTGTATTTTTAATTCAATAGTTTCTCTCAGTATTAGATAGAAAATAATAACAATAAAAAGATTTAAAATAAAACTATAAGCCATTTTCAATAATTTCTAGAAAATCCTCTTCCAAGGTCGAAGAAGCTTTTGGTTTTTCAACTATTATACCAATATTATCTTCGGTTTTATTGAAGAAATAGATCGTGGGAATGGCTTTCAAATCGAATTTTGGATCCACTGCTTCGGGAGGGGATCGGTTTTTATGCCATAGAGTTTCTCCTGGTTTATGAAGGGCATTAACCATTATTCCGTAGAGAATTTTTAAATCTAAATTCTTATTGTTGAGTAATTTTACGATTTTGATGAGGCGGGGTATGTTTCGGGAACAATCAGGACACCAATCAGCACCTAAAGCAACAATGTTCAATATTTCTTCTTTATTTTTTAATAATTCGGTGATCTTAGCTAGTACTTCTGGTTTTGGCTCATATGTCTTATAATTGAATTCGATTTTATCTGAATATGTTTTCAGATATTCATCAGGGCTCATCGTTGGTGAGACAAGATCATTCCATTTAAGATTCGCGATTTTATTCATATTAGGAGAAAAATCATTATTTTTAAAAAAAATTATTTTAATAAATTATAATATATATCATATTTCTTGATTATCAACAACAGGAATTAATTAAAAGAAATATATTCATGCTTTTAGTTAGTAGTATTGCTTTCAAGATTGATAAGTTTTTTAAGAATAAACATGGCCCCTTGTTTATCTAGTGGTTCGTTTTGCGAGCCGCATTTAGGACTCATAATACACCCTGGACAACCATCTGGCTCTTTACAAGTGCAAGAATTTATTAAAGTATAAGCCATGTTAAATAAATCAAATAAATTGAAAAATAATAATTCAGAGATACCTATTCCACCTCGATATGCGTCATATATATAGATCACGGGTTGTTGTTTAATTGGGTCGAAATCAATAGATACACCACCCAGATCCCATCTTGATATTTGAGCTAATGTCGGAGCTATTGCGATTATTGCGTGTTCAATAGCATGAATAGTTCCTCCTAAATCATACCCTTTTAGTTCTAATTCTTTTTGATATTCAAATGGAATATTGAACCATAATGCATACGATTCAAAATTGACAATGGGTATATCTTCAAGAGGATGTCGCGAGCGAATTTCTTGAGTATAAGTATCTAAGACTTTATAACCGTAATAATCATGTTCAACTCTGACTTTTCCGTAAGAACTTTCTATATTATTCATTGGACCAATATTTTTATTATACACAATTTCTAACGGAGTAATTTCTGTATGTTTTAAAGATTGTGTATAATAATCTACATCGGATTTCTTTATAAAGACGAGTTTTTCTTGAATGTCAAGTTCTTGAACCGTATATATTTCGGTTTCAAAGAGATAGACAGCTCCAGGATGTAAATCTCGAAATACAAAGCTCTCGTCCTCAATTGCAAGAATATTATTACTTGCGCCAGTTCGAAGAATGACTTTATAGCTATTATTCGATAAATCATTCAAGCTATAACGTTCATTAGGGAAAAAAACTCCTTTCCAATAATATTGGGAACCTCTCTTCATGAGAAGTGAATCCTCGACTAATTCATTTATGCTTTCTTCATATAGTTTCTGATCCTCGATACCAAATTTTAAATATTCGTCAATTTTAAGGGGTATTTCTTTAGAAGCGCAACAAAGGTGATTTTTGAGGATATATTTATTTTTCAAGGTGATTAAAACTTCTTCTTTGATTGGTCCAAATAACCGGTCTGGATTATGGATATAAAACAAATCAAGAGGATTTTGCATTGGAATGTAAGTTGATATTGAAAGGTCAGTTCCTCTTCCAGATCTGCCAATTTGTTGTTTAAAGCTAGCAATAGTACCAGGAAATCCAGAACTAATTGTAGCATCTAAAGAACCAATATCTATGCCTAATTCTAGGGCATTAGTGGAAGAAATTCCAATAATTTTTCTTTCTTTGAATTTTTGTTCAATTTCTCGTCGTTTTGATTTTGTGATCCCTGCTCGATAACTCTGTATCTTGGATTTCATCACTGGTAATGCTTTTCTTGTCCATATTGCTTGTAATTCAGCCATCTTGCGAGAAAGTGTGAATACCAGAGTTTGTATTCCTTTTTTATATATTATATGACTGATAAAAAGGTTTTTAGTTTCTTGATGAGCAGATCGATATTTTCCACTAAGCTCATCATAAGGTAAATCCCATAAAATTACTTTCTTTGTTCCGGAGGGAGAATCATCTTTATCTACAATCGCAAATTCTTCCCCAACCAATTTCTCACAAAATTTTTTCGGATTGTGTATTGTAGCGCTAGATAAAATCCAAATTGGTTTAACTCCAAATGTGTCAAGAATTCGTTTTAACCGTCTCAACAGAAGAGCAAAATTTGAACCAAAGATTCCTCGGTAGATATGAATTTCATCTAATACAATATATTGTAAGTGAGAACAAAATCTCCTCCATTTTTGCTTAAACCATGGTAAGTAAAATTGCAATCCATATGGATTAGAGAGAATTATGTTAGCGTTTGCTAAGACCAATCGTTTTTCATTTGGTTCAACATCTCCATCGTAAACTCCGATTCTATTTTGTTTAATGTTAGTTTCTTCACACAATTTTGATAAGATTGCAAATTGATCCCGTGCTAATGCCTTTGTGGGAAATAAATATAATGCCGTTGCCTCGGGATCTTCAAAAAGTGAATTGATGACGGATAAATTATAAATGAGAGATTTTCCAGAAGATGTAGAAGTCACTGTTACCGTATTTTTACCATTTCGAATATTGTTTATTGCCTCTGCTTGATGGCGCCACAGCTTGATGTTATTATTGTCTAACCATCTTTGAAGTCTCTTCCGTAATGGTTTTTCCAAATCATCATATCGTGCTCTCAATTCAGGAAATGTTTCAACATGTGCGATTTGTCCGGTATAGTAATCTTGAGACTTGATATATTTCAGAAAAGCTTCGAAATCGATCATTAATTATATCATTATTTGAAATGATGGATCAAAATTAAAAATAGCATGGAGAAAAGATTTAATTATTTGTTTTGGAAAATTGTAAAATTAAATAAATTTATAGCCAAGTTTTATTACCATTCTACCATATAATTTTTTAGATTATTAACCATACAACACCTTTAATTAGCATGTCTAATTCTGATTGGAAAAAGGTAGATTTTCAAGATTTTATCAATCAATATGAAAATCAAGTCGTAATAGAGAATGCACCAGTCATAATGCATTCTAAAAAAGATAAAGAACATGAAGCGTTTAAATCATTAGTAACTCTCATTTTCATCGTTGGCTTCACATTCATATATGTTGCTATCTCCATCATGTTAATACCGATCTATTTTAATCCTTATATCTTTTATCCCATACTATTAGTTTCAGGAAGTATCTCAGGGATATTATTATATAATTACATTCATTCCAACGTAAACATTAAATTAATTGAATGCTGGTTCGAGATTTATAAACATCAATCGAATGATAATACAACCCATTTCTGCTTTTCATACTATCCTGTTTTTAGTGGTAAATGTCTCCCAAATATGGCAAAGAACATAGTATATAAATTGTATCAAGATGAATTAATTAAAAATAAGTTGGATATCACTCAAGTGGAAGTGTATTTAAAAATATTAAGTTCTGAACCAAAAAATTTCATCCCAATAGGTTATTTTTTTCAATATAGTGAAGGTATTCCGTTCAGAAGTGAAGAAATTAATAGAAATAAATGGAAATTTTTCCCAATTGAAAAATCTAGCAATGATAATTATCTAGCAACAGCAAATTGGGATCATCAATTTGAATGGCGTGAGGATCTGGAATTGGACTTTGATAAGCTCAATGATTATGGTCCTTGGATTCTACATCGATGGGATCACCAGAAATTAAAACCATTAACTAATAAATATAAGCGAACATTAAATTGGGATTTGCGACCAATCAAGGATGACCCAAAATTAAAACCATGGATGAGTAAGTTTGAGAGTCAAGAGTACGAGGATTTTAAATCATACAAAGACCTTCAAATCGTAAATGAAGTAATAGAAAGAATCATTGGTCCTATTGTCAAGATAAAGAAATTAAAGGATCTGAGCGGGTATCTCTTTGAAATTAAATCTTATTTCAGAGATTTAATTGTATAGATATCATTTTCACTTTTTTTGATTATATTTTTTATTTCTATCCTCTAAAACTTTAAGTTTTAAAAAAAATAATAATTTTTAATTCTAATATCAATATTATGAAACACAAGTAGGAGAATCACATGGAATCATTACAAACTATTCAAGAATTAAAAATTCCCACCAATACATTATTTTATAATAAGAAGACTGAAGTTCTATCAGTTTATATAATGGATTTTGTATTCATTGGCAATTATAAGAAAAATACTAGCCTTTCAAAAATACTCGATGACATTTATGAGTCATTTGGTCAAATTTCATTGAATAGAGAGAATTTAGCGATTGTAGAATTCGTTACCCTCACACCAATAGCAGAAAAAACTAAAATTAGCAAATTAGCTTTAATATCCAAAAGAGAAGCTGAAAAACCGGATAAAAAAAAAAAGGACGATCTTGGGGGATTGAGAGATGAAAAATCTGTTAGGAGTAAAGAATTGAAAAAACCTCAAGCTCCTGAAAGAAGCGCTAAAAGAAAAGCAAAAAAAGTAACTTTTGACGAAGAACCAATGAAATATGAAGAAGAAATATTGGAAGAGGAAGAAATGTTAGAGGAATCAGCTGATTATGATGATTTTGGGGAAGCTGAAGAAAAGATGGATAGAGTTAAATCTATGGATTTTTTGCCTCCGCCTTCTCCAGCTCCAAAAGTATCAGCACCACCTCCTGCAGGAGCGCCTAGAGGACCACCTGGAGCAGGTCCACCAAAAGCAGCGCCTGCATCATCTGCTCCATCACCAAAGCGTGCTGAGGAAGTTACTGTTTCAAGCTTGCCAGAATCGGATTATTTCAAAAGAGAAGAAGCAAAAGATGAAAAAGCTAAACCTTCAGTGTACGAAATTAATATGGGACTTCAATATTATTCAGTCATGATGGAAAAGACAAGTTATTTATTTTATATCTATCTATCGCATAAAGAATTAAAAATAATGGATGAAGAAGGTAAAACTATTTTTGAAACCTCTTTTACTATCACAACGACCAAAAAGGAACCACCTGTACTCAATATTAAGGTAGAGGGAGAGGATTTTGAGGTGCATCCGCTATTTGGAAGAGTAGAAGTTAAAAAAGATGCGATTAATCCTCCAGTCATGATATTTTCCGTACTTCCTATAAAAAAAAAGGAAAAGAGAACAAAAAAAGAGAAGAAAGAAAGTGAGAGAAGACACTTGCATGTATACGTGGAATTTGAAGAGAAAACGATAAATCATTCAATTCTTTCGATTATAGTTCAACCCAAAACTTTTCATGTAGATATAGGACCACTCCATTTAGATGTGAGTAAGAAAACTGCCATAATTGTCTCGTTTATATCCATTGCTATTGCTGTTGCTTCACTGATATTTACTCTTATTTCTTTTAATCCTTCAGATACAACAGTTAATGTGATCACAAATTTTGCCCCGGGTTTAGGGTCTCTTATATTCATCGGAATATTTCTCTATACCTTATTGAAAGAGGGAGTATTTCCATTAAAACAAAAGATCAGTTATTTTCTGAATTTTGATAAGAGTGGAATGATTGTAAAATAATTTTTTATTTTTTTCTTTAATTTTTTTTGTCGAAATATCACCTACATAATACTAGACTCACAAAACAAATACCGTCTTTGCTTATTAATGGAATTAAATGTAATTTACAATTCCTAAACTACATTTAGTGAGTAAGATTTTTCAAATGAGTAAACCAATATCTAATGTAAAATTGAAGGAACCTTATCAAGAAACCAATAGTTTCATAGATAAGACATTAAGTGAAATTGCATATCGTAGTTGTAATTTTAATGATACACCTCCTATAATTGGCCTAATTATCTCAAATTTGGATGGATATGCATTAATGGTAATCGAATACAATTCCGAAGAAGGATCCAATTATGGTCCAATTAAATCTTATCTTTCTAAAGACGATGAAAATCTCTTAGAGTTAATTTCAATGTACTTTAGTTCAATTAAAACTATTGCAGGTCAAATAAACATCCAAAATTTATCTCATTTCGAAGTTTATGGCTCAAATATTAAAGTACAGATATATTTCTTATTTGAAAAATACATGGTGATTGTTTTACTTAATTCTCATGCAAACTTGAATTCAAATGAAAAAACTCAAGTTATTTCTTACATAAAAGAACATTTAGCAACTCATGATTATGAGTTTCAAAATTTTAATGCTACTTGTAGCAGAGAACTTTTCAGGAGTCTAGAGTTAAAAGGTAAAAAGTGGTTAAAAAAAATAAATAATAGCTATATTCAAAGCTATAAAAGTGATTATTTAAGAAAACATGGAGTAATTGAAAATGTAATGAAGGAAATTCAACCAGTAATCCAAACTGAACTGTTTGAGTACTTGGAAAATGCTCCCGATGAGATACTTTGTGATTTAGCAAAAGAACTTAGCAATAAAATTCAAGATCTCTTATTTAGGTCCTTTCCTTAAAAAACTTGTTGACTCAAAGAATTTATATGCATTTTCTAATTTTAGAATGAGTAAGAAAGTAGAAAAAAAGTATATGACTTACATGGATTATTCATGATTGAAAGAAATAATTTAAAAGTAGAAGATGTGGTATTTTTCCATTCCAATGGAAAACTAAATGAAGCCGTTGTCCTAAAAAAAAATCCAAAAACAGCCTTAATACAGGTAAATAATAAAAGATACAGAGTCTCATATAGTATCTTGTTTAAGGATAATGAAATTAATACTCCATTCCCTTCCTTTGAACGATCTTCCTATAATTCAGATGAGGATCTCTATTTCCTCATCAAAGAACTCAAGAGAGAATATTCTAATTTATATGATACCTTTTCTAATGAGCAAAGGTCATTATTGAATACCGTCAGAGTAAAATGGAATTCCCGTATCACCTATCAACTCGGTGGGAAGTATTTTAGAACCAATAGAAACCGTGAAGTACGAAATGAGATATTGATATCCAGTAGTTTTAAGAATACTCCAAAATTTTTAATCAAATTCTTGTTATATCATGAAATTTTACACATTAAATATTCAAATCACTCCAAAGAATTCCGATTTCATGAACAGAAGTTTACTGAATATATTGTAGCTCAAGATCTCTTTCGTAAAATCCTCCTGGAAGTTCGATTATTTGGTAAAGATCGATTATTAAAATTCATAAAAGAGTGAAATTACTTTTGACATTTTTATGTTAATGCAGTTATGAAGTAGGAGCAATTGTTATGCAAATATATCCTTAATAAAAAATCAAACTCGTAAAGAATAGTATTAAGTAGCCTAAAGCAAATAAAGCGGAAAATCCTAATATTGTAAGAAAAACGGTATAAAGATCTATTGTTTTCATTATATCTACCCCCCGTAGTAAACTACCTATTCTACTTTATAAAATAGAATATTTAAAACTTATGATTGCAAACAAAAGACGAAAATGGAGCTGTATAATAATTGAATCATTGAGCAAAAAAAGCAGAAAAAAGGAATAAAAAATAATAAATTAAAAATGAATAATGTCCACGTTTATCATTTCAAACGAGCAGAAACCCAGTCGTAATAACCCAAATTGTCCAATACTTTAGGTATTTCGGCAAAGAATTGTCCCGTGATATCTTTCACGTATTTAGCGGCTACAGGATGGAACATCATAGCCAAATCTAAACCAACCAAGATTAATGAAAGAGCATTGATAACTTCCCAAATAGGTCCTCTATATTGTCGTAAACCCCAATCAGGAGCTAACTTTTCACTCATCCATGCTTCACGAGCACCCCATGCGTTAGTAGTTCCTCCACTAATTGGATAAGCTAAATCTTCTTCACCTAAAAGACCTGCAACTCGCATTCTTTGGTAGATACTAAAACTATATTCCATGCCATAACCAAGTGTTGCGCACGTCGGGTCCATCACGATTCGATTACGTGGAAGACCAAGCTCGAGGGCGTCCTTGTTCATCTTAATTTGATTGTTAAGGTCTAAACTCGTCCATAGCAAGCAATTATGGTCATATTTTACTGCTAAAGGTATGACTTCCTCCCAAGTGGCTTTATCTGCTGCAGAAAGCATCAATACTTCGCTCTCTGTTATGGGAGCTGCGGCTTCGAATAATTCAATATCTTTCTTTTTATTACCCGAACATCCAATAATGACTGGTACATCCACTGCTTGTAAAATATCTTCTAAATATTTCACGGATTGGCTTACCGGTGCAT
>DAOUVJ010000220.1 GCA_030667705.1 Promethearchaeota archaeon | reverse complement strand
GTTTTCTGGGTGATGTGGTGGGATGGGTTGATTTTTATTGGATGTGGTTATAGGTGGATGTGTGGAGTATTGTGTTTCAGACGGACAAGATGAAAAAAAAAGGAGCTGAGTATTATTTGCAGGCCTGGGAATTAATTTTGGGTATAGGTGACTGTGGGATGGGGGATTTATGCTCGCAGTTGATGAAAAATAAATAAAATCTAAATTCCAAAAAATAGGCGCCGATTTTAAATAGAAAATTACTTAATGTAAAATATTAAATTGAATTATTGAAAGTCAATTTTGCTTCCACTAGCATTTTTGTTCATTAGACAATGTAGAGGAGGAATAAAAAATAAAAATTGTTGGACAATTGAAAGACGATATTTTAAACGGAAATGCAGTCCTTTTTTTAGGTGCAGGAGCTAGTCAAGCAGCGGACGTTTTTGGAGCAGAAGGTTTGGCAAATTATCTGTTTGATAAAACTGGAGACCGGGTTAATTACGTTGATTTCAAAGATGATTTATCTAGATTGGTTGCAAAAATTGATAAGGATGGGAGTTTTACACGAAAATGGGTCAATAAACAAGTCATACAATATTTTATAAATGCCAACAATTATCATAATCTCGAAACACATAAACGTATTTTTCAATTTGACTGGAAGGCAATATTTACAACGAACTATGATTTATGCATGGAATATGCTGAGAACGACCTTAAGTCACAAAGTTATAGATTATTTCCAATTGTTGATCCAAAAGAATTGAATGCGATTCATGAAAACCATGAAGGAAAATTGAAATACTTTAAAATTCACGGGTGTTGTCGTGAATTAGAAAAATATCCTGACAGTTCACCTCCTTTAGTTATAACTCAATCTGATTTTAGAGCAAGTATTGGTAAGAATAAACCCTTCTTCGATGAATTAAAGAGACATGCATATGGTTGTTCTATTATTTTTGTTGGTTTTCAAGCTCATCGTGCTGAAAATAATCCAATTTTAGCAAATATAATTGAGACTTATAATACTTTATCAAGTTATTTCAATCAGCCATTCAAAGCTTATACAGTCTTAAAAGATGTTACCCCAATTGACCGTTCAGATGTTGAAGAATCTGGATTAACTTTACTTGAAGGAACATTCCAAGAATTTATGGAATCAATCACTCATTTAAAAAATGAGCAGAAATTAAAATCAAAAGTAGAAGATATTGATAAAAAAATCTGGATAAAATTAGGCGAAACAGAAATAGGCCTTACTCTTGGGGAGCATAAACAATTCTCTTCACAATTTAATTTTTATCACGAACAATATCTAGAAGGTGAACGTGCTAAAATTGAAGGTGTTCCAAATAGTAAGCTAGTTGATATGTGGAAAGCCAATCCTAATGATATGATATTATCTAAAGGATATTATATTAAAAGAACTATTTTTGATGAATCTACAGAAAAGTTAGAAAAAGTTATAAATGATGTAAAATCAACTAAAAGTTCTGAAATTTTAGTTATCACTGGAAAAAGAGCTTCTGGAAAAAGTGCATTATCGCGACAGCTCTTAAACCATGCATATTTCGAGTTAAACCAACCTGCCATTAATTTATCTCAACAAGCTGGTTATCTTGAAAAGTCAGTTGAATTAGATAGTTCTATAAGTATTTCGGGATGGGATGTTAAGCAAATTGACAAGTTCTTATCATTATTTTCAGTTAGTGATGAAGAAGAGTATTCAAAGGCAATACCTGTAATATTAGCAGATCATTTATTCAATCGAACTAATGCCTTAGACCATTTGATAAGTTATCTTGAAAATCATGGCAAACCTTGTGTTTTAATTCTTACACTTAACCAAGATGAATATGAAAAATTACGAATTTCTGATTCAATAGATCGATTACTACAACTTTATAATTATCAATATGTTTCTATACCGCACAAATTGGATGATCAAGAAATTGATGAACTCTTTGATGTTGTTAGTAAACTAGAACCAAGAGTCCATGACTCAAGAGATATTTTACTGGATAGGGCAAAATGGCAACAGTATTGTGATCGAGATATATTACTTATCCTTTATACTTGGTTTGATAAGAAATATCGACGATTTGATGAAATAATATCTGATGAAATAGAAAAACTTAACGATTCCGATTTAATAAAGAATTTCTACCTATCAGTAGCAGTTTTTCATCAGTATAACTATACACCTCGATTATCGATTTGTGCAGAGGCATTGGATATAAGTATAGATGTTTTTTCAGATTTGCGAAGTTCACCAAATTTTAAAGCATTACTAAATGTAGAAAATATTATCGATTTTAAAAGCCAGTTTGCTTCTCCGAGACATTCTGAGTTTTCTAGAAGGATATTGCAAAAATTGATGCCTGAGATTAATGAACAAGTATATCTGATTAATAAAATTCTTTCTCATTGCGATCAAGCAGAATTGCTATTTGTACGTGACTTTTTTCATTCAATATGTCGCTATGAAGGATCGTTTACAATTGAACAAGTTATGAGTATTAAAGCGGCCACCGAAAAAAATTTTGAGGAAGATTATGTTTTAAACCATCAATTTGGAGCTTATTTAATTCGTGAAGGAACAAAACTTGAAGAAGCTCGTTACTATTTGGACCTAGCAAGTGAAGAAAATCCTGAAAATAGCTCTATAATCCACTCATTAGGAAATCTATGTTATAAAATTTTTAAAAATGAGATTGATAATAATCCCAAAAAAGCCCTCAAATATTATGATTTAGCTAAAATTTATTTTGCCAAAAGCAGAACCTTCTCAAATATTAGAGAGGAGCACGCATATTATACTGAAATATCAATGATAAATCATCGTCTAAATAATGTTTTTGCTGATGATGACACAAAGGCTTTATTAATCGCTGAGAAAAATGCTTTACTCTTTGAAGGACTAGAAGTAATTCCTTCTGATCGTCACAACTATTTAATAAAAATGACCGATAAAGAAATTTTATTTAATCAATTACCTGAAGAAGACCAACAATTTCTTATTTATAAGATTATGGAGAAAAATGCATCTGCTTGGATTTTAGAATATTATGCAAACAGTCTTCTTGCGAAACCAAATAAAGATAATTATAATAAACTTTCTGAATTAGTATCCTTATATTGGGAAAATGGAAAAAAAGATCCATCTATTGCAATAATTCTAAGTTATATAGCAAAACATGCTTTTATTAAGAATGCAGAGACACGTTTTGAATACTTGCGAGTTTTTTTTGATAAACTAATCCGTTATCAAGAAGTAAAAATTAATTTCTTTTTATTAGCTAGATATGCAAGGTTAGTTCTAATTGATGCTTTAGTTTTAGAAAAATATGATTTTCTTCGTGAGAAATCAGGAGACATAATTAACACATTTAGAGAATCGAAGCCTAGATTTCTAAAGGATGAGTTTGTGCTCGAAAAGGATTATTATTCTTTTGATGAAGACGATTCTGAATCATTGATAGAGTATTTTGAATGCAAGATTGATAATTCTTTAGCAAAAAATGCTCGGCGTTACCATAGTATAGTCAATTTAAATCATTACGAAGGCCAAAAATTTTTCAGGCTTGAATTAGACCCTATTAGTCAATATTTCATAAAAGGTATTCGAAAAGAAGTAGCAATAGGTGGAAAAGCAGAATTAAATTTTTGTATTAAACATGGATATGATGGCTTTTTAGCTTCTGATTTCAGGACATAAAGTTCTTGAATAGATTTATTAAAACCGCTATATTCAGCGCTGTTGCTGTAGTAGCATTTACAAGAAAGACAAATACTCAACAAATTATTTCGTTAGAGGACTTCTGAGGTTAGCTTTTTTGTTGTTTTTCTTGTGAGATGTTCTGGAGAAGGATTCTTTAGAAATTTTATCGGCAAAAACACTTGAGATTTAGCCAGCTTAGGCTTAAAACAAAACATTGAATTCCAATGAACTAGCAATAATACAAAAACGATGTATATTTGTTCGAGTCCATTCCAGAATTCTGAAGAGATACTAAGAGTGTCAACGGTGGTTTAAAATTCCCCACCCCCCATCTCCCCCTTACCTAAACCACAACCCCTTCTCCTTTAGCTCTTCAATCACCCCCTTCTTCTTCGCAAACTCCTTCACCCTCAATTCCTTACGCTTGATCTT
>DAOUVJ010000059.1 GCA_030667705.1 Promethearchaeota archaeon | reverse complement strand
GATATAGACAAAAGAATTCTCCTCCTGCAATTAAAACAGAACATGTTATAATATTTACCTAGTTTGGGATGTAATCCTACATTTAATACAATTTTTCTATCGCTTTTCCTCATAAGTGCTGAGAGAATTTCTTCAAATGAAGGAGCTTCAATTTCAAACTTATTAAATTCTCTACCTAAAGATCGAGCTCCTTCTGAGTGTGCATCACTATTACTTAGGAAAGTAATATTTTTTAATGAATCAAGACGGTCGGCTAATTCAGTATTTGCGGATAAACCTAATTCTAAAAAGAGAATTTTTTTCCAAGAATCTTGGTAACACTCTTGAATTGTTTTATATTTTTTTTGTCGAAAGATTGCTTTAAAGGGAGTAAATGCATGAGCCGGTCCTAAAATTGCTCCTAAATCATCAATTTTATCTATTAATTCTGGAGGAGATAAATTGACCCTGGGTCGCCCTCCCCATTCACCATGAATATTTTTTGAATGTGGAGACAAGATTTTTTGGATTTCAAGAACACTTTGAAAGTCCGGGAAGAGAATAATATGATGGATATTTTCTTCATCTTCTATTTCAGTCTGTAAGATGAAAAAAGTACCCTTATAAGAGAATGAATTATCTTTATTTTTTGTTAAGTTATGTTCCATGTATTTAAACCAATCAGGCTGTAAGATATCTCCAGTTCCGATGATATGTAAGCCTTTTTTTCTACTTGTTTCAATCATCGTATCTAAATTTAATGATTTGGAGACTGCAATAGAGTGAGGGGAGTGAATGTGAAGATCAGCATTAAAGAATTCCATATAATTTTAAAAATACAATGGTATATAAATTTTAATCTAAAATTTAAAAATATCCTTAACTTTCTTTTCTATTGACTTCTAAATTTTCATTACATTCAGTCAAGTAGATTTTTACGTCATTATCTGATGGATCCAGTTCATTAACTCTCTTAAAATAATTTAAAGCTTTCTTATGCTCCTTGTATATATCACAATAAATTGTTCCTAATTTTTTTAAAGATGTTATATTATCAGCATTGATTAATAGGGCCTTTTCGTAAAAGGAAATTGCCATTTCAAAATCCTCTATTGCAGAATAGCTAAAGCCAATATTATCATATAATACTGGATCATCAGGTTCAAATTTCATTGCTTCTTCATAACTTGAAATCGATTCTTCATATTGTTCGTTGAAGGTAAAAGCTAAACCTAAATTATTCCATGCTTCGACGTATTTAGGGTTAATCTTGACTGCTTGTTGATATGATTCAATGGCTAAAGCATAGTTTGATTGTTCATATGCGACATCTCCTAAATCACACCAGAGTTCAGCATTATTAGGATCTATTTCTATTGCTTTTTGATAGTAAAAAATCGACTTTTCATAATTTTTATTATCATAATAGACGATTGCTAAATTATTAAATAGGATTAGGCTATCAGGATTTATTTTGATTGCTTTTTCATAACATTCTATTGCTTTTTCATAATTTTCAAAATCTCGATGTATGAGAGCAATGTTGTTCCAAATGTCTGTATAGCTAGGTTCATACTCAAGAGCTTTCATATATTTTTCTATCGCTTTATCAAATTCTCCTTTATCCTCATAAGCAAAACCCATATTATAAAAAGCAATTCCGTCTTCAGGATCGATCTCAATAGCACGTTGAAAACACTCAATTGCTTTATCATTCTGCCCTTTCATTGAATAAACAAGTCCAAGATTATTCCAAACCTCAGAAAAATCTGGATTCAATTTTATGGCTTTATTATATGATTCTATTGCGCCATCGATATCGTTAGAGTCATAATAAGCATCTCCTAAATTAATCCAACCATCTGCGTCATTAGGATCCAATTCGACATACTTCTTATATCGTTCGATCATCTATGGATCTGATAATGATTGACACCTATTATTTTTTTATTTTGTTAGTTGATGATGATCATTTTATCGAGAGTTTGATCAGTTAGTAATATTCGATAGAATTCTGAATCTCTATAGTTTACTTTTTCGATTTTTCCTTTAACTAGAACTTTTTCTCCATCTTTTGCTTGTTCACAAAAACGCCCTCTATAGGAATTGATTTGAGTTATTACATTCATCCGATTATTGATGTTTGCATCACTTTCCAAAACTTTAGAGCATTTTATCTTATATGAACAGGGGGTAAATATAGAATCGGTAGAATCCATTATTTCTGCAATGAGAGATATTCTCCCCATATTTTTATACTGATAGTCATTGTAGTCTCCTTCCCAATCTCTCGGACTTTTAATGTATCGAATAAAAAATTCTATATCTTGATATATTCCTTGATGAAGTTTTCGTTGTTCACTTTTTAGAAAGTCTTGAAAACTTATATTTGAACCTCCTACGCGCCACTTGTAGTGTTTCTTATATTCATCCAAATTATATTTTCTGATGTGTGTGTATTTTTTGAATATATTTTGTAGTTTCTCCTGAAATTGCACGCTTGTTTGAGTTCCATAAAGAATTATGTCAATATCAGATTTTTCCGTATTTAAACCTACCATTGGAGATCCAGTTATTCCAATCAAGTTTTCAGGAATGGCTCCAAATTCAACAAATAAGTTACATAACTCTTTCGATATTTTCTCAATTTTGGTTAAATCTTGTTTATAAGAAACCATTTTATAATAATCTCTTGGCGAATATATCTTTTTGATGTCTTCATTTTTTACACATTGAAGGATCATGTCCATTTCTTGCGAGAAAAATGAATGCTGAGGATATTTTTCATTAATAATTGAGTATCTGTGTTCTAGATTGTAAATTTTAGTATATCTTATTCCATTTCTAACACGATCTCCCTCGACATCCGGGATAAATCTTAAAAAACAAATTTTTCGATCATTAGGATGATGTAAACCTTTCACATCAAAAAAAAGATGATCTTTCTTGGTTTCTATATAATCTCCTTCAATTCCTATTGGAATCTCCATATAAATCTCCTGATTGACTTTTAATTCAATATCTTGAAGGCGTTTTTGATTTTATTTTTGTTTTTGGTGGGGTCTTCGCCCTCATCAAAGATTTTTCAAAATCTTTTTTTTGTTTTAAAAAGTTAGCTCTATCTCTTTCAAGTTTTTCTCTTTCTCTCTTTATAGTATTCTTTTCATCATGTATTTTAGATTTTTCTTTTGCTAAGGATCTTTCGGTATCTCTGATTTCTGCAGAATTTTTTGCTTTTTTGTTTTCCAAACGTTTTATCTCAGAGTTAAGTCGTTTAATTTTATCTTCTGAATCATTTATCTTATTTTGTTTAGAATAATACTGATTTTCTAATTTTGGAATCTTATTTTCTAGTTCTTTAAATCTTGAGTTAAATTGTGATTTTTTTCTTTCCAACGACTTTAATTCTTCTTTAGATCTGTATTTCTCTTTGTCTAACGATTCACGTTTCTTTTGAACATCTCGATTTAAAGATTTTAATTCAGTTTTTTTAATTCGATTTTTGTCTCTTTCTTCAAGTAATTTTTTTTTCTCTTCTTTAATTCTGTTTTTTTCATCAGTAATATTTCTATTCAAATCATTTATTTCTTTCTTGAGATTATCCCTAATTCTTGCTAAATCGTTTATTTCATTCCTTAAGTCCATTAATTTATCTTCTAAATCATTAATTGTTCTTTCTAAGGCACTCTCTCTTCTTTCCATGCCCGGAATTTTAGTTTTAATCTTATTAATTTTCTCTTCTGCCTGTTCTTTTTCTTTCCTTAAATCTTTCTTTTCTTGTCCAATATCGTTTTTAACTTTATCCAATTTTTGTTTATATTGATTTATATCGTCAGATTTTTGATTTAATTCTCTTTTTTTTAAATTTAGGGTATTCTTGGTTTGGTTAATCTCGTTATTAGCCTTCTCCAAATTTCTTTTCAATTTGTCATTTTGGTTGATAAGGTTCCTAAGTTCGAATTCTTTTTCTTTTCTTTTCTTCTCTAAATTTTCAATATTATTATCATAACCTTGAAGTTTTTTTAATACTCTTTCCCATTCCTCTTTTTCATTATTTAATTTAATTCTTTCTTCTTTTATTTTCCTAAATAATTTTTGGTCTGGAACTCCATTTAGCTCCTCATCGGGTGTTTTTTCTCGAATTTGGTGTTTAGGAATAGGTTTTTCATTCATCTTTCTTGCACGGTTTTATTGTTTATAATATTGTTATATAAAGACAAATTCTAAAGTGTTTGTTTTTATATATTATAAATTCCATTATTTTCTTAAGAGTTTAATAATCTAAGAATATGGTGTTTAAAAATGGATTTTGATAATGAATTTGATGAGGAATTCGATGAAGATCTTGATGAAGATTTAAGTGATGATTCAGAAGATTCATATGAGCCGATAGATAGTGCAACTCCGGATGAAGAACCTAAATCTAAATCTCCAAGTCCAGCTCCAGAAGGAAAAAAAATATCCGTATTTTTTATGTCAACAATAGGACCCGGAGAGAAAAAACAAAAGTTATTGGTAAATACATGTAATAATGCAGGAGCAATAAAAGAAACAGTAGCTAATTTATTTGGATTAGATCCTATTGATTTTCATCTATCTACAGGCGGAGTCACATTGGATGAATCGTCTACGTTAAGTGATTATGATATTAGAGATGGAGATGATATCTTATTGATTCCAGCAAGCACTGCTGGTAAATATTTTGTATAATTTAAATTTATTTTCTTTCTTTTCTTGATGGAATAATAGCAATTTCGTCATCATCATCAATATCATATTGCTTTACTTGGGATTTTTCATTTAATATTATACCTCCCGATGAAAGTACGAAATCCACTGGCTTGTAATCAAATAATATTCCAATTCTGTCTTTAAGCTCTGCTATGAAATCTGATTTTTCAATAATTATTATTTTTGTTTTCTCACCAGGTTCAAGAAGAGATCTAATGTAAACACGTAGTTTATGTTCTATTCCAAAGGGTGTTAATGAAGGTGAATAAATGACGGGTTCGGAAGTATCCATTTGACATTTAAGCATCTCATCTATTAATCGTTTTCTTTCACCAGCTTCAAAATATAGCATTTCTCTAAGAAAAAAGATCTTATCCATTTTTGATAATTTTAAACGATCTATCTTATGTAATTCTTCTTGTTCAAATTCTGTGAAAATAAACTCATCAATTCTTGGTATATCTTCATAAGATTCTTCTGAATTAGCATATTGATCGATTAAAGGCATTGCTTCAAAATAATCCTCAATAAGTTCTGGGAGCATGTGCTCCATTGTTTTTTTTTTTGAAGGATATTTAGCTTTAGAGGAAATAAAGTCCTTTGAACTACTCTTAGATTGGATTATTGTATATACTGTACTAGTTGACAAAACAGATACACTAGATATTGTTAAAATTATAAAAATTGGAAAATTAACTATATCTAAAAGGAAGAAAAACAGGTATATAAATGCAAAAACAACATAAAGAGCTATAATCCAATAATTTTTCTTCATCATTTTTAATATAGATAATTTTCTAAATTTCTAATATATAATTCAAAATATAAATCCAATTGGAATAACTGTGAATTTTTCATCTTTTTTCACCAAAAATTAACTCTCTAGATTTATTGTATCTTTTAAGATCCAATTTGAACAGAGTTCTTTTTTTATCTTTTTCAATTTTAGCTAATTGTAAATTGTGTAAGATTTCTAAGTATTTTTTAACCGTATTATAATTTTTCTTAAGATTATTAGAGATATCCGAAACTTTTAGTAAATCATTTTGATTTAACATAAATTCAATTATTTCTTGGACAATCTCTTGTTTTAAATAAAAATACAATTCATCTAATTCAGGATTTGAATCATAAACGAAAATAATTCGTTGATTTTCAATATTTCTTGAACGTATGAACTGGAACTTTTCTAAACACGATAGGTGCCAGAGAGCTTGATTACTTCCTATGTTTATCGCTCTCATGATATCATTAATATTTGATGGATTTTTTTTTACATGATTAAAAATTTCATTTCTAATTGGATGTTCAATGATGTTATTTTTCATTAATTTAGTTCCAGGAATTAGCCGTCGTTTTTTAATGAGATCTTTAATACTTTTTTCGATTTTGTTTTTATTTAAATAAGGTTTCGCTCGCGTCCTATTGCTTATATAGACCACTATGTCTTCAATTGAAAAAAATGGCTTTTTCTTTAAATATTCTTTAGTTAAGCTGAGGATAAGGGGCTCAACCTCATCTGGAGTGCTCATAAGCTTATTATCGTATAATGTTCAAATTTATGAATTTGATTAATAAATCTTCTCTCTAAGTGATATTTTTATAGAATATATATTAATAGAACGTCATAGAATTTATAGGTATAATATATAAGGATTCTAAAGCAATAATCCCTCATAAATTATTAAAATCAAAAAACTTCAAAATCATTCCAATTGGTTTTATAATACTATTTTAACGTGATATTATTAAGTTATTAAAAAAAAACTAAAAAAAATAATTGGAGTGATTTGAATGAGTTTTGATGAAGATTTTGATGAGGAATTAGAACCAGTTAAGTCTAAAACCCCATCAAGTAAAGTACCCTCGACAGGAAAAAAGGTGACTCTATATTTCATGTCTACCATTGGTCCTGGTGAAAAGAAAGAGAAACTTACCGTAAATGACGCAAATCAAGTAGGCGATATCAAGCAAACATGTGGAAATTTATTCGGGCTTGATCCAGATGAGTTCCATCTATCTTCTGGTGGAAGAACTATGGATGAGAGTAATCAATTAAAAGACTATAATGTAAGTGATGGCGACGATATTCTATTAATCCCGGCGAGTACCGCGGGATACTTTTAAATAATTCTTTTCATACAATATAATATATGGTAAGGGCATTAAGCCCTTCAATTTTTTTATTTTTTTAATTAAAATTAATGTAAATTTAATGTAAAATTAATGGGGATATTAATGACTAAGGAATCAGATTTTTTTGCAAAAGGAATGTCGGCTGTAGAAAGAGATTTATATGATCGGCAATTTCGTCTTGAAGGCTGGTCCCAAAAATTAATTAAAAACTCCAGAGTATTAATCGTTGGAGTGGGAGGTTTAGGCTGTGAAATTGCTAAAAACTTAGCCATGTTAGGTGTTGGTCATTTAGATCTCGTTGATTTAGATATAATTGAGCATTCAAATTTTAACCGGCAGATTCTTTTTATTGGCGCAAAATTAGGAGAGCCTAAAGCTATCGCAGCTGCTAAAAAATTAAAGGAAATTAATCCTAATATCACAGTAAAAGGATATTATACATCATTAGAAAGATTAAATCCCTCCTTATATCATAATGCAGATGTTATTGTTGGGGGTCTTGATTCAATGAATGCGCGATTAAACTTGAACGCTCAATGTGTACGATTTAGAAAACCCTTAGTTGATGGAGGAGTATCTGGTTATCATGGTCATATCTATACTATTTTTCCTTATCGAAATACCTGTTATGAATGTAATCCACTACCAATAATAGAGAATGATGAAATGGCGGCTTGTACTGTAGTTGGTATCCCTCGAAAAAGGATTCATTGTCTATTTAAAGGAGATATGGCTTTCAAAGAGAAATTTGACAGGGATCCAAATCCCAAAGATATAAATGATATAAAAATTATTCAAAAAATCACAAATGAATTAGTTAATAAACATGATTTCTTGCCTGAATTTACTGAAGATGATATTGTAAAAATTATTAATCGTCATGATCCTGGAATCATTACCATTAATGCTGTTATTTCTGCATTACAATCTCATGAAGTAGTGAAGATCATTCACTGGAAAAATGGACATAAAGGATTAGGAGAGCCTTTAACGAATTATGTTATATTTAATGCGATGACCATGAAATTATACCATATTGAAAAGACAAGAAATCCAGAATGTGTTCAATGTGGAAAAAATGTAAGAAGAGTTGTGATTAAAATGAAACCAAGCTCAAGTTGCTTGAACATAATTAAAACTTTAGAAAAAAATGGATTTAAATTGGATTCTGAGCTTGAACCAATCATAACTTTACTAGATTTTAATGATATCACAATAATAGATATAGAAAAGAGTGTTGCAGAAAATAATTTAAGAAATTACGAATTTTTAACGATTGCGGGATTTATAGGGGGAGAGGTTTATGTTACCCTTAAATTAAAATAAAAGAATATACTATAAAAATTAAAAAAAAATACGGGGTTGAGAAAATGAGTATAAGAAGTAGTCGTGTTTCCCGAGATTTTGCGGGGCTGAAGAAATTAGCTAAAAATGGAGTTATAGTTCAATTAAAACCCTTTAATCCGAAAAAGAAGAGCATTGATCACTTAGCAATTACGGTTAAGGGGCCTAAAGGAACGGCATATGCAGGGGGTTTATTTAAATTAGAAATGAAATTTCCTGCGCAATACCCTAACCAACCACCTTTCGTAAGATTGCATACACCAATATGGCATCCTAATTTTTGGCCAAAGCCGAGTGAATATAAGGGACAAAGAAATATTTGTTTAGCAATGGTCGATCCTTCCTTGGTGGGTAAAAAAGGTGGATGGAGCCCTTCAAAAACAGCAGTTACCGTTGTACAAGCAATAATTGCCATGCTAAATACTCGAGGTAAATACGTTAATCCAACTGATGTTTTTAATAAAAAAGCAGCAATAGAAATGATGAAAAACCAAAAATTATTTGAGAAAAAAGTCAGGAATTTGGTAAAGAAATACGCTAAAGATAAGTGGTGAATTTAAGATGAAAATTGATGATAAGAATAGCGATAAAATTAGAGATGCAATTAAACAAAAAATAAAGGAAAAGATCAAAAAAGAATTACTTGAAGAAATATACACAGAATTACAACTTGAGGAATTACAAGAAGAAATAACTGCTGAAATTTTTGAAGCAAAACCTTTAGATCATTCAGAAGGTATAAAAACTAAATTAGATCCAATTCCAATGGAACCTGTAATAACTGTAGCTAAAAGTGATAGGACTGAAGCAAAAATAACAATAACAGTAAAAGCTATTCTTAAGATATCAAGCCATGCGTTAAAATACGCGAATTCTAAAATTAAGAAAGAGAATTGGGTTGAAGTTATAGGGTTACTCGCTGGTAGGTATGACAAATCCAAGGGAATACTTCATTTAGAAGATGCGTATCCGATGGGACATGGTACTGCAGTCTATGCTGAAATTAAAGATTACAATAATTTTACAAGAGCTTACGAAGACATTGTAAAAAGCAAGCAATTTATCTGTGGGTGGTATCATTCTCATCCCTCATATGGATGTTTCATGTCTAGAGAGGACTTAGGGACTCAAAGGCGATATCAGACATTTTGGGATAAATCAGTCGCATTAGTAATTGATCCATATCAAATTAACGGAAAATCTTTAGGTTTTGAGATCTATCGTGCGAATTTTAAGTCAAAAAAATGGTTTTCCGTGCCATTTGATGTGAAGGGAAATTTAGATGTAAGAATGCTCCCAGAAATATTAGAATTCATAAATCCTATTATTGAAGGTAAACCAATTTACTTAGAATATGATGAGTAAAGATAAATTTTAATTGGAGATTAAACCATGGTAAAAAAAAAACAGAAAACGTTAGCAATTATCCTCATTATTTTTTTTATAATAGGGATGATTCATGGTTTAATTTCAGCTTCATTAAATAATTTTATAACTTGGTTATTAATTGGATTGTGGCTGATATTTACAATTAAACTTTATGAAAATATCAAGCGGCACCGTGAGTTTAATTCTCCTCATAATACTGCTTTTTTTGTAATAATTCCTTTATTAATTGGAGTTTTTTATTCTATCTGGGGATCTTTTACGGGAATTTTAGGTGAAAACTTGATACCAGATTCTAATTTCTATTTTAGTTTATGGAGTCTCATATTTGGCTTACCATTTGTGATTTATGGTTCTCATTCGATTTATCGATGTTTTAAAAAATATAATGTGATTTATTTTGGGACCAAATCAGTAAAAGCAAAGGTATTAGGTTTTTTTTTGGCAATTTCAATTATTATTGCTATTATCTCTTATTGGATTGCTTTCTATAACGTGAGTGAGTTTTATGATTCACCATTTACACCACTTCGTTTTTCATTGGATCTTAACCTTTTCCTTCTGCTCATTATCACCATTTTTAATTTAATCATTTTTGGTTTCATAAGTAACCGCTCAAGTATACCTACGCGTGATTATATCGCACAACGTACAAGAAGAATCAATAGCTTGACTACTCCCTCAACACAAAATTACGGTACTCGCACAAGAAGTCGAACTATCCAAACACCGACAACAACAACCAGAACAACACGTACAACCACCACTAGACCCCGATCAAGAACTGCACCAACAACTCGTTCTCGAAGTACAACAACAAAAACAACTAAGTCCGTTCAATCTCAAGGAGTAAGAAATGCCCCTAAAATTAAAGATTTTAGTAAGTATAAACCTAAAGGTTCATATATCTCCGAAGAAGACTTCAAATGTATTTTCTGCTTTAAACTACCTAAACTTCCTGATGATAGAAATAGAGGAATCGTAATTTGTCCAAAGTGCAGATATCCTGCTCATGCTGATGAATTTAAGGATTGGATGAAAACCTCAAATCTTTGTTCTCGTTGCAGTGCTCCCATTCCGTCGGGTTTTAGACGAAATCCTCGAATTATTAGTATAAAAAATTATATTATTATCTATAGACATTTTTTAAAGCAAAAGTAAGATAGAGTCTTATTATTTCCTATCGTCAATAATCTCAGATTCATTCATAACTTTATCTTTTTTTAAAAAAATGTACATAAAGACGAAAAGGATTCGTGATTATCCTTCTTTATATGCGACCAAGTCTTTTTCAAATTAATAATTAAACATTTTCTAAGTGAACAACATCTCAAAATTTAAAAAAGATTTGCAAAACTCTGGTCCTTCAATTCTAATTGGAATTGACAAGGTTGGAATTATTGGTGTTGACAAGAAAGTTGAAATTGTTCAAGAGAACAAAAGATACTCTTTTTACCCCAAAATCTCAGCATTGATATCTCTCCCTCCAAATCAGAGAGGGATACATATGAGCCGTAGTAGTGAAACTATTGAAGAAGTTATCAATGAAAGTGTATACAAGCCTGCTTCTACAATTGAAATTGTATCAGACAGAATAGCAAGAAAATTGTTCAAAGAACATCCATATACAACAAAAATAGAAGTTAAACTTGAGGGTAAAATAATTATCCAACTAAAGGAAAACAATCATCGGGTAATCCAGAAGAGTTATGATGTAAGCTCCATTGTATATGGAAATAGAACCGAATTGGGTGAACAAGAATTTGAATATTTTATTGGCGCTAAAGCAATGGGCATGTCTTGCTGTCCCTGTGCCCTCGATCTCAGTAAAGAATACGCTGAATCGGTTATGAAAAACAGGGACGATATAAACATATCAAATGAAGATATTAACACCCTCTTAAACATATTGCCCTTTTCATCTCATAATCAGAGATCGGTAGGTTCCATAACTGTTCAGATTAAAGATATTAACAAACAGCAAATTGATGTTCTTGATATAATTGATGTTATTGAGGAATCCATGAGCGGGAGAATTCAAAGTGTTTTAAAACGACCGGATGAAGCACAACTTGTACGATTAGCCCATCTTAACCCCCTATTTGCCGAAGATATCGTGAGAGGGATGGCAAAAAATTTCTATGCTAAAGGATTTCCTGATTTAGGCGAGGGAAAGATCCTTTTTCAGGTGGAAAGTTTCGAATCAATTCATCCTCATAATGTATATTGTGAGTTGAAAGTGAAGTATTCAGAACTTGAAAATATCATGAAATGAGTTTTAAGGTTTAATAATCTGGTAGATATTTTATCTCTGTCTGAGGGATTTACAATCATCTGAAGGAAATTTATTAAAATCTTCATAAATAACAATTTCATATGATAAATGGAAGAAAGAAACTCCTCTTAATTGGAATAGATCAAGCAATTCCGTATCTCATAAGAAGGTTTATTGATGACGGGCTTATTCCAAATATCGCCAATTTAGCAGAGGAAGGTGTTATTGGTGAAGCATATTCTTGTTCTCCATGTGATACTCCAACAAATTGGGCAACAATAGCAACTGGTGCTACTACGGCAGTTCATGGCGTTACGAGTTTTTATTCGCATTTTCCAGGAGAATCCTTAGATATGGGTTTACGACATAGATCCAGAACACAATTAGCAAAAAATTGCACCGCCGAATACATTTGGGATGTTGCTGATAATAATAATTTGATTCCATTTGTCATGAATTATCCCGCAGGATGGCCAAGCAACTTCAAGAAAGGAGTCATGAGTCTCTTCACTTGGCCTATCCCGGAATCATTACCAATAATGATAGCAAATTCTAGGAAATTCCATTATTCAGTTGACAATGAGAATCCTATTTATAGATTAGAAATACTTGATGAGACGGATTCTAAAAACCAATCTCATATATACCAAGCAACATTAGTCATAAATTCTCCATCTATTATTGAAAAAACACATCTTGTCCTGAATCTAATAAATTCAAAGGGTATAGATTATGATTGCATTAAAATCAGTAGTGAGAGTCAATCATTGGATATAATTGAGAATTTTTGGAGTAAATGGATTAAAATCAAGATAAAAACAAGATTTGGGATATTGCCATGCATTTTTAAAATCAAACCTGTAAAAATTGATCCTAAAGGGGATTTTGTAAAGCTTGAATGTTCTGCTGTTTATAACACCAAAGGGTGGGCATATCCTGAATCCTTTGGAGAAAAACTTGTTAAAAATGTTTTTGAATATGATCTTCCACTAAAACAAGAAGTAGAGTTTATGATTTATGGCAAAATGAAAAGATTTCTCAGATCTGCGAGAGAAGAAAGCTTAACATTAGCTAAATCCATAATATACATGAAACAATGCATTAATTGGGATCTCTGCTATTTTCATTATCATCCATTAGATAATATTAATCATGATTCATTGGCTTACCTTCACAAAGAATCACCGGTTTACTCAGAAAATAAAGCGACTAAAGTAATTCAAAATGTAGAAACTGCTTATAAGATTGTTGATGAACTTGTAGGATTATTAATGCAAAACTGTGTTGATAAGAATACAACAGTAATATTTATATCAGATCACGGTGCTATTCCAATTTGGAAAATAGCTAATATTCCGCTTGCTTTTGTTAAAGCAGGTTTAATGACTTACAAATGGAATGATTCTGAAGGAAAATATTTCATAAATTGGGAAAAAAGTATAGCATTCCCATATATGGAACCTCCTTTTGTGTGGGTTAATTTAAAAGGAAGAGAACCTCAAGGAATTGTAAAACAAAGTGATTATGAAAAGGTTAGAGATCAAATCATTGATACACTATGCAGCATGAGAGATCCTGAAACAAATGAAACAATAGTTCAACTAGCGCTTAGAAGAGAAGAAGCATCCAAGTATGGATTAGATGGAGAAAGAGTAGGAGATGTTGTATATTTCTTGAAACCTCCATATGGGTTGTTTGATGGTGATTTGAGTTCTCTTGACGCTTCAAGTATCTCATCGGAGTTGTTAAATAAACCAAAAAGTTATCGATCTCGAAAATTTTTTGGAGCACATGCATACTATTTGCCTACTACAACTTTTGGGGATTTTTCTGTAAGTGTCCCCTTAATTATAAATGGACCAGGAATTAAAAAAGGATTCGAACTGAAAAAGATTGTAAATCTGACAGATATTGTTCCTACAATATCTCACATACTCAAAATACCAACACCTAAAAACTCAGTAGGAATGATAATAAATGATATTTTTAATTGATTTAATTTAAGTAGAAAGTAATTTTTTTTTATACTAATATTATAAAATTTTAAAAGGTTAATATAAAATGGTTTCTATTATTGCTGAAGTTAAAGTAAAAGAAGGAAAAATGGATGAAGTTAAAGAAGTACTGAAAGAAATGGTTTCTAATATCAAAGAATCAGAACCCGGAACACTCGAATATATTCCGCATATAATTTCTGGGAGAAAATTTAAAAATTCTATCTTATTTTATGAGAAATATGAGAGCGAAGAAGCAATGAAATTACACATGACTAATTTAGCTAAAACGGGTGCCAAGTTAACACCGTTGTTAGAACCAGGAATGGATTTAAAAACATGTTTTGAGATATTATAATTTTAATCTCTTTTTTTAATTTTAATAATCTGACGTAGAATTTTATTTATCTTGTATGTATGGCTTACCTGTTTTTAAACATATTTCTGCTCTTGTTAATTCTCTACCAATATAGTTAATGTGATATAAGTTCTCAGTAATTTTTGATGAAATTATTTCTTTACTAATTGCTTCTGCATTTGTACCTACAAACGTTTTAGATAATTGATGGTTGGTTGAAAAGAGTAAAACATAGATTTCTCTGGAATAATGGTTCACATATATTTTAAAATAGCCTTTTTCATCGGATATGTAAGATGAATTTAATTCTGTGATAGATATAATATTATTTTCATCAATAATTGGAAATGGTTGACTCATTTTTCCCTTTGCTTTAAATAATTGAATTCCTTGATTGATTGGAGGTGATTTATTATGTTTTGATAAATAGCATAAATTAATGCTATTCCTAAGTTCAGCTACACCTCCCATTAATTTTGTACTATGTTCCACAGTAAATAATATTCCCATATCTAATTCGATAGCGATGCTTGCAAGAAGACCATTTATTCCGACGGAATCAATGTCCATGAGCTCAACCACGTTAGAGATTCCAAAAAATGTAGGAATTTCTAGGTGTTCATTTTCTTTTAGGGATATTTGCTTCTTATATAAGAAATATGCTTCTAAAGAATTACAAATCCCAGGTGCTATAGGTGTTTCTAGTAGAGGATCAGCTATTAATTTCCTAAAACCAACCTCATGCAATATTCGTGTTAACTTTAATAGGTTTGCTACTCTCGTTTCTGGATCCTTAGGGAAATAACCTTCATTAATTTTTGTTGGAAGTATCACAATAGGGATAGTTTTTGGAATATCTAAGAATTCTTCATAATTACCTAAATCTAAACTTAAAATCAGATCAATATCATTATCTACAGCAGTGAAAACCTCACTAGAATCCATGGAATCAATACTGATAAGAACATCATAATTTCTTCTGATGAGATGTATTATTTCTTTAATTCTGGTTGGATCGGGTTTATTCGCGATGCATCCGATATCAATAATATCCGCACCCGAATTGATGTAATGCTTTACTTTTTTAAGGATATCTTTATCATTCTTTTTCGTGCAATTTACTATTTCTGCAATAATGGGAGGTGGAAGCCCTTGTCCAATAATGATTTCAGATCTTTTTGGATTTAGATAATATGTGTTTAATCCAAGATTTTTTTTAGCTTTTGTATATATCTCATCAATTAGTTTTCCTAATTTTGTTTCCCCAGAAGTTTCAAGTATTCTATTTGCGGGGATTACATTTGAAAGACTTAAATCAGCTAAGTTTTTTAAAATTACGGGTAAATCAGAGGCAAATTCAGGTCCTTTCTTGATGTTAATAGAAAACTCTTTTTCAATATCAGATGAATCCCATTGAACAAATCCGGGTATTAAAACTAGATCATAATCAGAAATAGTAAGTTTTGTTAAAATATTTCTTATAATTTGTTTAGTGAGAAAAGCAGAAACTGATATGGGGGCTTTTTCCACCGAAATTTGATGTTTTTTAATCGAACTTACAATTTCTAAAATAATTGGAAAACTTTGTTGCCCTGTTATTATGAGTATGTTAATTTAAATCACTCATCAAGTTATTTCTATCAAATGAAATAAAGATATCATCCAAAATCGAGCCTGATGATTCGGCAATTTTTAAGTTAGATATAATTGGTTCAAATTCACCCTTCATTAAACCATTAGCAATAAAAGCTGCGCCTTGTGCAGCGCGTTTTGAGAGGTGACTGTAAGATTTCATTAATTTTACTGGAGCTATTTCTTTTAAATGGGAGATGATTGCTTCTTTTATGGGTATCACCTCTGCACCTCGACCAGCGATTAATATTTCTTTAATATTATCTTTCTCTGAAAAAGATGAAGTAATTCCATAAACTGCTTTTTTAACGCTTGAAAAATAAGCATCTAAAGCCAGCTTAGTTCTATCATCTTTTTGTGCTAATATTGTTATTTCTTCCAAACTTAAATCCTCGTAACCAGCAATAAATGAAACACCACCTCCATAAATATCTTTTTTCTTAATATTTTTAATAAGATATGCTAGTTCCCCATCAAGGCTGCCACAGGCTCTAAAACCCATGATATTTGAACCCCCTATACCATCTATAATTTGCCCATTTTCTATGGCTAAAACAGCTGTAAAACCATGACCAATTTCCACCATGATAAAATTAGAGTTTTGTGGGCTCAAATTTAATCTTTCGATCTGATCTCTTATGCCAGTTACTGCTGTACATAATTTATCTGCAGTTCCCATATCAATTTTATTTACTTTCCGATATCTTGGAATAGTTGGTAGGTGTTTAACTCCTGGAATAATGACTCCAGGTAATTTCTCTTTCTTAATTAATTTTAGAACATTGCCTAATCCAAGGAGTTGATTTTTTTCTTGCTCGTTAGATTTCAATAATGTTAAGAAAAGATCCTCTTCTGATAATTCATCAACCTTTTTTAAAGGAAGACCAAATCCACTGGGAGCAACTATTAAGTCAATCTTATCAATAGTTTTTATTATTGATATTGCTTTTTCAGGATTAGCAATTATCTCTTTTGATGGGATTGAAGCATCTAATATTATTTCCTTTCCATTTAAACCAAAAAAATCCCAACTTAATGATCCGGGATCCACGCCAATAACAGTTAGAGGTGTCATCTTTTTTTTAATCAATATTTATTGAAAGACAATTACTAAAAAACATAATTTTTAATTTTGCTAATTATGAAATTGTAATAATTCTTTTTATTTATATTAAAATTAATATTTTTTAGTGGTGAATAGAAGATGGGTAACCTTCAAGATCATGGTTT
>DAOUVJ010000107.1 GCA_030667705.1 Promethearchaeota archaeon | reverse complement strand
GTGCACATTTTAAGTTACTGTAGCAAAAGGCATCGATACCTAATCCTAAATAATGATTTATTCATTTCTTTCACCAGAAAAAGTAAAATTCAAATAAAATTTGGGGGTTATTACCATTATGGATACTAAAATTATTGAATGGGATTTGAGTGATTTTTATGATGAAATCAATGATCCTAAGATTACTACAGATATTCAAGAGATATCTACCTTAGCAGATGAGTTTAATAGAGAAGTTAAGGGAAATCTTCAAGATCCCTTGCTTAAATCTGATACTTTACTTGACTGGTATAAAAAATATGAAGGTATTTCTGAAAAAGTGTTTTACTTACAAAGTTATTCCAATTTAAGTTATTCTACCAATAATTTAGATGATGAAGTGAAAGCCTTTTACTCAAAAGTAGAGGAATTTACTGTAAAAATTCAAGAAAAATTGATATTTTTCAATTTAGAATTAAACAAGATTTCTGATGAGAAATTTAATGAACTACTTAACTCTCCGAAATTAGAAAGCTATATAAATGCTTTGAAAAATAATCGCTTGAGAAAACCACATCAACTATCGGAA
Source organism: Promethearchaeota archaeon (assembly GCA_030667705.1). Taxonomy (GTDB): domain Archaea; phylum Asgardarchaeota; class Lokiarchaeia; order Sigyniarchaeales; family SOKP01; genus SOKP01. Next base: position 10,139 of record DAOUVJ010000107.1, on the reverse strand, counting down.
AAAGAAGAGCAGATAATTTTAATGAAAGATATAACCGGAGCAAGTGGATTTTTAAAACTATACATGGAATTTAAAAGTAGTTTCACGTACGATTTTGACGTTGAAGGTGAGATAAAAACACTAACTGAATCAGAACTATTCTCATACTTGTATCAGCAAGACAAAGATATTCGCAAAAAAGCTTTAGGAGCTATTGTTGAGAATTATAAAAAAAATGAAATGATATTTACACATATCTTCATTAATATGTTAAAAGATTGGGACTTAGAATCAAAAAAAAAGAATTTTAAAACTCCAATTTCAAGAAGGAATTTAGATAATGAAGTAAACGATGATATAGTTGAAGTATTAGGAAAAGTAACTTCTGAGAGCTGTGAGGTTGTAGAAAGATATTATAATCTAAAAAAGAAAATATTGAACCTGCCAGAACTACACATGTCAGATTTATATTGTCCTGTTGGTCAGATATCCAAAAAGTACACGTATGAAGAAGCAATGGATCTAATCAAAAATGTAAACGAAAAGTTTCATCCTGAATTCAAGGATATAATTCAAAAAACTCATGAACTACAACATATTGATGTAACTCCAAAGAAAGGGAAAAATCGGGGTGCTTTTTGTGAATTTGGAAAATTAAAAAAGTATGCATTCGTTTTCGTCAATTTTACAAATACAGTTGATTCATTGCTCACTTTAGCTCACGAGTTAGGTCACGCTATTCAAGCATACTATATTCAAAGAGACCAAAACTTCATTAATGTAGGTATATCTCTTGCAATCGCAGAAATAGCTTCGGTTTTCAATGAAATCTTAATGTTCGATCATTTAATGGAAACAGATCTATCCAAAGATGAAAAAATAGCATTACTATGTGTTTTCATGGAAAGCAATTTTGCCACATCTTTTAGGCAGAATGCATTCTATAACTTCGAATCAAAATTACATGACTTGATTGAAAAAAAATTACCAACAACCGAAGAAATTAAGAATCTTTTTGCAGATGAAATGGAAGCCATGTTTGGTAATTCGATGACGAATCTCCGGGAAGAATATGCTAACTACTGTTTTGTTGTTCCCCATTTCCTCCATACTCCATTTTACGTGTATGCATATAACATGTCAAACTTACTAGTAATTTCCTTATATCAATTGTATCTTGATCAGAAAGAAAAATTCGTCCCAAAATTCATAAAATTACTATCATTTGGAAGTTCTATTACTCCTGAAGAAATGCTCCAAATTTTAGATATAGACCTGAAAGACGAGTCTTTTTGGGAGAAAGGAATTGCATATCTGGAAGAAAAACAATCGGAATTGGAAGATTTAGTCGATAACTGAAATTTTCATTTTTAATAAATTTTTTTTATGGTATTCCATTTCTTTGCATAAGTTAATCATTAAAAGCATAATTTTGAATTAATTTGAAAAACATGACAGAAAATCAATCTGGCGAAGATGAAAAACACTCTCAATATGATTATTCTTTCGATTACATTCAAGGAAAGCTTGAAGGCAAGAAGGATTCATACGGAATGCTCATGAAAGAGATCGTTCGCGCAGGTATCTGTACAGAATGTGGAACTTGTGCTGCTGTTTGTCCTGTATTAGAATGGGATCACCTAATCGGGCAACCTAAATTGATTGGAAAATGTACCGGATGTGGAATCTGTTATAACCAATGCCCACGCACAATTACCGATCCAATTCAACTCATCGGTGAATTTAAGACAGGTTATGTTGGAAATACTAATATTCCTGAAGTTATTGGGGGACAAGATGGCGGGAGTATAACAACACTCTTGTGCTACATGTTTGATGAACATCTAATTGATGCTGCCGTGGTTACAATGAAGGATCCTAAAAATCCGTGGCACCCTATCGCTCAAATCATTTCAAGCAAAGAAGATGCGATAAAATCCTCAGGTTCAATTTATTGTCATTCCCAAACCGTCGAAGCATTAATGGATGCTATTAGACAAGATTATAGATCTATAGCTTTTGTTGGTACGCCATGTAACATAGATGCTGTTGAAAAAATGATGAGTTCACCATCAGGGATGCTTAAATATTTCATGAGAGCTCACGTACTGACGATCGGGCTTTTTTGCATGGATTCATTTAGCCCAGAAGCAATTTATTCTTTCTTTAAAAAAGAGGGTCTAGACTTATCCAAAATAAAAAAAATGGATATTAATAAAGGTAAGTTCCACGTATATTACGATCCTAAAGCTGAACCAATAAAATCATTTACCATTAAATCACTCCACAAATTCAAATCGTCAAGTTGTAACTTTTGTACTGATTTGACCGCTGAAAATGCGGATATTTCCGTTGGCTCTGTTGGGAGTGGTCCTAACAAAAATACCATTTTTGCTCGGACTGGAATTGGTACAGAAATTATCGAGGATGCGGCTAAAAAGGGATATCTTACCATAGAACCTTATGATACTATTAACTTAAATGCTGTTTTGTTCTTAGCAAAATTAAAAAAGGTTTCTCAATATAACATCCAAAAAAGAAAAGTCTTTATCGTAAAAGATTCTAAAGAAGAAGAACCACGAATTGAAACTAAACCTGAATCAGATCAGACACCAGTTTCTCCAGCTCTTGGAACTCGAAAAGTCTTGAGAGTATCAAAAGCTATAAATGAAGTTGAGAAAGTACTCAATATCTCTCTAACTAATGCTATAGGTCATGTCTTAGAAAATCTAAAAATTAGGATCGTCAGTGTTGAAGAACTTTTTGAAAAGAGACCTTGGATAACCACAATAAAGGAATTATTTCCATATGAAACTATTGAAATTGGATATCCGCTGGAAGTTCAAGAAGGGGAAATAGTTTATGGAAATGTCTTAGTGGAAGCATCTACCGATGAGTACGGTAAGATTTATTCAAAATCGTTTAAATTAGCACCACCAGAAAAAAAATAGTCAAAATAAATTTATTAAAAAATTAAATGAAATAAATTATTATAAAAATCAATAATAACAAAATAGGTGAAATAACGATAAAAATATCATTAATTGGATTAAGCGGATGCGGAAAAACTAGCTTGTACTCCGTTGCATTTGCAGAAACGAGTCCAGAAGATACTAAGGGCTTAAGTCCTACAATCCTTTATGAAACGCGAAGGCATCCATTTTTAGGGTTGCAAGTGGGAATCTTTGACTTTGGTGGGCAAGAAGAATATCGGAGGGAATACATGGATAAACCAGAGATCTTTCGCGGTACAGATATCCTTATACCCATTGTGGATCTTCACGATCCAAATAATTTTGAACAAGCTAAGGAATATATTGAAGGATTATTGGATATCTATCGAAAGAATAATGAAAAACCAAAAATATTCTTGTTCTTACATAAGTATGATACCGAGTCTTATCAAAAAGAATTGCTAGATACTAATGTAAAGAAAGCTAAAGAGATCTTTTTGGACATGTTTAAAGAATATGAGTTTGATTACATGTTAACAAGCATTTACCAACAAGATGAGCTAGCAAAAATATTTCGAGACATCCTCATATCATCCTATTCCAATTTGAAGGCACATGTGGAAAAAGCTGAATCGCAATTAGAGGAGATAAAAGCAAAAATTATCATTTCAGATGTATCTGGAAATGTAATTGTTCATAATGTTCAAGGAGTTAGTAGTGGTTTAACATTAAGAGGAGATTTAAGGGACTTCATCAATTCATGTAATACTGTAAGAGAAAACATATTCATGTCCGATTCTGCAAATTTTAAAGGACGTAACGACGACGGTAAAGAAATTGAATTACACATTTTCAAATACATCATTACAGTTTTAGTGATGAAATCAGGGGAACTTGATGTGGAATCCCAAAATAAGCTCAACACACTATTGAACGATATGAATCTATTTGCGGATCTAATTATAAGTGCTCACACGGATTAAAAATATCTTTTTCATTTCTTTTTCTTTTAAAAATTTTCAAGTGTAAGGAGAATCTTTGGATTTTCATTCTTTCATGTTTCTCTAATTAAAAATTGGTCTCTAATAATTATATATATCTCTTTTACTGATTTTATAGTAATTAATAATTATCTATCAAAATGTAAAAATGGTGAAATCAATATCAGAAAATGAATTAAATTCACTCTGGCGAGATTTTGGGAAAAACATGAATCTTGTCGCAATTATGACAGTTTTAACTGTTGTCACGGGAATTACAGGCATCATAGCTTTAATATTTCTTTTTATGGCGCTTGGAAACATTAAAATGATCAACTATAGGCTTAATAGTCAATATCTCGATGATTTTCGAGCAAAATATATAAAATCATTCATATTAAAAGTAGTTTTAATACCTTTTCTTGTAGCGGGAATTTTGCTTTTGGTATTGCCAATTGCATTTATTTACCCAGAAATGGGATATTTCCCTGTCTATTGGATTTATATTCTAATTGGAGTTATTCTTTTGGTGGTAACTTTTATACTTTTTATTGTTTCATATTCTATTGAAATGAAAGCTTGGGAAAACTTGAAATTATTCTTGAAACAAAATCATTTAATGTTTCCTGGATATATCAGTCGAGAAGCGATTGAAGGCGCAGAAAAATTAAGAACTGGAGCTTTACTTTACGTTCTCGGATTTCTCGGAATTACTATTATAATTGGGTTCATTCTACAAGTGATGGGGTTTTTCAAGCTAGCGAAATTTGAGACAATCTATAAACCAATGGATCCTACAAAACCCATAATCCCTCAAACACCTATTCTTCCTCAAGGAATGGTAACTCCCGTTGCACCAATATCTCAAGCCCAACCTTCTCCTAATGTTGAAGAAAACAGAATTGTAGGGGTACGTCATAGATTTTGTCCTAATTGTGGCGCAGAACTCAAGGATGAGGGCAAATATTGTCCAGATTGTGGTTCTTCTATATCTTAATCTTATTTTATTTTTATTTCTTTTTCTAATTCTAATCGCTCCGCCTCAATCGTGAGATAGCTATAAAAGTTAATTTATCAGATATTACTATTACTGATTTTCAGTATATATATTCATTATATTCATTCAAGATTAGAAACTGATTTATTTGATAAAAATTTCAATCTTATGAATAATAATGGAATGGTTTAAATCGCTTTTAACAAGGAAATTAGCAGAGACTTTAGATGATTTGAAAGACGAATCTGATTACTTTCAAATGAGGCTTCCTGTGAACAAAATTACGAGTGAATTTGATCGTAATTTAAGAAATATGGCACATAATAGTGTTTTTTATGCCAAGATAAGAGTAGCTAATTTGGATGATATTGAAAGTTTCATGAAATTGCATGAACAAGCTTGGAAATCAACAAAAATGCGATATAAACCATTTTCAAAGGAATTATTAACTGAATTAATTAACGATCAACACATCGTTTTTTTAATCGCCAAAGTGAATAATATTGATAGGGGATTTGCTATCATGTATTTTACAGGCGAGAATAAAGATGTAGGGATTATTACAGCTCTAGGTGTAGTTCCTGAATTACAGGGAAAAGGCTTAGGAACTATACTTGTTATTGAGATTTGGGATTATTTTAAAAAAAATGGAGCTAAAGAATTGCGATGTAGAGTTGAAAAAGATAATATGAATGCATATAGGTTTATCAAAAGTCTTGGATTTGAATTAGTTAATTGATTGAGAAATATTACAAATAGGGTGATTAAATTGGGTCGTTTCAAATCTTTTCTTATCAAAATGTATGGCGATATCAAAAATTTTTCCCAAAAAGATACTGATTTCATTCAAATGAGATTACCAGTTTTTAACATTACTGAGGATTTTGAAAATAATCTAAAGGATAAAATTAAGGATTCTCTAATTAATGCTGAAATACGTGAGGCAACACGAGAAGATATTGATCATTTAATCGATCTTCATGATCGTGCTTGGCACTCTACTCCCATGCCTTATAGACCCCTTACAAAGGAAAAGATAATTAACATGCTAATTGATGAGAGCATTATATTTCTTATTGCAAAAGTAGAAGGAAAAGATAGTGGTTTTGCTTTAATCTACTTCACCTCCAAGGACAATCTTGTGGGTGTAATTGCGGGGTTAGGAATTTTACCCGAATTACAACGAAAAGGATTGGGAACCATTTTAGGGATGGCGAGCTGGGATTTATTTAAGAAAAAGGGAGTGAAAGAACTGCGATGTAAGGTGTATAAAGACAATAAAGTTTCCTATAGTTTTATCCGAGGTCTTGGTTTTGAAGAGTATGATGAAGACTTTGTAACATGGAAATTATTTTAATTTTGGATTCCTCAACAAAAATAAAATCAGAAACATGGTTTCTAAACTTCTGTTATTTAAAGTTTTATATTTTCGATCTTTTTATTACTAATATGGATTAATTTTGTCGCTTTGATAAACTTTATAATGAATTATTAATGCTATTATCACAATTTAGATTATTTCCTTCTTACGGTATGTAATATGGATGATCAAGATTCAGAAAAAAAGTCAGAAATTTGGCTAAAATATTGCGAAGCTTGCGTGAAGTCTAAAATTGGAAACGCAGATAGATCCCATTCTGATGAATGTTGTTCACTCAATAACGAAGATTCTCTGAATTCTTAATTCTTTCTATTTTTTGATTTTTTTTTTGCCTCGCAGAATATTCTGTCTTTGGTTATTTTCAATCACCTCTCTCTCATTAAAAAATGATTCATGTTCACTTTTACTTCCAGTTACCCCCCTCATAATATTTTTATATCTCCCAATTTTCATTAAATTTTTATTATTTAGGATAATTTCTTGAGTATATCATAATGGGGATACATGATGAATTCAAGAGAACGAATACAAGCCGCGTTAAAATTCGCTAAACCAGATAAAGTACCAATTTTTGACATTGTGTCTGGTGATCTCATGCCTCTTCCTCTCATTCATTCCAAAAATTGGAAACCAGGATGGAATGAAGGTGAAGAGGTATTGTTTCCGCACGTAAGAGGAGCATATAATTGGGATAGACCTGATTGGGCTAAAGAAAAACCAGAATATCAAGGAAATAATTGGAGAAAAATACAGCATGAAGAAATTGATGAGTTTGGCTGTATTTGGAACATGAAAGGTAATGACCAAGATATGGGCCACCCAGGCCGACCATCTCTTCCCAATTGGGAAGATTTTGAAGATTATATCGCCATGTATAAACCGGATGCGAGTGAAGAGAGTAGGTATAAACCTGCTCTCCAACTGAGGAATATGATGGATAAAGATCGATATTTTACTCTACTCTTCAATTGTTTTGGACCGTCTCAGGTTGTTGCTGCGATGCGAGGTTTTAACACGTATCTTATAGATCACAGAAGGTACCCCGATGAATTGAAAAGAGCCTTTCAAGTAGTAGCAGATTACCACGTAGATCTAATGCGATATAGTAAAAAATATGGTATAAAAGCAGATGGGATATGGTTAGTGGACGATTTAGGAGAGCAAAAAGGTCCATTTTTCAGTGCTCGTACATTTGAAAAATTTTACGAGGATTCTTATCGAACGATCATCGATGGAGCTCATGATTTAGGTTTGGACGTCCACCTTCATTGTTGTGGAAAGATTGACCCCTTGCTTGAACCATTAATTAAATGGGGATTAGATGCCATAGAATTAGATAGCCCAAGAATGAGTGGATATAACGACTTAAAACCATATCGCGGGAAAATTTTCTTCTGGGCGTGCGTAAATATTCAATCTATCTATACCCAAGGAACGCCCGAAGAAGTCGAACGAGAAGTCTGGCACATGATAAGAAATCTAGGTACCCCGAACGGAGGATTTGGTGCATATTTTTACTCTACACCAAGAGATATTAGAGCTCCGCGAAAAAATATTAGAGCATTTAGACAAGGATTAAAACGTTTTGGCACATATGAAGAAATTCCAGATCATTGGTGGAATGCTCCCATCTCAGAAGAATGGGAAGATAATAAAGTTCCACCCTTACCTTCTTAAACTTAACAATATGCGATCTTATGAACTCTAAATGAGATACTCCTATAGAAGATTCTAGATTTAGATTTTTGCTTTCATATTCTCATTGGTGGGATTATCCAACTATAGAAAATTGGAATGATTTTGAAGTTCCTCCTTTACCACCCTTAGATTCTAACTAAAAATAAAAGAGTAATAATTATTTAAATTTTATTTCCCAGGATAAGGGTTTATTAAGCTTACTTTCACCAATTAAAAATAAATGACAATCTTTTATTGTAAACTCTTTTTCGCTCCCATTTATTAGAACAGAATTGATATTTTCAAGTTCCCTATTACTTAGTTCTATGGATACTTTCCATTTATCTTCTTTTATGGGATTATACCACCCAGAGTATCCATTTTTGGTTTTTTCTAATCCGATTAGAGAAGAACTAAACTTATAATTATCTTGAGGGAGGGTAGGTCTTAATTCTACACCTTCAGGAGTGAAATTTATTCCAATTAAGCGAGTTACATCATATAACGGCCACGCATGAGGATGTAAATTAAAAACTGGAAAATCGGTCCAAGCTGTCCCCATATGACCAAGATGCTCTTCTTCTTCTGTACTTTCTTCTTCTCCACTAATTAAGCCTTCATCAAATACGGTCTGTCCGGGATATTTAGATAGATCCGAGTTATATGTATCTGGACCGCTCCAGATGCCGTACCAAACATCCGGAAAATTCTCAGCATGGTAAGCAAGCGTATTTTTTTTCCACTCGTCCCAACCCATTTGTCCGTCAACCAATGAAAGAGCCCATATTAAAGTACCGTTTATCGAGGGCCATACACCAGCGTTAATACCCTGTCCTATATTTCTTATACTCTCAATTCCTTTACTATGAAGTCTCGCACCAATTTTTGAAGGTTTTCGTACTAATTCATTAATGGATTGAACTAGAATCTTCTTTTTCCTATCATCAAGAGCATCCCCAATAATAGCCCATGGTTGAGGTTCTAACCACATCTGATCCTCACCTACCCAGCCTAAATCTTCTGTTAACCAGGCTCTTCTAAACCATTTTCCTATCCACTGATTTTTAACTGTTTCTCTTTGGGACTCAGAATAATTCAGAACTTCTTCAGCTAATTCAGATTCGCTTACATAACCTAACATTTCAGAGTAAATTTTTAACGAGAAAATAGCCATTGCGGCGTTTAAAACGCTTTCCGCTTCTTTTTGAATTTCTTTATGTTTCTCAGGTGGAATGTTTCCGATTACCACTCCATCGTTCCAATCGCCGTTTGATAATCGTTGGAGTCCATGGCGCCCTGTTCCGGTTTTTTTAACCAGGTGGCGATAACATCTTTTCAATATTTCTCCTACGGTTACTATCTCAACTCGAGAACCATAAACGGGATATCTCGAAATTTTCTCGGAAAGGAAATCCGTGTCTCGCGTGCCAAGAATGTATTCACTTGCCAGCCACAACAACCACATTTCTTGATCACTTGGTTTGAAAGGAGCTGGTAAAATTTGTCCGCTACCAGTGATACCGTAAGGTATTTCACCGCTCTTACGAACTGTTTTCAGAGTATACCTAATTACATTCTTAACAATGTCAGGATCATTGTATATAAACGGTAACGCGTGCTGTAAAGGATCTCGAGCAGCCCCTTGAAATCCAATTATATATTGATAAACGTGACCTTGAGAGAGAATGTGTTCCTTGAAAAAGCTATCGTAAGTCATGGCACTTCGCAAATAGTAATAATGCCAAAATACTTCCCGATTTATCCAAGCCTCGTCATTGATTTGTAATTGTATTCTACTAGTTTTCCATTGCTCACAAGATTCTTTAAGCTTTGTGGATGTGTTAGTCTTGTATTTTTTAATTAATGGTTTTAGCTCGAAATTATCGGGGAGATATCCGTATAAAAAAGAGAAAGTGCAACTTTCACCGGGGTTTAAACTTATTTTCTGCTCTAGGAGCATGGAGCTTTCTACACCCGTTGAGTTAAGGCTATTAGTTAGATCGGTTTTCAAACTATCCGGAGATTTAACGCCACCTATACCAAAAAAATCTGTGCTATTCGTTTGCATCCCGCTGATTTCCGAGTCTAAGGAGACTAGGAAAGTTTTGGGAGGAAATTTATCGTCAAAACTAGGTTTAAGGTTGTTAGGATCATATATTGTGTTCTGACCT
>DAOUVJ010000124.1 GCA_030667705.1 Promethearchaeota archaeon | reverse complement strand
GAATGAAAATGCCGCTCATGAAGAGTAAAGGGAACTTGATAAGATTCATGATGATCATCACATTAGAAGTCATATCTGTAGGATATGCTGCAACTAATAGCCCCAATAGAGATCCTAAGATTGACATTAACCCAATCCCTAAAAACATTAAAAAAATCGTTGCAATTGAATTAAATATAATTGAAAACAATAGGATAAAGATAATGGTTATTATTGATGTTATTATTAATGTGTAAAGCGTAGAAGCTATGACTATCCCTAATAAAATTTCGTTTAATGATATCGGAGAGACTAAAATCCGTTCTAATGATTTCTCACGAGTTTCTATAGGCAAAACAACAGGACTAATTGCTGTGGCCGTGAAAAAAGAAGTCATGGATACAATTCCAATAAATACATGATTTATGGGGATGGCTCGACCAATGGCCCAAGAGAGCGTCATGAAGAAAGGAAATAACAAGCCAAAAATTAAAACGGGACCTCTTTTTATGTAGAGTGAGATATTTTTCTTACTTAATATCCAAATTCTATTTATGCTATCGTTTATCATTTTTCTAATCCTCCCATAGAAATTGAATCTTCTTTTATTAGATGAATAAACACTTCTTCTAAGGACGTTTCTTTAACTTTAAAATCAGAAATCTCTAATTTATTTTCTTTAGAATAATTATATAACTTAGATATATCTTTTAAAACGTCGTAGCTAGAAATAGAGTAATACTCGTTTTTTTCCTTAATACTATCGAATGTATTCATCAAGGAAGTTTTTTGATCGTTAGATAAAACACCCTCAATTTTAAATAGGATTGTAGATGTAGATTTAAATCGATCGCGAATATTATCAGGACTTTCATCAGCAATGATCTTTCCTCTATTCATGATTAAAATTCTATCGCAAATGGTTTGTGCTTCTTGCATGTCGTGTGTAGTAATTAAGATCGTTTTGCCTTCCTTTTTGAGCATTTTTATGCGGTTTCTCATTAGTTTAACGGAAATAGGGTCTAATCCACTTGTAGGTTCGTCTAGAATTAAAATAGGTGGTTCATGAAATAACGCTAAACAAAAATTAAGACGCTGCTTAAGCCCTTTTGATAACGCCTTTGTTTTGGAATGCATTTTATCGATCAAGTCAAACTGTTCTAGCAGTTCTTTCGCGCGCTTTTCAATTTTTTTCTTCGGAAAACCATAAATACCGCCTGAAAACTTGAGATTTTGCCACACAGTAAAATCTGAAAAAGCATTACTAACTTCTGGCACGATTCCAAAATTTATTTTATATTTATTTAGATTTTTCGTTATATCTTCGTTAAAGATTTCAATGCTTGCTTTGTCTTCTAATTTAAAAATACCAGTTAATAATCGAATAGTAGTAGTTTTACCAGCACCATTAGGACCAAGGATCCCAACGATTTCTCCTTCAAGAATTTCAAAAGAAACATCATTTACAGCGATAAGATCCTCAAATCTTTTAACAAGGTTAGAAACTTTAATTGCAATAGGTTTATTTTGAAAAGTCATTTATTTCTCACAGAATACTTATTATTTTCTGATCACATAAAGTAGGTTCAAAAAAAATTTAGCCTAAATTAAATTATGGATTTTATTTTATTAGTTTTCAATGTAAGCTCCCTATTTTTAATTTAATTTCTAAAAATCTTATTTTCTCATTCATTTTATTTTTCAGAATCATATAAATCTCCGGGCTTTGAACCATCAAATAGCTCTAATTTATAGAAACGAACTTCTTCTTCACATTGAGGACAATAATATATTCCTGGTTCACCATTTTCATGTGATAAGCCACAAATCTTACAAATTATATAATGCTTCATATCTATATTTTCCATTTCTTAAGTTTATCAACAGGCTTTGGTAACCGTCCTTCTAACCTTTCTGCAGCGTCATCAGGTGTAAAATCCTCTGATTCAGACTCAATTACCCATGATAAAAACTCTTGAGGTCCACCATTCATATAAGGGGGGGGAGATACAGGTTTAAAAACTGTAGGCAACCTCTCCTCTACAGATAGGTAATTTAATACGTATCCAAACTCTTGAACAACATTCCATGCTAAAGAGTGCTCTATATCTATTATAAATTTAACCCACCATATACCCCCTTCAACGCCACTTCCTATAGAATTATCAATCGAGGGGATTTTCCTAAGAAATTGGAGCAATTTCTCAAAAGATTTAACTTCCATAATAACTTTAAAACTTCCTAATATTTAAAATGATTAAGATAGGGAAGATGTTCACTATTATTAAGAGGGATAAGATTATTCACCTCATGTTCATTGAGCTCGTTAGGTTTAGCTTCACAAAATGCCTCGATTTTAAAGAATTTCATCTCTTTTGCACAATTCTCACAATAGTATGTACCCGGTTCTTTATTTTCTATAACTAAATTACATTCCTTACATGCGATTGCTTTCATAATAAATCATATCAGAATAGGACTTTAATAGGTTCTCTTTATATTTTTAAGATCACATCTGATTTGAGTGAATTAGAAATAAGTTCAATTTAATAAATTCTAATGAAATAAATAAGAGTAATTTAAATAGCCAAAACCCTGGCAAGGCTGTCGACATTGCATCTAATATTTTTATGCAAGTTTCATTCATTACGGCTACTTTTGTCAACTTTTTAACTGGTAATTATCATTTAAATCTCAAGGTCATAAAGTATGCTATTTTTTTACACGTGGAACAAAAGTAATAACCTTCTTTATTACCACTAGCTAATTCTCTACAATTTTTGCAAAATATCATTATAAATCAATTATTAGTGAGAGATTTTGAATTTATTGTTGATAAAAAATAAATAAAAAATAAAATGAAAAGCCAAGGGGAGTTTATAACGAAAAATTATAAATTAAAAGCAATCAATTATATCTCTAAGATCTACAATTTTTACCCGAATCTACTTTTATTATAAAGGTGTTATGGATGAATCAAGTGGAATATAAAGGTGATACCTATGAAGTTCAAAAAGGTTTTCTGGATTTAGGATTGTTAGAAATAACGAACCTCGATGATATTCATGGATTAGATACCCTTAACATTAAACATCTGGAATTAAGTTCAAATGATATTACAGAAATTAAAGGATTAGAATCGATTGCAACATTAGAAATATTAAATTGCAGTAACAATCAATTAAAACAGATATCAGGGTTATCAGAACTAAAAAATCTAAAGATTTTACATTTAGCATCAAATCAATTTTCAAAAATTGAAGGATTGGAAAATCTATCCTCATTAGAAGAATTATACTTACGAGGAAATCAAATAACAACTTTATCGGGAATTGAAGGATTGAAATCCCTGCAAAAGTTAGACTTATCGTGGAATACGATCACAAAAATTGAAGGATTAGAAACACTCAATGAATTAGAAGTATTATGGATTGCTGGGAATCAAATAAAAAAAATTGAAGGATTAGATAATTTGGAAAATCTACAGATTTTAAATCTGGCTGGAAATGAAATATCTCAACTTGAAAACGTAGATCGCATATCAAACTTAAAGGAATTATATCTTAATGATAACAAGTTGAAGAGAATTGATAATTTGGAAAATCTTACAGATTTAGAAACATTATGGGTAACTTCTAATAAAATTAAAGAAATTGAAGGGCTTGAAAATTGTACTAACTTACACGTTCTAAACTTGAAAGATAACGATATTAATGAAATAAAAGGATTATATCCCTTGGTAAATTTAAATAAATTATTTCTTTCGGGTAATAAAATAGAGTATATTAAAGGACTTGAGACTCTACAACATTTAGAGACTTTAGATTTAGGTGACAATAATATTTCTCTTATCAAGGGTTTTGAATCATTAATAAATTTAAAAGATTTATGGCTTTATGGAAACACTGTAGATCCATCCTTTTTAGACCATTTGGGAGGATTAGATTCTGGCGGTTGTGCATTTGATGCATCAAAATTCGTAAAATATTGCCTTGTTAATTTATAATGTAGTAATTAAAAAATTAGTACATTTGAAAATTTGAGGGAAAATAATATGATTTCAAAACCAAATCCTTATGAAACCCGGAAAAAACAGTTAGAAATTGCTGCTAAGTTGATTAACTTATCATCAAATACGATCGAATATCTAAAAGGTGTCGATAGATCGTTGATAGTTACGATACCAATAAATATGGATGATGGTTCATTAAAAATTTTTGAAGGTTATAGAGTTCACCATTCTACACTTCGAGGTCCAGCTATAGGAGGCACAAGATATGCTGCAGATTTAACTTTGGATGATGTAAAAGCACTCGCATTTTTAATGACTTTTAAAACAGCTTTACTGGGAATTCCTCTAGGAGGATCGAAAGGAGGAATAAAAGTAGACGTGAAAAGTTTATCTAAAAAAGAGTTAGAGAAACTCACCAGAAGATATACAGCAGAAATCATAAATCTTATAGGTCCAGATATTGATATACTTGGTCCTGATTTAAATACTGATGAACAAACCATTGCCTGGATGATGGATGTGTATTCCATGCAGAAGGGTAGAAGCGTTCCTGGTGTTGTTACAGGTAAACCAATAGAAATTGGAGGAACTGTTGGAAGGAAGGAGGCCTCTGGAACGGGAATGTTTTATATTCTACAAGCATTATGCGATAAATTAAATTTCGATAAAACCTCATTAGACATTGTAATCCAAGGATTTGGGAATGTAGGAATGGTAATTGCAAATACTTTATATCAAAATAAATGTAAGATAATAGCTGTTTCAGATACAAAAGGAGGAATATACTCTCCTGAGGGTTTAGATATAGAAAAATTAATATCTTGGAAGTTAGCAAATAAATCTGTAAAAGATTACAAAGATAATAATACGAAAGTTATTACTAATCAAGAATTATTGGAATTAAAATGCAATGTCTTGATACCAGCTGCAATCGAAAATCAAATTACAAGTAAAAATGCAGAAAATATTGATTGTCAAATAATTTTAGAGGGTGCAGATGGACCCGTTACAAGTCAAGCAGATGCTATATTAAATGATAAAGGAATTCTAGTTGTTCCAGATATTTTAGCTAATGGTGGAGCATTATGTGTATCCTATTTTGAATATATTCAGAGTGTTAGTTCATATTTCTGGAAAATAGATCGAGTTAATCGAGAAATGAAGAATATTTTGCTAGAAGCTTTTGAAATGGTTTGGAAACTCTCAAAAGAAAGAAAAGTATCTCTTCGAAATGCAGCATATATGATTGCGATAGACCGAGTAGCAAGAACTCATGAATTAAGAGGATTATTTCCTTGAGTTAATAATTCCATCAATTGGTTCGTTATTTTTCTCATTGCCATGTAACTAACAAACTTTTTATTAATATCAATGATTGGTAATCCTTGTAACTCCATTTTAATGAGCTCTTCATCTCTTGGAATTTTTCCCAAAATTGGAAGGTTATAACTGAATAATTTTTCAATAATCTTAGAGATATTTTCTTCTACTTTATTGATAATTACTCCACAACGTTTGTAATGGGTAAATTTATCTGCACTACTCCTAATTGAATCAGCAGTATCGACACTTCTAAGTGAAATATCCGTGACTAATAGAAGATAATCTATGTTCTCTATTACTTGTCTATTGATTTGTTCTAAACCCGCTTCACAATCAATTAATATGATTTCAAAATCTCTTGAAATTGACTGAATTACTTTTTTAAGGAGGGCGTTTGAGGGACAAAAGCATCCCGGATTATCTGGTTGCCCAATTGACAATAAACTAAAGAATTTATTCTCAGCAATGGCATTGTACACCTCAAAATCGATATTTGCAGCAATCTCTTTAATATTCTTTTTTTTGAGTAGTGTTTTTTCTATTACGTTTGAACGAATACTTTCTATACTTTTAGAAGGAACCAGTTTTACCATATAACTTAGGTGCGGATGGGTTGGATCAGCATCAATGAGGAGAAGCTTATAATCATAATCCTCAGAAATTATTTTAGCTAATAATGCGGTGACTAAGGTTTTTCCGACTCCACCCTTGCCTACAACTGCTATAATTTTCGGTTTCTCCATAACTATTACACATTAATCTAATTTTAATTTTCAAGCTGATTTCTAGAGTTTAATAAATCCTTTATATCTTCGCATTCTTCCAAATATGGACATATTTCGCATCCCCAATCATAATCACAATCGATTTTCTTTTTCCACTCTTCAACTTTTTTTTTCCATTTTTCTAAGTAGAGAGTCGTAATATTGGAAGTAATTTGGATGAATTCATGAATGGATTCTGGATCATTATTAATAAAAAATATTTCTATAGATTGGATCAAATCTTTGAATTTTGCCTTGTAGAGATGAATTATGGCATTTCCTAAAAATTCCAAGGAAAAATTTTTTGCTAATAGAGATGAATTTATCCTGCACCAAAATTTTCTTGGTATAGTTCTAATTGAAAATCCTTCAATACCATTCGATATCAAATTTAATCCACGAAGTTCTTGGAACATCTGCTCAGATAAAGAACTAACACTGATTACCAAGAACATTCCAAAATGTACTCTTGATTGAGATATTTCTTGGAATTCTGAACCTAATACTGTAATTTTTCCATTTTGAATATGCTTATTATCAATGATTGGATGAATTAATGAAAAGGATTGAACACCAAATCCACCCAATTCTAATGCTGTTTCCTCCTCCAAAATTATCTCTTTATATTTATTAACTCCTACTTTAATTTTAGATTGTTGTAAGAAAGAAAGTATATCTTGTGGTGATTGGTAATATCTTATCGTCTTACCACTTGCTTTTTCTAACTTTAAATATTGCCGTATTGACTGGAGGATGTTTTCAATTGTCAATTTTCACAGAAAATATCTTTTGAAAAATAATTAAATATATATTTTCTAAAGTAAAAATTACTCTTATACTCTTATAAATATCAAACTTTATAGAGATTTAAAAAATGATCGAAATTCAAAAAGCAGACGATTTATTGGGAATATCATTGAACAATATCTTGAGTTATAGGAAAAATGATGCTGATTTCATTAAATTGGTAAATGGTTGGAATAAAAAAATTGTTATTGAAGTTGAGAAATTTTATCCCATTGAAGTGATATTTGAAGGAAATGAGATAAAATTTAAAATCGATAATCTCGATAAGAAAGTGGATTTAAAAATAAAAATGAGTTTGAATACGCTCTTAGATATTTCGTATGGAAGAATCAATCCAATAAACGCAGTATTGAAGAGTAAAGTGAAAATGAAAGGAATGTTTAGAGTAGGAACCGTGTTAAAATTTCTTAAAATTTTTGTCAAATCCATGAAAATGGTAGCGTCACAACCTAATCTGAATTATTATGAATTAAACAAGGAGACGAGATAGAAATGACGTCAATAAAAGAAAGAAAGATCTATGACAATATTAGCAAAGAGGAAGTAAAAGCAAGATTGAGAGAAATTTTTGGAGCGAGTAATGTTAGCGAAAAACAAGTAGATTTATATTCATATTCTTATGACATGACAGAATGTGCCCAACACATGCCAGATTTTGTAGTCATCCCAGAAAATAAAGAACAATTGGTCGAATTAGTTAAATTTTGCAATAATCACGTTATTCCCATCGTTCCTTATATATCTGGAAATAATGTAGGTGGATTGACCATACCTGAACAAGGAGGAATAATAGTAGATTTTGGCAAGAAAATGAACAAGATCATTCACGTAGATGACAACATGATGTATGCATTGTTGGAACCGGGAGTTACTTTTGGTCAATTAGAAAAATACCTCGAAGAACACTTTCCAAATTTATGCTATAGTTATCCATTTGCACCACCATATGCTGGAGTAGTAGGAAATGTTATATTAAGTGGCATGAATAACATGTCGTGTAAACTGGGCTCAATGGGGGATTCTATTAATGGAATCGAAGTGATAACTGCTGACGGTGAGATCGCACGCATAGGGTCTTGTTTTTATGGAAAAAATGAAGCTGATGTAAAATCTTGGTGGTCTCGATATCCAATGCCAGACTTAATGGGATTGTTTATAAATTGGCAAGGGATGACTGGATTGGTGACGAAATGCGCTGTCCAATTGTGGCCAAAGCCAAAATTTAAGAAAATCTTTCTTGCGGTGACGTTTGGCTTAACTGATGTTGCTTCTATTTTAAGGGAGGCAGGACGCACTGATGTAGCCGATGATATATCAGCAGTAAGTGTTGAAGTTGTAAAAATGTCAGTTGAAGTTCCTGAGCCGATAAAATATCCAGGTGAACCCGATTTTGCGGCACTCATGGTTATATCAGCTAAAACAAAAAACCAATTTGAAGCAAAGAAAGAAATCTTAGTGGAAACCATAGATTACTTGAATAAAAAGGGTAAGAATATCCTTTTGGCAGATGTTGATGAGTTTAGCAGGCTTTTTAGTTTAAGAGTTAGGTGTTATTTAGATTTACCTGCCGCTCTATTATCTTTGGTTGAATATTCTGGGTTAACATGGTTTGGTTCATATGCACCTTCACACAAATTAGAAGAACTAATTGAAAAAGTAGACAAAATCTTTCATAAGCACGAAATCCCTTCATTCATTTATATGAAATCAATGAAAAGTAGCCATTATTCGATCTTTAGACCTATAATGCGCTACATGAAGTTTAAAGAGGGAGAAGAAGAACGTTATCACGCTTGTTTGGAAGAGATCACCGATACTTGCATTGATTTGGGCTGCATTCCTTACAAGACGCCGGCGTGGATGACTACAAAGCTGAGAGAAAAAATAAATCCCGGCTGGCTCAATTTATTTGAAAAAATAAAGAATTGCCTCGATCCTAACAATATTTTCAATCCAGGAAGGTGGAATACTTAATGGTCACAGTTAATAGAGAGATAGTAGGTAAAGAATTTCTCGAAATGGCATTTGAGAGATGCATAAAGTGTAGCACGTGCAAATACGGTTATAAAAACTACGAGAAATCTTGTCCATCTGGAGAACACTTTCTATTTGAATCCTATTGGGCATCGGGGAAGATAAGAACCATAAGAGGCCTATTGTTGGGTGAATTAGAATGGTCTAAAGATTTAATCGATCCAATATTTGCGTGCACCACCTGTGGGGCTTGTAGCGATTCATGTCAAGCGCCTCACGCTGACTATATCGTTGATATGATAGAGGCACTTCGAGAATTAGCAGTTCAACATGTTGGTCCTGCGAAAAATCAAGAAATGCTTGTATCACGGTGCAAAGAGCATTACAATCCTTATGGAGAAGAGAATTCTACTAATGAAGATTTAAAAACAAAATATAATCTTCCAGACAAAGCTGAATGGGTTTATTATATAGGCTGTACATCAAATTACCGGCAACAATCACTTAGAGATGCAACCCTAAGATTTTTGCAAAAATCGGGCATAAATTTTACTCTAATTGATGAACATTGTTGTACGAGCCCAATGATTCGAACAGGTCAGT
>DAOUVJ010000010.1 GCA_030667705.1 Promethearchaeota archaeon | reverse complement strand
CTAATATTAGAACCTAAAAATAATTAATGTTTATATTTGCTTATTTTTAAAAGAAGGCCAGAATTTATTATTTATTAAACTTAAATTTAATTTATTATCAAAACTTTCGTTATTTAGGTTTTATATTCGGGTTTTAAAACGTGAAATAATATGATGTTAGAAAAATTGGAAAAATTAAAAAAATATCCTAGCGATTTAATTCTATTAATAGTAGCGGCTATAGGAATTGTAATTCTTCTTACAATTAACATACTGATTTTTGGACCGTTATTATATTCAGGAGGAATGTATAATATCTTAGACTTTGAATTTGCTTGGACTGCAGAGCAAATATTAATAATATTCGGCGTATGGGGAGATGAAGTAATGGCATTGCAAGCAGTGGGAGTGTACTGGGACTTTCTTTATATCGTTGGCTACACAGTACCTCTTTTCGCATTGATTTTACTCGTTTCGAGAAAATTGAACGAAAGAATCCTAAACATTGGCTTTTACATGAGCTTAACGCCATTTATCGCCGGAATTTTTGATATTATAGAAAACATAAATTTACTCGTCATGCTTAACGAAGCCCCCGCGTTTGCATCGTTCGTACCTTTAATTGCATCACTATCTGCGACGATTAAATTTGGTTTCTTGATTATTGGAGCAATTTTCTTCTTGGTAGCGTTAGTTCTCCTCGTTATAAAAAAAATTAAAAAATAAGATAAGAAAACTTTTCTTTTTTTCTTTATTAAATCTTTAAATCTTAGCAAGGTTATGAGGTAGTAGTCGTCAATAATAATATAATCATCTAAACCTTATCCGCGTAAATATTTAACAGGTCATCGAGCCAATTAAAGATTTCTTCTTTAGATAAATTGTCAACGTTGAATTTTAACCTTTCTAATTCCTTGAGAAGGTTAATCATTTCTAAGGGAATTGATCTTTGGCACAATTCAAATAGAAGCTCGTTAGTTTTTGTGATTAACTCTTTTATCTTAGAGACTAATGGTTCAATATCGGGCATATCCTCAAGACTAACGAGGATATTAATAAGACTGAAAAGAAATTCTGTTTTATTTCCTTTAAACGAGCTATTGAATTGATAGTAGTACCGATCTAAATACGCGAGCGGCACTATTTCGTCGTAAGTATTTGCAATTTTAATTATCGATTTAATGTTTTTAAAAAGGAGCGAAGGAGACCAAGTAAAGATCTGATAATTTGATTCTACATTTCCGCTGTGTATCACTGGAATGAACTTATGGTCTTCCTTGAAGTGCCCAAAAGGGATAAGGATAAAATCTAGCGAGTCTGAAGAAGTATAATCTTTAATGTCAATATGCAAATTCTTTATTATGTTATTGAACACCGTCCTATGGTCGAGAATGTCGAACTCGATTTTATTTGAGTTTGGTTTGTAAATGTAAAAAATTAAGCCTTCAAATCCCTGAAATTCTAAATCTAACGAAAAGTTTAACGTTTCTACCGACACGCTATCCGTGTTGAATCGCAAATCTAACATTATATGCGAATAATTCTCAATGTATTGAAAAAACCAGGGTGGGGACCTCTCTTTATCGAACGATATCATTTAATCTCAACTCTCAATATATCTCATTAAGATGATTTATATATATTTTATACCTAATTTATACTTCTTCACTCGAAGAAATAAATTGCACATAATTAAACACCACCACTATTTTTAATATTTGCGATTCAAACCTATAACTGACTTTAAAAAAGTTTAACACTTAAAAAAAAAAAGAATAAGCTACATTAGAACGATTACTAAAAAATTGGTTATTAAAGACATTGCCGTTATTTCATTTGAATTTAAAAAAGAAACAGAGATTTAGATCATTAAATCCTTCTTTTCCATGATTTGTTCTGCACATTCGAGAGCGCTTTTCGCCGCCATTTCTGTACCAATTCCCCAGCCACCTGCATCTCCCCCTACTATATACAATCCTTCTATTGGCAATTTTGGAGAGAGCCTATCATTACCAGTTTGATTGATCGTTTGCGAAAGCCCTATAACTGAAGCTTCTTTTCCCCCTAAATGATTTAAATCTTTTGGTGTTGATACATCATACCACATTAGATTCTCAGAGAGATCTGGAAAAACATTTTGAAGACTTTCAAATGAATTCTTTATCCATTTATCCTGATTTTTTTCAAAGCCTTCTTGTGTTACTGCTGTTCCGGCTATGATTAACTGCCTTCCTTTAGGTGCTAAAGCAGCATCAAAATTTGAAGGTACTGGAATAAAAAGGAAGGGTTCTTCAGGTACCTTACCTTTCAGCAATGAATTGAAACGCTCTTCAGGATCATATGAAGAAAATGAGGTAACCAACTTAAAATTTGTAATTGGTTTTTTTAATGCAACTTTAAGAGTAAGAGCACTTATGGAATACTTGAGTTTATCAATATTTTCAATATAATTCCTTTTGAAAAATTTTCGCCCAATCATATTTACTGTTTCTCTTATCCCAGCATTACTTATAACTAATTTTGAGGAAATAAATCTGCCATTATCGAGTTCGACTCCTTGAACCTTTTCATTTTCAACTACTATTTTTGAAACTGATTGGCTTGTTTGTATCTTTCCTCCGAATTTCTCAAATCCACAGGCATAGGCTCGAGGTATCGAAATACAACCTCCTTTGGGGTATCCCATGCTAGATTCTGCTGCTAGGGAGGATAAACATCTCACAAATTCACTAGCAGATGTTTTATAATATGGGATAACAAAATAGAGTAATGAAATAATGTCAATAAAGGAATGTACAAGATTATTGTTAGTATATTTAGAAATTAATGATTTTGCACTCTTTCTTTCAAAATCCTCTAAATTTTTCATTTTCATTACATCCCTAAATAATTTCATGAGACTGGAAAAATCTGAGATTGGAACAAATTCTTTGAGTTCTCTTGGAAAAGCCCAAAACTTCCCCTGATAAAACCATCTGGGTCCAGGATTTCTACATATAACCCAATCTATAGCATCCTTCATCCCAATCATATTTAGAATTTCTCCATGGGGACCTTTACTTGATCTTCCAAAAAGATGTACTCCTACATCAATTTTAAAGCCGTCTTTCTCATACGTACTACAACGTCCACCTATAAATTTGTTTTTCTCAAGAAGTAAGGTCTTAAAGCCTTTAGATGCTAAAATTGCACCGATAGCTATACCTCCAACCCCGCCCCCAATAATAACTATATCATAATCAAACATTGAATACCATAGTTTTAATTGAGGGTATAATATAAGAAGTTAATGAATTTTCATGCAAAAATCTTTTATAAATTTAAGAACTAAAAAATATTTGATTACCTTATCATATTTTGCGAGATAATAAAAAAAAAAAGAAAGAGTTGATTGATATAAACCTAAATTCCCGTCATTTTATAAAGTTGACGCATGGCCATTGATAAAATATAAAGCTGAATTTGCCTGCTTCCACCTATAATCTCTTGGATTCGAGAAATGTTTAATAAATCATGCATTAAAGTGTTATCTGATAGTCCCGCACCACCCATTAGATTGGCGCATTCATAACAAACTTCTTTTGAAAGAGCAGTAGTGTGATACTTAAACTGGGAAGCAGCAGCAACCATTGCTTGACTAATATTCTTTGGGATTTCTCCTCCGAACTTTTCTTCCGTGGCATCGTATTTTTCACAGAATCTTAAAAGCCCTTGAGTAACATTCATAACTCTTGCCCATAAATCGGTTAATGAAAATCCAACACCTTGAAACTTGAGGATTTCCTGGTTAAACTGTTTTCTATTGTTGGAATATATCGAACAGTGAGCAAGCGCATTCCAAGCTTGAGAAATAGCATCAAGAGATATTCCTATTCTTTCAGGTACCAAGCCTTCAAACATGTGTTCTCGCCCTTTACCGACGGGTCCCAATATATAATCCTTTGGTACTCTGAGGTTTGTAAAATACTCATGACCGAGCCAAACCTTAGGAACCCATGGTATGAAGACTCTATCGCATTTCCAACCATCCCATTCAGTATCAATGATTACTTGTGCCATCATGTTACCGTTATTTTCCTCCGCGGTAGCATAAGCCACAACGTATCTAGACTTCGGAGCGTTTGTATTGTAAATTTTTTCTCCGTTTAAAACATAACTTCCATCCGATTCTTCCTTAAGCGTAGATAATTGATGAACTGCATCAGACCCACGCTCGGGTTCGGTGATGAGGATCGCTCCCGGAGTCTCTCCAGTGACAAATTTCTTCAAAATTTCCAATCTAATTGGAACGTTTTCATGATGATAAAAGACTGGATTAATTGCGAGAATCGTAGCTCCTCCGGCCATTCCAAATTGGGGATCAAAAAAACTTAGTGCCAAACATCTCAGTAATTCAATCGCCAATCCATGATCCTCAAAATTTAAATCAATTTCAGAATATGCATGAGCCCTTGAAATCAAACCTTCTTTTCCAAAATCAGGAATCCAATGATAAAATTCTTCATCTGTAGCATGAGTAATGTTATTTTTCCTTTCATATCTAGTACAAAATTTTTCAGCGGATTTTAAAAAATTAAACTGTTTAGGTTCGAGTACTGTCATCAAATTGGTGTTTAAAAAGGCATAACGGTTCTTGAGGCTTAATTTCTCAAGGATTTCATCATTAATTGCCTGATCCATAAATTTAGTTTTTTTCTCTTCCATTATTATTGTACCATTTTGTAGTTTTCAAGATATATTATTATACTTACAAAAATAAGATTTGACATTTTAATTTTGTCATGCTTTAGTTCACTATTTTGAGAAGAGTATTCAAGAAAATAAGGATTAAGGTTGAAATATCAATTAAGAGAACTAACCCCTTTTTTTAATAAATTGGTTAATTTAAAATAAAAAAAAAGAAAGAATTATTTGTTCTAAACTTAAATTCCTGCCATTTTGTACAATTGCCTCAATGCCATTGATAAGATATAAGTTTGTATCTGTCTACTGCCCCCAACGATTTCGGCTATTCTGGACATGTTTAATATATCTTGCATCAATGTATTATCACACAGGCCTGCTCCTCCCATCAAGTTAGCACATTCGTAGCCAATTTCAGCTGCAAGTTTAGCCGCATGATACTTGAATTGACTTGCCGAAGCCACCATTGCTTGAGAAATGTTATGAGGAAGTGATCCTCCAAATTTTTCAACTTTCTCATCATAACTCTTGCAAAACATTAGTAATCCAAGCGTGACATTCGTTAATCTAGCCCAAAGATCCGTTAAAAGAAAACCTACACCTTGGAATTTCAAAACCATTTGATCGAATTGCTTTCTGTTATTAACATAAATCGAGGCATGTGAAACTGCGTTCCAACTTGAGGCTATGCAATCAATTGCTATTCCTATTCTTTCTGGTACTAATCCCTCAAACAAGTGCTCACGACCTTTACCCACAGCTCCAAGAACATATTCTTTTGGAACTCTAAGATTATCAAATCTCTCTTTACCTAAGAAAACTTTCGGTATATAGGGTATGAAGACTCTTTCACAATTCCATCCTTCCCATTTAGTATCAATTAGAAATTGAGCCATGGTATTTCCATTGTTCTGTTCTGCTGTGGCATAAGCTACGACATATCTAGCTTTAGGTGCGTTAGTATTGTAAATCTTTTCCCCATTAAGGATATAACTTCCATCAGGCTGTTCATCACAAGTAGTTAACATGTGAACCGCATCAGATCCGCGTTCCGGTTCGGTGATGAGGATAGCTCCAGGAGTTTCTCCCGTGACAAATTTTTTCAAGACTTCTAATCTTATTGGAACGTTTTCATGGTGCTCATGAAGTGGGTTGACTGCTAATACAGTGGCACCACTTGCTAAAGAAAATTGGGGATCAAAAAAATTAACCGCTAAATTTCTCATGAATTCGATGGTTGCACCATGTTCAGGGTAATTAATATCAATCATTTCAAAGGGATGAGCCCTTGTTAAGAAACCCTCTGCCCCAAATGCTGGGATCCAATCATAAACATCTTCATCTGGACCGTGAGTTACATTATTTTTTTTTTCAAATCTCATGCAATATTTCTGAACCGATTTTAAAAAATTAAATTCCTTAGGATTTAATACAGTCATTAAATTCGTGTTCAAGAACGCATATCGGTTCTTGAGACTTAATTTTTCAAGAATCTCGTCATTAATAGCTTGAGTCATGTATCTGGTTTTTTTTTCTTCTTCCATATTTATCACTCAAAATTGTTTTAATCATTTAAAAGATATGAGAAATAGTATTATTAGTATTAAAAAGAGTATGAATTTTCTTTTTAATTTTATCAAAACTAATGGTTTTTCAAAAAAACTTTCTCTTGATTCAGTACCATTTCAAGTTATTACTTTTCTCAATCGAGCTGAGAATTTTTTTGAAATTATCATTACAGTTTCAAATGGGCTTTTTTTTTTGAATTGAATGACCGAGATGAAATTATCAATGCCAACAAGTGCAAGAATGCCATAATCTTCGAGAGAAATCAATTCATGGATTTTTGAATTCCCTATTATGAATCTGCTTTCTAAAAGTCTTATGATTTCAGAAAACACGTTCGCACTCAAGTAAGAAATGATCACACGTCCGGTTTGAGTCAATAAGGCAGATGATATTACAAAAGAAGAAAATGTATGTAATTCTTCGAATACTTCTATAAGATCTTTTTGTATCTCTATTGAAACCAATTTGTTGCTTCTTTCCATTATTTCATCAATATCATGTTTGAAATCTTGATAAATAGAGATATCTCCATTAAAATTTTCTGTGAGTAAATTTAGATCAAATTTTTCCAGAAAATGGCTTTTAATTTCTCTTAGTTGGTTTCTCAACTCTACTAAATTATCAACTCTATCACTAAATAATGCAAACATTAATTCGCTGGAATTAGCTTTTTCAATTTCAAATATAAACCGGAAAGGTCCAACCTCGATTTCTGAGAGTTCTTTAGTTTTCAAAGTTGCCTTTACAAAAGAGAATATGGCACTTAGAAAGCTACTAGTCAACTTAATGTCAAAAATATCTTCATATGTCTTGTAGAAAATCAATTCTCCAGTAGATTTCATTATAAAGATATTTTTGATCATGATTAAAATTTAAAGAAAATGCTTGTTTTATAAAATTCTAATAAAACCACAATTATAAAAATCCTCTTTTAACATAAATACCTCTAATTAAATGAATTTTTTTAGAAATTCCATGACAAAATCATTAAAAATAAGTATAAAAGGAGGATATTATTAATATATGTGGTTAAAACCCATCAAACTTAGCCCATTCGTCATCGTCTTCAAATTCATCATCATCTTCATAAGTTACTGGCATTTTGTCATCAACTTCACGTT
The DNA here is from genome assembly GCA_030667705.1 of Promethearchaeota archaeon. GTDB lineage: Archaea > Asgardarchaeota > Lokiarchaeia > Sigyniarchaeales > SOKP01 > SOKP01. Next base: position 28,930 of record DAOUVJ010000010.1, on the reverse strand, counting down.
CAGTGGAATCATCATAATAATCCTCCTCATCTTCATCAAAAGAAATAGCTTTTTCCAAATCAGTTATGAGATCTCCAGCCGTGACTTGAACCTCGGGAATAGGTTCCTTTTTAGGTGTCTTCTTTTCAACTAATTTTAAATAGTCACCATGTATTTTGATGGTTATTGGAGTTTCTTCTTGTAATAACCTTACCACCACTTCTTCGCTACTGGACGTGTCGTGAGGCATCCTCATTACTAAAGCCCTAGAGCTTTCAAAAACACCACTGATTATTTCTACAGTATCCCCCTCCTCTAAATATTCAGTGACACTTCTTGGAAGAAGTACATGTTTTAATTCTGCTAAATTAATGTTTTGAACAATTCTGCCTTTAATGTGAGGAATTCCTTGTACACCAATTTGTACATCACGTTTCTGAGGAGCCTCGAAGAATATATATCCTGGAAGCAGAGGAGAAACAAGTATAGCTCTAATATCGGGAATAACTTCAAGAATTCTAAACCGATAGAAAATCTGTTTCAGTATGTTACTCTCCTGATTGATTGTCGTTCTAACAGCAAATAATGTTGTTAACTCATCCTTATCATCTACTTCAATTGGTTTTAAATAATCATCTTTCTCTACCATTCTTCCTCACTTTTCTTATTTGAATTTACAATTTTTTAATATTATTGATTTAATTTAATAGAAAAAAAGCTTAACTTTCTAAGTTTTTTCTAAATTATAAAATTTTGCTTTTATAACAATCTTGAGTGTTTTAATATTATCTTTCCGGCTAACTGAGGTTTCAAATTAATTAGCATTCATATTTATCTTCTGGTTTATACTCTCCTTTGATAAATAACACTTTTAATTGATCCTCTGAATTATTTTTAATATTGTGTATTTCATTTGGTTCTATTAAAAAGACACTCCCTTGAGGAGCATCATGTTTTTTTCCATTAACTATCATTAAACCATTGCCTTCAACAAAATAAAAAGTTTCATCAACTTCATGGTGACCATGATCCACATTTGCCATTGCTTCACCCGGTTTTAATAGAATAATCCCCCAATCGATACTAGGGCCTCTCATTAGGTATTTAACTCCTGAATCTCCCTTCCTGTACTCAAAATCATTCTCATTTATTTGTTTAATTTCTGATCACCTACTCTAATTGCATAATTCATAATTAAGTTATATTTATATATATATAATATGTAAAAAATGTTTAGATACCTAATAGAGACATATAATAAAAGTGATAAAAAATATGATCCCTTCTTTCAATTTTGCCCGAATACCCCATATTATTTTTGGTCCTGGTAAATTAGTAAATCTTTATTCTCTTATCTCGCAATATGGAAAATCTGTTCTTATTGTTGTAGGTGCCAGCTCTCTCAAGAAATCTGGTAAATTAGATGAAATTCAGATGAATCTCGGAGATAAGATGATTAATTATCATGTAATAGAAGTAAAAGGGGAGCCATCACCTAGCATGGTGGATGAGGCTGCGAAAAAGTATCGTAATAAAAGTATAGATTTAGTAGTAGGAATTGGGGGAGGAAGTGTCACAGATGCCGGTAAGGCGATTTCAGCAATGATCCCTAAGGTAGAATCAATTAAAAATTACCTTGAGGGTGTAGGAACAAAGATCCATGATGGACAGAAAATACCATATATTGCAATTCCAACAACATCAGGTACTGGAAGTGAGGCAACAAAAAACGCTGTGATAAGTGAAATTGGAAAAGGGGGGTTTAAGAAATCACTTCGACACGACAATTTAATTCCTGATGTGGCTATTATCGATCCAGAACTAATGATATCATGCCCTCCATCTGTTACCGCAGCATGTGGAATGGATGCATTCACCCAATTACTCGAATCTTATGTTTCCTCTAAGGCAAATCCAATAACAGATGCTTTAGCATATAGTGGCATGAAATATATGAAAGATGCGCTAATTCCTGCATGTTCTCATAAATCTTCAGATATCAATATTAGAAGTTCTATGGCTTATGGATCCCTCATATCAGGGATGACTCTTGCAAATGCTGGTTTAGGAATTGTACACGGATTAGCATCACCAATTGGAGCTAATTTCATCATCCCTCATGGGGTTGTCTGTGGAACTATCCTTGCTGAAGCTACTAAAATGAACATAAAGATACTGAAAAAAATGGGTTCAGAAGGTAAGATAAGCTTGAAAAAATACGCTGATATTGGAGCTCTACTTTCCAATGAGCCATTGAACACGGAAAAAAAATTATCTGAAAATCTCTCCATTCTCATTAAAACTCTTGAAAATTGGACTTATGTTTTGGATTTAGATAAATTAAGTAAATACGGGATTAGTTATGATGATATCAAAAATGTTGTTGAAAATTCAGGATTAAAGAATAATCCCGTCAATCTTGATAAAAAAGACATTATAGAAATTTTAGAAAATCGTTTATAATCAGATTATGAGTAATTATTTAGAGAGTAATTAAAAACAATAAAGAATTATTAATTAAAAATGCGCTGTAATATAGTAATTATTGATGCAAATTTCCTTTTTCTTCCAATTCAATTTAAAATTGATTTTCTTAGTGAAATAAACTATCTCTTAGAAGGAAAAAACTATTATCTCATTTATAAACAAATTTTTGATGAGTTAGAGTCAAAAAGAAAAAGATTACACGAAATCTCAAAATTTGGAAGAGAATTAAACTTTGCTAGGGTGTATCTTGAATCTAATGAAAATAATTACAATCTCATATATATTAACAAAATTAAACATGGGTCTGAAACAACAGATCAGTTTTTACTTAACGAATGCTTGCGATTGAATAAAAAGCATCCTAATATCTTTTTAGCGACAAATGATTCACAATTACGTAAGGAAGCAAGTAAAGCAAATATCAGGAATGTATACTTACGACAAAAAAAATATTTAGGTATATGTTAACATATACGTAAGGCTTTTTTTAAAAGAATTATTTCAATATAACTATAATCTTTTAAATTTTAGATGAACTACGAGCTCTAATTCGAAAAAATGTCGAAAATAAAGGTCTGCAAGATTATTATAACCGGAAATGGAGGAGTTGGAAAAACAACATTACTTCATCGATATATAGAAGGTAAATTCCTAGTAAACACGCAAATGACGATAGGAGTCGAATTTTTTATAAAAGAGTTGGAAGTTGATGGGAGTAAAGTTCTATTGCAGATTTGGGATTTTGGAGGGCAAGAAAGGTTCCGTTTTCTATTAAAAAATTATGCAAAAGGAACAAAGGGGGCTCTTTTTTTATTTGATTTGACCAGACCTCTTTCATTAGAAAAAATTGATGAGTGGATTGATATTTGTAGATCGGAAGATCCCACCGTCCCAATTTTGCTAGTCGGTTCGAAATCAGATTTAGAAGATTCAGCATCTTTAGATGAGGCGTTTATTAAAAACAGGCAACAGAACTATGATTTATTTGATTTCATAAAAATATCAAGCAAAACTGGGAGAAATGTTGAGAAAGCATTTAGACTAATTGCTGAAAAAGTAGTCAAATCTATTAAAGATAGTAATAATTAATACTAAAACCATTAACTATCGCTTCATTCTTATTTGCGTTATTCAGCTTTATATGATTTTAATGTTCTATGTTTCAAATTTTAAAAATTAGAATTTTGTCGTTCTAAAATCTTTCTTGTTAACAAATCAAAAGCTTTATGTACATTTTCACCAGTTTTACTTGAAATCCGCATATAATCAAATAAATTAAAATGATTCTTAAAAGTTTCGGCATATTCGTCATCAACCATGATTTCTTCGGCTAAATCATTTTTTGTGCCAAGAAAAATCACTGGTAGGTTTGGATCACTCCTGCGAACAATATTTATCCATTCTTCTAAATTATCCAAGGTCATCGGGCGTGTCAAATCAAACATTAAAAGAGCTCCCTTAGCACCCAATACATAACTTTCTAATAGAAATCTAAAACGCTTTTGACCACCAAAATCCCACAATTGAAGCGTGCAATGATTCTCATCAATCATTGTTTCTTTTAAATAGAATTCTACACCAATAGTCATCTTAGTTGAAGCTGAGAACGTTCCTTCAACAAGACGGTGAAGTAAGGTTGTTTTTCCAACCCCACCCTCTCCTGCGGTCAGGATTTTCAGGATAAACTTCTTAGGAATAATCATTCACCCCTGTTATGAGCATTTTGATCATATTTATTATCATTTTGGAAAATATAATTTATGAAACTAATTTATCATTTGATTCAAAGACAATAGAAGTGAGTTCGATCAATCAATTGATTAAATTTCTAATATAATTTGATCTTTATATTTTATTGTATTTTTCAGATATTTTCATTGTTAAATACGATTTAACTATTTGAAAATTAAATCATCTTGCAATTATGATATAACTTTATATTATTTACTCTTTACATTTAATTAAATTTAAATTAGAGTCTTTTTTAATGCTTTGTTGATATAATTAACAAGTTTATATATTTTGAGGATTCTTATAATTAAACATCGCAAATTAGAGTTTAAATAAGTGATTTCAATGAAAAAAAAAATACCCTCTGAAGGAGAACTGAAAAATCTTAAAATTAAATCATGGCCAATTTGGGAAAAGGAAAAAAGCATATTCGATTGGTCTTATAGTGATACTGAGACTTGTTTTATTCTAGATGGTGAAGTTGAGGTAACTGACTCTGAAACTGGAGAAAAATTAGAGTTTAAAAAAGGAGATCTTGTTCAGTTCCCAAAAGGATTGGATTGTGTTTGGAATGTTAAGAAACCAGTAAGAAAATATTATAATTTTGGCGATTTGGAAATCTAATCGATCATTTTTTTTTTTTTCTTTTGGGCAAAGCTTCATATATATAAAACTCAAAATAATTTATGCCTAAGAAAAAAATTGTATTAATTATGAGTAGTTATCACATAGAATTCAATGATTTGTTTGAGAAAGCTCCGTTTTCTATAGTATTATTGGATCTTAACGGTAACATCATAGAAGTTAATAGTTCTACAGAAAAAATATATGGTTATAAAAAAGAAGAACTCATAGGAGTAAATTACCTAAAATTATCTGTTAATTCCTTAGACATATTACCTCTCTTAAGGGAGAGATTAAAAAATGCAGGAGATGGAATTCCTTTAAAACCGGAAGAATTTCAGATCTATAAAAAAGATGGAAGTGTCGCTTGGGTGATGCCTTTCATATCTACAATAAAAACTGCTGATTCCTCTATAATTCAAGCAATTTTAGTAGATATATCTGAGCAAAAACATAATGAAACCCTGTTAAAAGAAAGAATTAAAATAGAGAAAACAATTTCGACCATCTCCTCCCGATTTGTAAGTGATACTGAGTTAGATTCTGCAATCTTTTCCTCTCTAAAAGATATGGGGTCATTATATGGTGCTACTCGAGCGTCTATTCTTCTTTATAATGATGTATCCAGTTTGGATTTTTTTGCTCAAGTTCGATGTGAAAACTCAGTAGAAATTCCAAAAATTGACTTCAAGTACGTAGATCCTTCAAACTTCCCCTTTTTCAAAACGCTAAATGAAAAATTTGGATATATTTTCATAAAGAACTTAGATAATCTTCCCAAAATTGATGATCAAACAAGATATCAACTAGAAAAACTAAAAATTAAATCATTTTTAGGTTTCCCATTAAATATTAAAGGAGAAAATAGGGGTTTTATTGCGTTTGATAACCATAAAGAGAATTTAAAGTGGGATCCAAATAATTTAAGTTCGATACAAACTTGTGCCGAAATAATCGCGAATGCTCTGGATCGAAAATGGTCTAAGGAAACATTGAAAGGAAGTCATCAACTTTTAGGTGGTATTCTATCTTCACTCACAGAAATGATATGCTTGATCGATAGAGAATTCAATATTATTTGGGTAAATGATGCCGCAAAGAATATTAAAGGTAATGATTTAACTGGGAAAAAATGTCATGAGGTTTTTCTATATCAAAATAAACCTTGTGAAAATTGTATAGGTCTTAGAACCTTTTTGGATGGTTTAATTCATGAATATGAGCATAAATTGATAGATCTTGATAACAATAAACAATATTGGTGGGCTACATCGAATTCCGCCGCCTTAGATTTAGATGGTGAAACAGAATTAGTCATATTAATTTTTAGAGATATCACTAAAAGAAAGGAGATAGAACTTAATCTTGAAGCCTCTGAAAAAAAATTAAAATCTCTTAATGAAATTCTTGTTCAAAAAGTCGAGGAAAGAACGAGGGAATTAAAAACATCAGAAGAAAAATATAAAAAAATGTTAAATGAATTAGATGTTGGTTTTTATAAGGGAGAATTTAAGGGAAAATTGCTTTTGCACAACCAAACGTTTAATAAAATCTTTGGCATCGAGCTAACAAAATCTTTAGTAGGATCTTCATCTTCTCAATTTTTTTCAGATCCAAATACTCAAAATGAATACTATGAAAAATTACTAACCAATGGAAGTATTCATGATTTTATTGCAGAAATTACCATACCTACAGGAGAGAAAATTCGTGTACAATTAAGCTCTCATTTAATTAGAGATAAAGATGGTAAACCAAAAGAAGTTGAAGGTACTATTATAAAAATTCAGTAAATAAGTTTATTAGGATTTAAATCTTTGTTGTTCTCTATATTCTTTTACTGAAATTTTTCTTTGGCTTAATCTATTGTTTTTAATAAGTGTTTCTTCAATTGCCTTCACTTGTGCCCTTGTTTTTACTTTAAAATTTGTTAATTTTTCTAATATTTCTTTCTCTCCCAAACCTTCATTGTATAATTTTGTAAATGCTTCAATGGTCTTTTCATTGAAAAAATTGTATTGTTTATTAAGAAAAATTACTAACCATTCTTTCTTTTTCTGTCTAATACTCATTAAAAACATTTGTTCTTGAATTTTTTTAAGGGGCTTCTTCAATAGTTTAGAAATGGTTTTATCATCAATTGATTTATGGCCTTTAATGAATTTCTTAAATTTTATTGAAAAAATTAATGAAGGCACATCAGTGATTAAATATATAATAATTACTATCACTGTTATCCAAATAGCCAATTCCACGTTATAAAAAGATATAATGAAAATTATGAAAGCTACGATTAAAATCCAATATTTTCTTAAAGATAAAAGGATTATTTTAGACTTTTCTAGCATATCTTATCGGGTAAAATAAAGAATGTTTCTGTATGATGAATAATTATTATTAATACCTTAAAAAAATTATTAGTACTTTAACCACTCTTGGAGTATATTTTGCAACAAAAAATTCCAAATCAATTATTGAGGTCAAATAATTTTAAAATATTATTTTTAATGAAAAGAATTGATTAGTGATTTCCTTTAACCATATTAATGAAAAGCGATTCCGGGTTCCCGAGCCATTCGGAAGCCAAAAAAGCTATTCGGATGGGACCGGGTATTATCCTTGGAGACCATGACCGTAAGCGAGCTTACAGTTTGAAATTTCCCACAAATTGAAATTGAAGTACTAAATTCAACGCCAACAAGTTTAACTTCCAGCGCTTTAGCGCATTGCTACTTTTAATATGGTTAAAATTACCACCTCTAACCACTTATTAAGCTCGGCTATTTTATGTTTAAATGCTTTACTTATTTGGTTAAGAGTATGTAAAAATAATAAGAGCTAGTAATTAAAGTTTATCATCATGAAAGGTTAAGTTTAAAAGGAATAATTAAGCACGCACTAGATATGTTTTCCATTTACAAATTTCATTCCTTAAATCGCTTTTTCTTTAAACTAGTGAAATATGATATTGATAAGAGTCCAGCAAGACCAACTAATAAAATTAAAGTAAAAATTAAAACATATTCTATAAGAGGTGTAGCTATACTAAAACTAAAAGCATTATCGTAATATAGTCGTGTTTTGTTGCTATAATCTCTAATAGCAACGGCGTAAGCATATTCTCCGGGGTCTAATTTATTTAACGTGAGAGTAAAGTTTTGAGCATTATCCAGAACTCCATTTGAGACTTGAAAAGATTCAAAATTATTAAAGTTGTTTTGAGAAAGAAGAACAGTGATGCTTTCTACTCCCGACTGATTATCATACCCTTCAAAATTAAATTGAATTCGATCAGAGATTGTAGGTGTATTGGGTATACACTCAATATTTCTCAATTCAGGAAAATGAGAATCTTCAATTGTTGTGAAGTTTAAATAAGTCGGAATTAAATTATGACCTGTAATTGTTACATTGTATTTTTCATTTGATTGCGCAGGTAAACGGAATTTTACTATTCCCTCTTTATTTGCATAAGCTGTAAAATATTTACCATCCAATGTTGTTAGGTGTACTCTAGCATTTGGTGTAAGACGTCCTTTATTATCGATAACAGAGAAAGAAACAAGTTGTCCTTCATGGATGGGTGAGACAAAGTAATTAGGTACAGAAACAGGAATATCTGTATATATATCTACTTCTGGATCGCCCAATAAATTATACGTTAAGATGTTTTTTCTTTGCCATTCTAATCTAATGGATGTTTCTCCCCTTTGAAAGTAATCACTATTAAGATAGGCAACTTTGGAGTTGTATAATGCTCTTCCTTGTTGAAAATTCATTTCCTCAAAAAATTGTTTCCAAAATAGCTTTGCATTACCTCGATTTAATTTTTCTAATTCAGTATCGTAATCTAAATACCATGTAACTCGGAGTCCACCAATATAACCTATTGCACCCGCATTTAATCGTTTGATCAATCTTTCTCCAATGCTAGAATCTCCTTGATCATAAGAAGAAGTGGTGCACGCGTCAGCATATATTAAAGAAGTCATATTAGTATTAGAACTTGAAAGTGCATTAGTATTAGAATAGTACGTTATTTGGCTATTGCTAGTGACCCAGCCAGAGATTGTTGTAGGACTCCCATGACCCGCTATTATGATCGTTGAATATCCCTCATTTACCCCACTAATAAAGGAAGTACCATTTAATGCATCCAAAATATTTGGTTCTGGAGGAAGGGAAGGTGTAAAACTAGATGTAGTCTTAGCAAGATGAGTGAAATTCATGTGATTAATAGTGTAATTTTGCCATATATATTCTGTTAAGCGTGCTTCATCTTCAGCTGGAGAAAAAGAAGAAACTCCTCCTGCTAATAGCATCTGATTCATCCATGCCCCTATTTCGGGATTGATCTCATATTTTAAAGTTTTATTTACCATTATTTGAAGTTCATAAGCGTTACTAGCGGGTAATCTTCCTACATAAACGTCTGGACTCCAAATAATTTCGTCAATGCCATTTCCATTGTTTTCAGGGTTTTCTCCCCAATTACCATCACCATCATCATCCCATGTACCATTAAGTGCACTATAATAAAAATCGGTTGGTTTGTAATACTCATCCCAGGTTGAATATTCCGTTTGTCCGCTAACTACTACGGTATCGGGATTATAGGAGTACCTGATTGGGATTAATTCTTCTTCTGTATCACCAGCAAGCAGTACCCATTGTATATTTTCATTTTCATGATATTCTTTTATCATATTTCTTATCTTTTCTGCATTATCTGATCCTGCATATTCAGAGAAGTTACTCAATATAACAGTTTTAACACCCTTCTGATTTTTCCATTCCATTAATGGAATCAATACCTTGGTAAAATTAGCATCATCGGGAGCAACAATTATCATTTCTATTTCAGAATTATACCACTTATTATAAAGCTCTTCAAAATTCGGGGATGGTAATGATGATAGATCAATACTGGGCGAGTCATCATCCAAATCTATTATACTCGATGAAATAGGTATTTCAGTCTTAAAATTGATTGTGATGAGAATTGGTGAAATAATAAATATTAGAAAAAAAACTTGAACTATGCGATTAATTCCAAATTTAACCATTTTTAATCTAATTCAATATAAAATATCTTGATATAAAATAATTGGTAGAGAATAAAATATATTTGTAAATATTATAACTAATTAAAAATAAGATCTTAATTAATAATAAATAAAACTCACATTAATTATGCCCCTTAGATTCAATACATGTCCTCATTGTCAACAAAGAATTGTATTCAAAATAGAAAATGAAGATATTGATCCTTCACAATATCCAGCGCCGGTCTATATTATCCATAAAGATAACTCTTGTGGTAAATTATCTACTTTTTATGTTGATAGCCTCTTGAGGGTTTCCTATAAAGAACTTGAAAAGAAACCCGGTGGAATAAAAACCCTAGAGACCACTAGCTAAGATAAAATCTTATATTTTACAATTAATTTATTAAAAAAAGGATTCTTTACATAACGTAGAGAATTTATATAAATCGTATTTTATTCAAATTCATAAAACTCAAATTTTCATTGAATATAATGGCAAGAGAATTAGAAGATGTACCGGGAATAGGAAAGGCAACTGCGGATAGATTAAGGGCTGCTGGAATTGAAACCATTGAAAAATTAGCTACTATAAGAGTAGAAGATTTAATAGAACTTAAAATTAAAGGAATTGGGGATTCCACAGCATTAAAATATGTAAATAGCGCTAAAACTATATTTGATGAGAATGAATCCGAGGAATCCAGTAAACCAACACAAAAAACACCCTTACCTAAAAAAGAAAAGCCAAACATAAAAAAAGATACGGGAAAGATTGCTGAACTTAAGAATTTAATCAAACAGCAAGCAGAATGTAATATTGGATTAGTAGGACATGTAGATCACGGTAAAACCACGTTAGTGAAATCACTTACAGGGGATTGGACCGATAGACATTCAGAAGAACAAGAAAGGGGTATCTCAATAAAGCTAGGATATTCAAATGCTACTATTCTTTATTGTCCAACTTGTGATCAATATCTAACCTATCACATGGCTGAATTGGAAAGAGAAAAGGGAAAACCGAAATATCATTGCGCAAAGTGTGGAAGTACTTTAGAATTTAAAAGAAATATTTCTTTTGTAGATGCTCCTGGGCATGAAATATTAATGGCAACAATGTTGAGTGGCGCTTCATTAATGAATGGTGCTTGTCTATTAATCGCTGCGGATGAATATTGTCCTCAACCTCAAACTCGTGAACATTTAGCTGCTCTAAATATAGCGGGCATAAAAAATATAATAATCATTCAAAACAAGATCGATGCAGTCTCTAGAGCACAAACCCTTGAAAACTATAAACAAATTAAAGCCTTCATACGTGGAACTGTAGCGGAAAATGCTCCAATAATACCTATTTCAGCTGTTTTTGGAGCAAATATTAATTTAGTAGTTAGAGCTTTTCAAGAAATTATACCTACACCAAAAATGAATGAAAATGATAAATTTCAATTCCTCATTGCTCGATCCTTCGATATTAATCGTCCTGGAACAGCAATTGAAAAACTGAATGGTGGTGTTATAGGGGGGTCAGTATTGAAAGGGAAGATTGAAGTTGGTTCAACAATCGAGATTCGTCCTGGTTTACGTATTGAAAATAATTATTCACCCCTTACCTCAACCGTTATTAGTATAAGTCAAGGAAGTAACAGGTTAGATGTAGCAAATCCCGGTGGGTTAATAGGCTTAGGTACTAAATTGGATCCATCAATGACGAGAGGTGATTCTTTAATTGGGCAATTAGTTGGAGAATTGGATTCTTTACCTGAAGTAATCTCTGAAGTTGAATTAGAAGTAAATTTATTAGAACGGGTAATAGGTACAGAAGATCAAATAAAAGTGCATGATCTTAGGCACAATGAGAAATTATTATTAGTTGTAGGAACCGAAAAAACTGCTGGAACTGTTGTAAAAATATTGAAGAACTCTTATATTCTAACCCTTAATCCCCCAATTTGTTTACCTGAAAATTTTATTTTTGCAGTTTCAAGAATAATAAATAGAAGATATCGACTTATCGGTTATGGGAAATCTATTCGGGCATAAATAAAATTATGAGGAATAGGATAGAAAAATTTCCCGAATTTTACCTTTTACAAGAACCAATGATTCATCTACTTGACTAATAATTTTTTGTAATGCCACTAATTGAGTATCCATATCAGAATTTTTCGTCTTAACTATTGTTTGCTTAGTTTCATAAAGAATTAAGTTATTTTCAATCTTTGCAAGAAAATGAAGAATAATCTCCATGTTATTCTTACTTAATAAGTCAGTTTGGGATTTAATTTGATTGAACTCATAAAAAATTTCATTCATCACTCGCTTCTCAATAAATTGAAGGAAGTTTTCAACATTATCTATGAAAATTACTATCAAGTTCAACGTTTACTTCTATTTTTTAAATGATAGATAAATCCAATTAAGAGGATTATCCCGAAAAGAGAACCAAATACAAGGATAACGGTCGGGAAATGGAAAATATCTGTAACGATATAATTTATAGCTTGAAAGGGAGTAACTTCTGCTTCCAACAGTAGTTGGTCATCTAAATAGATCTTCGCATTATAAATTCCATCTGGCACATTTGATATTAATATTTCTCCGTTTTCATTTGTAAAAGCAGGAGCCATGGGTTGAAGTAAATCATTCGAAATATATGTACCATAGAGCTTGTCAAAATAAAAAAGTTCCAATTTTAGATCTGTTAACGGCATATTGATGTTATCAGTGATGATAATTCTTAGATCTTTAGTCGCCTTGTATTTTAATATAAATGGATTAATTTCACCCTTCATGAGGTATGGTATAATAATTCTTAATCCCTTTTTCTTTATTGAGTTTTTGGTAAAAATTAAACTATTTTCCAATTCATCATGAATTATGGAAACGTTTGCATCAAAGAATGACACCGGTCTATTAAATATAGAATAATTACTCATAACTTGGTCTAAAGTAATTGTAGATTCAAATAAAGTGATATATCGAATGATTAATTTATCTGGACCGGATATAATAGAAGGAAAATATATTCGTTCTCTAATATCACGATTTTCTATCAATCTATCTATTGCCCATGAAATATCAAGTGGATTCTCAAACCTTAATGTAAAATTTGCTGAAAATTGAATCGCAATTGAAACATATTCAGCGTAAGATGTCAAGTTAATGACATTATTACTACCTAAATAATTTGAAATTTCTAAATCAGATACTACCAATGTATGATTGAATAACACTTCCTTATCTGGAAGATTTACCTCTAGAAAAGCTTTGAGGTTATAAGCAGGCATTCTTATAATCGTTGATGTTTCATTCCATTTAAGGCCCCCAAACGTGAAATTATATACAAAGCTTGGAGAAAATGATTTTTCTTGCGTTCTTATCACATGATTTTTACTAATTTGGTCGAAAAACCAATTATTTATTGTGAGATTATATTCATATTTAATATACATCGTAAAATTATTTTCATAATTTTCATCAATTTCATTAACTTGGAAATAGTCGTAATAGTTAAAGCTCATGAAATTTGAAGAATCAATCGAATATTGATTTTCATCCAATTTTTCAATAGGATCTGTTGATTGGTTATGTATAAAAACTTCTTTTACTAAAATTGGAGATAAACGAAAACCATATATTAAATAACCTTCCGCACCAGACTTTGAATAGTTATACTCAACGCTAATAGATTCATTCAATACAACAGTGATTTTATTGTTAAATGTTGTTTGATCTAGATTATCATAGCGAGCTGATAAAGTAGTATAGAGATATGATGTATTTTGATATGCCATTCTAAGAGCCCCCGTACTGAAATCATCTTGTAAGTTGGGATAGTTCACACTATTGTTATAAAAACCTTTCTCATCAAAAATTAGATTTGAAACTGTGATGTTACCAAGATTTTGACTTCCATCTTCTAAAATTGGTTCATAATCTTCTATTGAGAAGGCAAGCGGTTTCGGTAATTCTTGTGTAGCATGATAATTCCGATCAATTTTATTATCCTCGAGGATATGACTTGTTAGAACTGGAATTAATAATAAAATGAATAAAATCAAGATTATCCGATATTTCTTGTATAGTAAAGGTATCATAATTCTCTATAGGTATAGTAACTAGTATTTAAAAGTTAAAATTAAATCAAATTAAATAATTTTTCCAAAGATTTTAACTTTAACATCAATTTTTAATCAAAAATAGATTTACCAATATTTATATTTATAGAATCTATCATTATTTTATTTAAAACCTCTTTTAGAGATAGAATAGGATAAATTGAATTAATATAACATAATCTAACATAATCCGATGAATAAATAAACAGTTAAAACTACCAAATCTATGTTTTAGGAATATTGAAATTTTATGATAACTGATGTAAATGAGCATGAAACCAAATCGAAATAAATTCTTAGCAGATCTTAGTAATGCAGTAGATAACTTTATCGATAATTCAAATAGTCACTATAATAATATAATCGCTATTACTCATAATGATGCTGATGGAATAGGTTCATTGAAAATCATTCAAAGCTTGCTTCATAAAATGAATTTGGAACAAGATTATTTTATATACAACAGATCATCATCTTGGGCAGCATATCTTAAAGGAATTTTACCTAAAAGCCATGAACGTAAAAATACTTTTATCTTTACTGATGTTGGATCTTCATTAACAGAATTAATTCCAATAATATCTTCAAGAAAGGAAGATTTTTATATTCTTGATCATCATGAAGTTGATGATAAGGTTGATCTTGATGATTTACCTGAGAATTTATTTTTTGTGAATCCTACAGTACATGGATATGATGGACTCGATCACGTAGCAGGAGCTACCCTCGCATACATGTTTGCTAAAAGTATCAAACCAGCAATTATAAAACAAGGGTGGTTAGCTGTCATTGGGATCGCCGGAGATTCACTTAGATCTATGGATAAATTAAAATCATTTAATAAGGATGTATATGAAGAGATTGTCAATGAAGAGATTGTCAATGACAAGGAAGGACTGATTTTATTTGGTGCCATGAATGATAATATAAAAAATGGATTAAAAAATAGCATTTTACCATTTGTGAAGGGTTATGGAGGAGAGAATGATCATAAAATCAAATCCTTACTTAGTGAATTGGATATAGATCCCAATAAGAAGATAGTTGATTTGAATCCTACAGAAATTAATTCGCTTATAATGAAGACTCACATATCTAAGGGAAATTACGCAATTATACCCCAAAAACAAGGATTATTACGACACGCTTTTGAACACTCATTATTACTCAATATACTCTCATTTAAAAATATAAGTGCTGCTCTTTCAATAATTCAACAGAAGTCAATTACTCGATATGCACAAGGAATCTACTTGGAATATATTAACGCCCTTTCTTCTAATTTAAAAATATTATCAAATGAACTCCCTCACATTGAGACAAAAAAAGCAATATTTATTGATGCGGGAAATGGAAAGATTCCTCCAAGTAATTGGTCAGACACTGCAAGTTTCAGTACTGTAAATGAATTATTAAATCCTAATAAAATGTTATTCTTAGGAGGTCTTGAAAAGAAGACCCAAATGATGAAGCTTAGTATTCGCTGTTCAAGGGGCTACTTAAAATCTCATGAGGGAATTGGAGTAAATAATGTCATTTCAAAAGTAAAGGATAATTTTGGAGGAATGGGGGGCGGTCATAAATTAGCTGGAGGTTTAAGATTATCAATTCCCTCCTATAATAAACTAAAAGAAAATGTGGATAATCTTCTTTAGAACTTGAACTTAACAATGAATTTCATTGAAATTAGATCGGAATTTGCATGTATACTAAGTATAAAAATTAAACCTAATAGCAATAGACAATTTATTGCTAAACCAAGTAAAAATGATGATCAAATCCTAATTTCTATTCGTTCAGAAGCCAGGCAAAATAAAGCTAATATAGAATTATTAAATTTATTAAAAAAGAAATTAAAAGTGAGTATTAGTCAGCTCCAAATTATTTCAGGAAGGAAAAATCCGAACAAAAGAATAAAAGTTACATTTAGTGAAAGTCATCAAAAAGAAGAAATTCTAAATAAACTATTGGCTTAGCTACCTATTTTTTTCATGAAAAAAACAGCACCAAGAGATCCAACACCTAATAAATTATGCCCACATCCATGTCTGGGGGTACCTTCTTTTAAAGGTTTTTTTATCGGTTCTGCTACTTGCCTCATTCCTAATTCTAAATAAAATATTGGCTTAGCTGCCTATTTTAATCATTTTCCCACATTTCAGACACGTAATAAAATGTGTCATTCCTTCATCAGCACTTCTTGTTTGACGAGTTTCAAGATGTGCTTTATCGTAACCACATCTTCTACATCTAAAATTTTTAATAGAGCTCCGTAAGTTCTTTTCCTTCCAATCCATAAAATCTGTAAGATTAGTCACCTCATTCCTAATAGGATGCTGGATCTTGGTAGATATTTTATATGACTCTGATTTTTCATCAGCAATAGGTTTCGTCGCACCACACTTACATTTGAATACTTTTTTACCGTTTACTATTGAGGGGAGCATCATACTCCCTTCACATTCATCGCAAAATTCCAAGCATATACACCTTCTTATTCTACTACCAAATTTTTTTTTCGGTTTTGAATTAAAATCTTAAACCAAATAGTAAAGCACAAAAAATAATACCTGCGATTATATCAGCAGTTGTTCCCGGATTCATCATACCATTTTTGACATGCAACTTTTTATCTAATTTCATCACAGATTTCCTACCATTCTTTGTTGCGATCCCCCCTAATTTTAAAACTCGATTTGCAGCTTCTGATACGATTTTTGCATCAGATAACCCCGATTTTCTTATAATTAATGTATCAGGGTGATTAGAAAGGACTTTTAAAAAAGTATTAACAGTAGCAATATTTATATCTTTATAGGTTTCATAGGTGTTGAAAAAATACGGTAATCCTTCTTTTAAAATAATAGAAAAGTTAGTTGAGTATTCCCTGCTAATCATATCATAATTCTTTGAAAGTTCAAAAATAATTTTTAATGTAATTTTATCATTTTTAATTTCATTAATTGAATTATCATCATTCAAATCATATTTATCTATTTTACCTAAACCACCCGGATTGCAAAACTTAATTGCTTTATAAAGTGAAACAGTATCAGTTATTGTAGCATCATTTATGACTTTTTTTAACACCTCGTTAAAATTCGCAATAGTAAGTAATTGTTGTTTGAAACAAATGATCCCTGCTGCTGCTAACGGTGCTAAAATAAGGAGGTGCCCTAACAAAACATTACCACCTTGTTGCCACTGCATCATTTGATAGGATGAAGATTCAAAAAATTGACCTAATTTAATGAATCCATAATCACTTTCATTATTTTCTAGTTCTTCATAAATTCTCTCACAAAACATTCTAAAATTAGGTTGAATTGCCGAAATCCCCGCTAAAAAATGCTCAAATCTTGTGGATTCATAATCTTTTAATCTATGAACATTACCCGGTTTTGGCCATCCCGAAAGTTCAAGTAAACTAGCTAAATTTATACATCTTAGTATGTCATCCAATGATTTAACAGAAATTAATTTAGAAATCACATTTAAAATATAGAAATGATATATATTAAATTTAAAGTTTAAACAATTAGTAATATTTAGAAGTATAAAGAATAATTATAGACTTATAGAGATGAAGATTGGGAATTCACCATAATTTTTATATACTTGATTTACTCTATAATCTTAGCAAAATTTGATTTTTACTAATTTGAATAAAGAGGGAGAAAAATAAAAATGAATGTAAAAGAAAGATATAAAAAAATCAAATCTGTCATTAAAAAACTATTTGAACCAACCGAAAATAAAAAACCTTATGAAATCACAGACCAAGCAGTTCTGGACGTTATTAAAAGTACTAGGTCGAGATGGATTTAAAAATTCATAATTAATTAACCCATTTCCTCTAACGATGGGATAGGATAATAAGTCCAAGTTTATAGTTAGTAATAAGATAACTCAATAATTTTTTTCTCAATAACCATGTATCCTGCTTTATCATCAGCCCTATATGATACTGGTCTGAATTTATCTTTTAAACCTTTTTGATGCAAGAATTTTTTTATTCTGAGTTTGATTGTCCTATTGGAAAAATTTGCCGGAGCGGTTAATTCTAGCTCGTTTCCTTTACGATTTACATCTATCTGGGGTAACATCTCAGAAATGGATCTCATTAAATCATTTGTATATTCATCCTTCCATTTACTGGTAGTTCCACTGGCTTTTATATTAATAGTAATAGTTTTTGTTTCACTCATTAATATCATTGTAGATAATTTATGATTCTATAAAATTTTTTTGATTTTCAGTTAATTTTAAGGAATGGTAAAACATATAAATGAAATTATTTTTAATTCATTAATAAAGACGCGAAATTAAAGGTATTGAATAATATGGTTGATTATGTTAATTTAAATTACGAACCAAGTGAAAAAGACCTTGTGGTAATGTATTACGTTGAAAAATCTAATGAGTGCAAAAGTTTAGAAAGTGCATCAGAAGAAATTGCAAAAGAAAGTTCCATTGGGACGTGGACTGAAATAGCCACTTTATCATCTGACATAGCTAAACGCTTGAAGCCTTCAGTATTTTATATAAATGAGGATAACGGAATAATTAAAATAGCATATCCTGAAGAATTATTTGAGTTGGATAATATACCTCAAATTCTAAGTGCAATCGCAGGAAATATTTATGGTATGAAAGTAATAGAAAATTTGAGGTTAATAGATGTAACATTTCCAAAAAGCATGATAGATGTTCATTATGGTCCTAAGTATGGTATTAAGGGAATAAGAAAAATCCTTGGTATTGAAAATCGCCCGTTATTAGGAACTATTGTAAAACCAAAAGTCGGTTTAAATGAGATTGAACATGCCCGTGTTTGTGGGGATGCGTGGATGGGGGGTTTAGACATAGTTAAAGATGATGAAAATTTAACCAGCATGAAATTTAACACATTTCAAAAAAGAATTGTTGAAACCTTAAAAGTCCGAGATAGAGTTGAGAAGGAAACTAACGAGAAAAAAATATACATGCCAAATATCACAGCTAAGATGAGTATTATGAAAAAACGTGCAGATCTTGTCATAAATAATGGGGGAGAATATATCATGTTAGATATATTAACTGTAGGTTTTTCAGCTCTACAAGAAATAAGAAGCTACCTTGATGATAAAAATGTTATTATCCATGCTCATAGAGCAATGCACGCAGCACTTACTAGGAATAAAAAACACGGGATGACAATGCTTTCCCTAGCAAAAATTATGCGCTTAATCGGGATGGATCAGCTTCATACAGGGACTGTTGTAGGTAAAATGGAAGGAGATAAACGTGAAGTTCAAGAGATTAATGAAGTAATCACCAAAAATGAGGTTAAAGGGAATGATTTTACAATGTTAACACAAAATTGGGGATCAATTAATCCTATACTACCCGTAGCATCTGGCGGATTAAGTCCTTTACATGTTCCAGATCTAATTGAACTTCTAGGGAAAGACATGGTATTTCAATTTGGCGGGGGCTGTCATGGTCACCCCGATGGAACTTTTTCTGGAGCAAAAGCTATTCGACAAGCAGTCGAAGCTGCACTTGAAGGTATTAGTTTAAATGAATACGCTAAAACACACGATGAGATAAAAAAGGCATTAGATAAATGGAAATTATGATTTTTATTAATTGATTAAATCAGGATATAGTTTTGCAAAATAAATAGACACATGACTACTGGCAAATATACCTGCTTCAGTTATTAAGCCATCAATGTATCTCCTACTTACGGTTTCGAAAGCAGGATTTAAAATTGTTAAATTTTTATGTTTACAATCCCAAATTTCTTTTGGGTCTCTCATTTCAATCTTTTCTAAGATCCCAAGCGTAGTATCGGGATTGTATTTCAATAATTGTGATGCTACATAAAACGGAACGTGTTCTTCATGAGCTACTAAGGCTAAAAGACGCGTCCCTATTTTATTGAGAACGGTGCCTTCTGATGTTATAGAGTCTGCTCCCACAATTATCAGATCAACTTTAAAGTGATTAACAGCCCATCTCATTGCGCTATCCACCACATGAATTACTTCTATACCTGCTGAAAGTAACTTATTTGCCGTTTTTCTGCCTTGCAATCGAGGTTGCGTTTCTGTATTGATGACTTTAAAATTATCTTTACCTTGTTTTTTGGCTTCTAATAATATTGCTGATACAGCGGAGGAGTGACAATGTGTCATAATGATAAAATCATCGTCAGTTTCCATATCTGGTATTCTTCTAGCACCAATTTCTGCGATTTTTTTCTTGGAAGCTTGAAACATTGCTTTATATTCATTTTTTAAAACCTCAATTATTGCTGGAATCTCTTTTACATCTAGTTCATTTTTAGATTTTTCTATTTTGTTCATGATATAATTAAGTCCATTTCTCATCGCAGGCTCAGTAACTCTAGATCGTTCCAATATTCTTTTTGCTTCTTGCATCTTAGTAATCCACATTTCCATATCCACACAATCAATTCTTTGAGCATATTGACTTAAAAAATCAATCGCACTCACGGCAACGTTTGAGGCTCCTTGAATTTCCAAGGAACTTATTCTTTCAACATCTTTTAATAATTGGTCCATGATTAATTTTCACTTCATATATCCATTTCTTCATTTTCTGATGTGAGTTCATTAGGATCTATTTCTAAATATAAAGAACCTAAATAACCACAATTCTTACATTCAAAATAATCTGGGGATAACCACCCCGATACATTAAGGGCTGTTTTTAGCTTAGGTTGTTTACATTTGGGACAAATCCTTAATTTCGTCATCCTTCTATTAACATAAGGAATTATTATTTAGTAAATTTATTCCCTATAATAATTAAATACTAATCTATTTTAAAATAAATGTAATATGAGAATGGATAGTAATATAGAGTGTCATGAATGAATAATTTAGATCTTCAAAGAAAAAGTCTCCCTAAATCTCCTGGCGTTTATACGTTTAAAAATAACAAGGGTAAAATCATATATATTGGGAAAGCAAATGATCTTAGAAAAAGAGTTTCATCCTATTTCCTTAAAACATCATATAGTGATCCTTATTATGAAGAAAAAATCAAAGAAATGGTAAAAGAGATAGATTCAATTGAATATATCGTAACTGAAAATGAAAAAGAGGCATATATTTTAGAAAACATTCGAATTAAGAATTATCTGCCACGTTATAATGTCTTTATGAGAGATTCTAAGTCATACCCTTGGGTTGCAATTTTTTATGAGGAAGATTTTCCAAGAATAAGAGTAGTACGTAATCCCGAAAATTATTCTCAAAACACAGTTTTCATCGGTCCGTATACAGATAAAAAGGAAATCATACAAATTCTTCGTGATTTGCGAAAAACCTTTCCCTATTGTTCGTGTAAAAAGAAATTATCTAAAAGTAAAAGACCCTGTTTATATTATCAATTGAAATTATGTCCTGGTCCATGCATAAGTGATATTAGTAGTAAGGATTATCGTGAAAATATAAAGGAAATAGAATTATTTCTTAAAGGAGAAAAAATCTTATTAGTAAAGCAAATTCAGAAGAAAATGGAAAAAGCCGCAGAATCTAAGAATTTTGAGAAAGCAGCATTTTGGAGAGACAAATTGCAGGCAATTGAAAACTCAACCACATCTCAAAATGTACTCTTTGAAAATGAAGAAAACAAGGATATCTTGGGATATTATTCAGATGGAGAACAAAAATATTTTGCAATGACTATAATGCACATTAGAGAAGGGCGTATCGTGAATAAAAGTTCATTTACAATAGATTTGAAGGAGAAAGTAATCCAAAAAAATAAAATGTTTTCTTCTATTATGGAACAATTTTACCTATCAACCGATCCCAATCTTCCAATAACTATTGTTCTTCCAGAATTATATGAGGGAATTGAATTATTTAGAGATGTTCTAATGAAATTCGCGAGTGACTTCCAAGTTAGAGTCGCTCAAGATAAAGAATTTGGATTAATTAGAATTGCCCGGAAAAATGCCAAAGTCATCGTTGAACAAGAAATAAAAATGCAGGAAATTAAGTTAGAGGATGGAGAACTCCGAATCGAAATATTGGAACAAATGAAAGAAATATTGGAACTTCCACATATACCTCGGATTATTGAAGGCTTTGATATATCAAATATTGAAGGTACGGATGCTACAGGCTCAATGGTTTGTTTTCTTGAAGGAAAACCTTATAAAAAAAATTATAGGCATTATAAGATTAGATCAAAATCTACACCTGATGATGTTGCTATGATGAGAGAAGTAATAATGAGGAGATACTCAATGATTTTAGAAAAGAATTTAGAATTACCTGACTTAATCTTAGTAGATGGAGGAAAGGGTCAATTGAATGCAGGTGTGGCTGTATTAAAGGAATTGGGAATTGATAGAGTTCCCATAATAGGATTAGCAAAAAAATATGAAGAAATATTTTTACCGAAAAGAAAAGAACCCCTCCAACTTCCTATAGAATCACAAGTATTAAAATTATTTCAGCAAATAAGAGACGAAGCCCATAGATTTGCAGTAAATCTCCATAAAAAACAAAGAGAAAAAAAAATGAAAGGATCTGTATTAGATCATATAAAAGGAATTGGACCTTCTACTAGGAATAAGTTATTAATCCGTTTCGGAAGCGTGGAAGGAATTAAAGAAGCTTCTTTTGATGATATTGTAAAACTGGTTGGGATTAAATTAGCTACTAAAATAAAAAAAGAATTAGGTTTACGAGATGAGAGTTTATAGTAAATTGATGGACAATAATTCATCAAAATCTAGAAATTACTAATTTTACAAGCTCCGCTGTAGTCTGGCAGTAAATCCTCGCTAGAGATGAACTTCTCGATTCACAAATAACTCGAATAATTGGTTCAGTGTTAGAAGGATGTATTAGCACAAACCACTCTTTAGATTTTCCAAATTTAAGATCATTATTAATTTGAGATACTTTTTCTCCTTCATTACATAATTCCTCATTTATTTGGGAGATTAAGCTATTAATTTCTATATTTTTAATTTTTATATATTCTCTGTAGTTATAATATTTAGGGAGTTTCGATACTAGAGTAGAGAGCTTATCTCCAGAAGTAGCTAATATCTCGATAATTTTTGCAGCAGCAAATATTCCATCTCGTGTATTATTAAATAAGGGAAATATTACGCCTCCACAAGATCCTTCCCCTCCAAAAATAAAACTCTTCTTAGAAATATTTTCCTCTATTAATGTTCTCATTTTATCTACTAAAAATAATTCTCCTATTGAAGTTCTTATCACTCTTGCTCCATATTTCTCTGCAATAACCTCAAACATTAATGATGATGCAAGATTTGTGACAAATACCACATCTTCAAATTCATTATCTAAATTTTGAAGATAAAACTCCATGATAAGTGCTAAACCAATATCTTCAGAATAATAAATTCCTTCTTCTCCAATTATTGCCAATCTGTCAGCATCACTATCATGAGCAAATCCAATATCATACTTTCCTTGCCATACTTCCATTATTAAATCGTGCAAGTTATTTGCAATAGGTTCAATTCCTCGAGGAAATACCTCATCTAAATTAATTTTATCATTAATGAGTTTAACCTCACAACCTAAATCCTTTAACAATCTAGGAGTAACCATCCCTCCAGCTCCTGCACCCGTGTCTAAAACTACTCGAAGTTTATTTTTTTTTCTTTTTTTCATGTTAATATGTTTATATAAATCTTCTAAATATTCTGGAATAGGATTTAATATTTCAACTTTTCCCACTGACGCGGTCTTAGGATAAAAACTCAAGTCAGTATGTTCCAATATTTCTCGAATTTCCTTTAAATCATTATTATTCAAGTAATTATTTGATGAAAGAAGTTTTATCCCGTTCCATTCTGGTGGATTATGCGATCCAGTTATAATCAATCCTGCGGGGATTTTTAACTTATTTTTAATATAAATAATCACAGGAGTGGGACAGATCCCAACATTTATAATATCATAACCCATCGAAACTAACCCTTCGATTAATCCTTTCTCTATTTGCAATCCACTTGGTCTTGTATCTCTTCCAATTATAACTTTTTTAAATTCTCCCTTTAGCCATGATCCAAACGCAATAGCAATTTTTTTTGCTATCTCATCATTTAAATCTCTTCCTACAATACCTCGTATTCCACTAATGGTAAAAATCAAGTTCTTCTCTGACATAATAGAATGTATAATTTAAGACACTATTGTATTTCCTTCTAACTTGTATTTAACTAACGTTAATGCTCCTCTTACACCAATTTCAGTTATATATTTTGTAATTTTTAGTTTAGGTGGATGGTTTATGGTAAAAGGAAGAGGATCGTTTTCGAATTGTTGAATTAAAGGGGGTAATATTAAATCTTGATCATTCATCATCGCTCCACCAAAATATATTGAAGAACAATCATAGTAATTATTAACCATTCCTATTCCTATTTTTGAATAAAAGACACACTGCTCTACAATACTTTTTGAAAATTTATCTCCACCTCGAGCTGCCTGAAAAAGTTTCTTTGGTGTGATATTGGATTTATCATTATCAATCATAAACATCAATATTTTGGAAGATAAACTAGTATCCTCTATTTCCTCTATTGCTCTATTTTTTACACCTGTTCCTGAACTATAAACTTCCCAACATCCATGTGCTCCACAATTACATTGAAAAATGCTTCGAGGATCAACAATACCATGACCAATCTCAGCAGCATTTCCATCCTTGCCAAGTAATAGGCGTCCATTACAGATAACACCCCCTCCTATTCCAGTAGATAATGTAATATAAGCTAAATTATCTTTTTCATCCTCAGATGCTTCGAAAAAATGAACTCCTAATGCTGAGGCATTACAATCATTAATAAGGAATATTGGGATACCCGGAAATCTCTCTGATAGGGGTATTTTTAATGGTATTTCCTTAAATCCTAAGTTAGCATTATTAAAAACATGACCTTTTACTTGATCAATAGGACCTGCAGTCGCTAATCCAATTCCCAATATTTGATCATTTTCAATACTGTTTTCTACCATGAATTCAGTAATAAGTAATATAATAGAATTAATTATAGAAAATTCATTTTGCTTTGGAGTTGGTTTTATCTTTATCTTGATGTTATCTAAATTACTTGTAGCCATTGCAACACGTATCAAACTCCCTCCAACATCTACTCCAATTATCATATCCAATATTTCATCACCATATACTAATTAATTCAATTAATAATAAAATTGATTTAAAAATAACTGATCTCAATGTTTTTATTATCAATGATCCGATTAAAAACATTCTTGATCTGATTATTCTGTTTTTCATCAATCGAGAAAACAAAATATTCTGCTGGAACTCGTGCAAGCGAATATATTTGTACTTCATTAGGTTTTATTTTTTTGATTGCGAATGCTAATTTCTCAATATTCTTTTCATTAAAATTTGGTATATATACATCCTTCTGATGTGAGTTTAACATTAAACATTGAAGAACAAGCTTATTGTTCATTTTTCTTCGTAATTGAATGAGAGAATCGATAATTTTACCAATATCAGGACATTGTTGATGTGGACGATTCGTTCTCGCATAATCAGCTGGGGTTGCAACATCTAATTTTGCTAAAACTACTTCAAAATTCATGATTCTATCCTGTATATCTTCAAAATGTAACGTGCTGGAATTAGTAAAAAGTGTGATGAGGGGCGGTTTTCCTTTCCAATTTAGTTCATTTCTTATTTTTAAAGCAATATCATAAAAATCCATTAGATTCTCATTTAGAGTAGGTTCTCCATTATACCCAAATGTAATTGAACCTAAATGGGGGAAATATTTTAATATCTCTCTTAATTCTTTTTCAAATTTAGTAGAGGGGGGTGAATTTATACGAAATTTTGGTGATACCAAGTGAGTTGTATTACCAATCTCACAATAAACACAATTAAATGTACATGTTTTAATTTTAGGTAGGACATCAACCCCCAATGATAATCCTAAACGTCTCGACGGAAAAGGACCATAAGTATATTCTCGTGGCATGAGATTTTTCTTAATTAAAATAATTAACTACAAAATTTTCTATCGATTTATTAACCTCACTTGGTTTTTCTAACATGACCATGTGTCCAGCATCGTCTATTACGTTTAATTCAGAGTTCTTAATTTTATCGAGAAAGAATTGCGAAAACTTCACCGGCGTCAAGTTATCATGTTTCCCAACTAATATTAAGCATGGAACTTCAATGCTATCTGTTTTATCTATAGTATCAAAGTTATCGCAAATTTTAAAATCTTCATATGTGACTTCTGCCTTAATTTTCGAAGTTTCTTGTATATAATTATCAATTAATTCTCTTGATGTATTTATATAGAACGCTCCAGCGCGTAAAAAATCTAAAAACTCTTGGTAATTGGTTTTTAAAGAGTTTAGGATAATTGGTGCAACTCTTAACCTACCTCCGGTGCTACATAAGATTAAACCTGAGATTTCTTTAGGATATGTAAAATAATATTGTTGAGTAATCGCTCCTCCCAAAGAATGGCCACATAATATTACATTGTCATAGTTTAAAGATTTAATTAGGTGTCGAATTGTATCGACATACAACTCGAGAGTTAGCTCCGAAAATTCATTTGAATTGTCATGGGAAGGTAAATCGAGAGCAATAAGATCGTAATTAACCTCAAGATCGAATTGATTTTTCCAAGTATTTGAACTTCCTCCTGAGCAGTGTATAAAAATAATTACACTTTTACTTTCGGTTTCTTTAATCTGATAAAATATCTTCTTCTCTTTATAATTCAAGAAAGGCATTATTTTTCATTTAAAATATTATTTAATCGAATTAATTAACTGAAAAGAAGAATTTAATTTAGTTTTTTCTTAGGATTAAAAAAATAAAAATTATTGATTGTTAATTTCAATATTTCGGAGTTGCATATCTAAAAGACGTTTATATTTACCGTTTAAAGCTAATAAACTTTCATGATCCCCTTGTTCTATGATACCGTGTTTATCAGAACCTAGAACGATTATATGATCTGCATTCTTTATCGTTGATAAACGGTGTGCGATGATAATGGTGGTACGACCCTTGCGAGCTTTATTTAAAGCATCTTGGATTAATGTCTCAGTATAAGGATCAACGGAAGAGGTTGCTTCATCAAGAATTAAGATCTTTGGATCCGTTATTAACGCTCGAGCAAAAGCTATCAATTGACGTTGTCCAATCGATATATTAGAAGCATTCTCTTTAAGCTTCGTATCATACTTTTTGTGCAATGTTTCAATGAAATTATGTAAACCGAGAAATTTCGATACTTCGATCATTTTTTTTTCTATTTCTGGTGTAGGATTATCGAAAGCATAAAGTAAATTTTCTTTTACAGTCCCTGTAAATAGAAACGCATCTTGCGGGACCAAACCAATCAAATTGCGAAGCTTTTTCTTATTAATATCTCGGATATCTATATTGTCAAGCGTTACTTTTCCATTATTTACGTCATAAAATCGAGAAATCAATTTAGTTATAGTTGTTTTACCAGCGCCAGTTTCTCCGACAATGGCTATCGTTTTACCTGAAGGGATATCTAAATTTACATTCTTTAACACATAGCCCTTTGATTGTTCGTGCTGAATTAATTTCTTTTCTTCATCTAATGCTTCCCTAACTATTTTTGGAATTTGATCATAAACTTCTTTTTTAATTTTAATGGTTGCTAACATCCTTAGCATAGATTGAGGGGACATGCGTGGCATCCCTCCTCCCATCATTCCACCCCCTTCACCCATTCCGCTGCTTGAAGATTGAATTGTAGCTTTACTTTTCAAATTTTTTTCTATAACTTTAGTCATTTGTAAGATCGCTTCAGGAGGTAGAGCTGGAATTGAGGAAGACTCTTCTTGATTAGCTTTTATATCAGCCTGTTTGAAAGTAGTTTGCAACTCTGGATGATTATTAGCATTATCCGTACCTGGTACAGCATAATTAAATTCAGCTAAGATAGTATCAATTAGTTTTGGAGCTTCAGAAGGATTTTGACCCATAATACTCATGAATAATTTCTGTCTAATATTTTGAGGCATTAGCATGATATTATTTATCATAAAAGAAGAATATGGTTCTGGAAGGGCTTTCATAAAATCCATTGCTCGTTTCATCATTTGTTTCATCATTGGATTATCTGATAAATCTGGACGTCCTGACAATCCTGAGGGACTCATAGCTTGGGATCCGATTTGAGGCGATTCTGATTTTGTATCTTCTCCATTTTCTAAAATATAACCAAAATCTACAGAATCAAATCTTATCTCCCCAATGACATTTTCAAGAAGTTTTGGGTTTTTGCTTTCAGGAATTTCAACTTTTTCATCAAGTAAAGAATAAATTCTATCACTCGCTGCTAATGAGGCTACAATTATCTCTTGAACTTGCATTAACATCATAAAAGGTCTAAAAAATTGTACTAAAATAATACTAAATGCGATCAGCACTCCTACCGAAACGGTCATACCAAATACAGAAACATTTCCTAAAAACACAAAACCCCCAGCTAATAAAATTCCTGCGGTGATCAGCGTTGTAACAAGCGAAATAAGAGGAAAGATAGTAGCCATAAATTTTCTAATTTTTAACATTGCTTCATAATTTGCTGTATTGGCTTTATCAAATTCAGTAGAAGCTTTTTTTTCTTGTCCATATGATTGAACAACCTTTGCTCCTGCAATATTATCTTGAATTGAAGAGGTTACATTACCAATTGTTTTTCTTGATTCTTTGAAGAGCCCCATTGCCACTTTTCTAAATAAATATGTGAAGAAAAAGAATATTGGAAAGATAACTAAAGATAAAAGAGCTAAAAATGGATTGAGAAAAAACATTATGAAAATTGTAAGAATTAACCCAACAACACTTGATATAATTGATACAAATTGACCCCCCACTAACTGATTT
>DAOUVJ010000064.1 GCA_030667705.1 Promethearchaeota archaeon | reverse complement strand
TTCTGCTTTTTCTATGGCAATGTTAGATGCTAAACCGCATTTATATGAACCTGTCCAGAGAATAGACGTTAAAACTCCGCAAGGAACAGAATCAGGCGTATTAGCAATTATCAATAAGCATAGAGGGAGAGTTCTAAACGTGAATCCTGAAGGAGAATACGTGCGTGTTCAAGGACAACTTCCCGCAGCAGAATTAATCGGTATTGCTGATGAGATTAGAGGGTCAACTCAAGGGAGAGCATTTTTCGGATACGAATTTTTAGGATTTCATAAAGTTCCTGCAAGCATCGAAGAAGATCTTATACTGGAGATTCGAAAGCGGAAGGGGATGCCGGTAGAGATGCCAAATGTTTCAAGTTGGCAGAGGTTTTTATACAAGAAGTCGTAGCTCCTTTTCAATAATCTAATTTTTTTATATATTATCTATTTTATTTTTCATTCATATATTCATGTCAAAGAATCTTAAAATTTAAAGAATTAAATTGTAATTATTATCTTAATAGAAAATAAATATTCATTTTATTCAAGCAAAAAGATGGCTGAAGACCAAAAAGATCACTCAGAAGATAATCAAGAGGGAGAAGATCCCGATCTAAATAACCTAAAAGATGATTTGTCAACATATCTTGAAGAGATGAAAGCACTTGAAACTGATTTTTCTGATATGGACGATCTTGATATCGACGAAATAAAAGCCATGCAAGATGCAGTCGATAAAATGCGTGAAATAGACGCATCAGATGAAGATATTCCCATTGAATCCATCTCCGAGGATACAACTGAAGAATCCCAAGAGTTAATAATTGAACAAGAGAGATACAGTGCTGAAAAAGAATCGTTATTAACAGATTTTTCCGATCTCGATGAAATTGGATTTGATGAGCTTAAAGAAATGCAAGAAGCAATGAAATCCGTTAGGCAGGAAGATAAAACTCCACAATTAGAACAAGAAATTTCAGTGCCATCGACTTCTGGAATATCCAGCGAGTTGGAAAAACGAATAAAACAAGAATTATTGGAACGTAAACAGAAAGTAGTAAAAGAAATCATAACTCCAGAAAAATTCATGGAGAAGGCAAGTAATAAACGTGACAAGATATGGTATCATGCCCTTCATTACATTGTATATCAATCTGAGGACCACATTGCAAGTAAACAATTATTATATGAAATGTTAAAAGAGGTAACAAGTAAGAGTCCCATAGATCCAATCTTAGAACACCAATTTTATTTTGGTCTAGGGTACATATTAAGATTAACACTTAATGAAAAACAAATTGTTCGATACAGGAGAGGTAGCAAATTTAAAATCAATGTGTCCGTGAAAGGGCTAAAAGAACTGTTAGACCAAGTCGGAGAACCAATAAGCACTCGCCCGGTAATAAAGGAGGAAGAAAAGAAACAAATGTTTGATGATTTTCTCAAAGATGATTTTTTAGATATTTAAATCTCATTTACTTAATATTATCATGAAGCCAAAGCCATCTTTATTGATCATTGGAAACTCTAATGTTGGGAAAAGTTCAATTACACGATTACTTCTATCCAACCCTCGCAAATTCAAAGGTAAAACCGGAAAATCTCCAGGGAGTACTTTATTAATTAGACCAATAACTCAACCTAATATGAAATTTCAAGTGATTGATTTACCTGGATTTGGATACATGAGTCATTCAAGTCATAGAAGGGCAGAACATTTAAAGAAACAAATCGTAATACATATAGAGAAGCATCATGAGGATTATTTTTTGTGTTTCATCGTGCTTAATATCCTAAGAATTGAAGATGAGATTCAGAAATATTTTATTGAGAATAAACAAACAATTCCGCTAAGTTTTGAATTAATAAAATTCCTAAATGAATTTGAGATCCCTCTATTGGTCATCATGAACAAAATTGATAAAGTATCAAATTTCGATAAAACCAAGAAAATTAACTTATTTTTAAAATCCGCTGAAGAATTCGGATTAGATCTCGTGCACCTAAATGAATTCTTCAAAAAAAATGATGCTCGAATACCATTCATAGAATTTTCCGCTTTAAAAAAAGAAAACCTTGAAAAATTAAAAAAGATGGTAAGGCATTACCTTTAAGAATTGAAATTATTAGATTTAAAAACCAATGATATTACTAACAGCTTGTTTTAAATCCTCATATCTCCTTAAACTAGGGAAATTTGGATATTCTTCCTCAATATTTACTGGTGGTCTAAAAAGGATTCCATGATCTGCAGTTTTCAACATGTCAATATCGTTATACGAATCTCCAATTGCAATGGATTTATAATTCATCTCCTTGAATTTTTGTAATGTTACCTTTTTCATGTCCTTGATTCTTAAGGCATAATCGATAATTATTCCCTCATCATTTACTTTAAGGTTGTGACAGAATGCAAACGGATTTCCTAATTTTATTAACAGCGGCATTGCAAATTCTTTAAAACTATCTGTCACGATAACAACTTGTGTATAATTTCTCAACCACTTTATAAATTCAGATGCCCCTTCTAAAGGGTCCATTGTTTTTATTATATTTTGAATCATGGGTAAAGTTATTTCATTTTCTTGGAGGATTTTTAATCTTCTCGTCATTAATTTATCATAATTAGGCTCATCTCTAGTGGTTATTTTGAGCTCTTCTATTCCTGTTTTTAAAGCAACATTTATCCATATTTCCGGAATAAGTACGCCCTCCAAATCTAAGCAGACAACATGCATGATTAAAAAAGTAAATTCGAAATACTTTTTATTTTTAATTATTCAAAAAAAAACATGAGAATTTTAAGCGGATTTCTCTTTTATGGTTCTTTTATTATCGGATTCACATCCTTATTCCAATTTACAGCAAATAAGATGTCTCTGCTAGTTTCGTTAGCATAGATAATGGAAAAATTACTAAATTCTTCGAATTTCAGAGCTATTTCGTGTAAATAATTATAATCTGGAAAATATTCTTGAAGTGGGCGCTCACTTTTTAAACGTTCATTAATTAATAGCGCTTTAGCTTGTAAGGTGAAACCTTTTATTTCAAAAAAGTTAGGGTTTGCCTTTTCTACTATTTTCACATACTCTTTAATTAAAGTTTCACTTATATTCAAATTCTTAACAGCAGTAAGTCTTATCAATGTTCGGCAATCTAAAGATTCGATAAGGTTCATTGAATCTAGAACACGATTCCATCCATCTTTAATCATTGGTCGACATGTTTTTTGATATATTTCTTTATTAGGAGCGGCAAGAGTGAAATAAAATTGTGAAGGTAAAGCATCCATATTCCCAATAACTCTAGGCATCGTACTATTAGTTACAATAAAAGTTGTCATATTTCTATTCCTAAACTCATCAACTAAACCTCCAATTTTCGGAAATAATAAAGGTTCGCCATCCAGTGAAATAGCAGCATGGTTAGGATTCATTGCTTCACCATGAGCGGTCATGATATCATCAGGATCTGTAAGTGAAAGATTAATTAACTTTTCAACCTCTTCTCTAGAATCTATACAACAAGATATATCCCCATCCAGTACATAATTATTTAAAAAAGAAGGATGAGAATGCAAAAATTTCTGATTTTTTAATAAGTTAACAGCTCTTTGGGTTTTATTTGAACTGATATGAAGTTCTTGTGATAGTGATTTAATAGTGTGTTTACCGGGATTAAGTAACATGAAATACATGATATCTATCATTATTTCATAATTATCCAGATATCTTCTTAATGGTAGGTGATTTTTAATGATGTCCTGATGATGTCGAATCATATCGTCAACAAGTTCTTTTGGTTCATCCGGATCTACAATGAATTCACTTCCAAGTGTCCCTAATTCTATATCTCTCCAACAAAAAACACATTGGTGATTGCAAAATGGTAATGAAGGAGTATTTTGAAGACATCTATGACTTTGAATACCAAAAACACCTTTATAACAATTACGATTGTTTCTACCCGTCATTAATCTTTGTTCTAACCAATGACATGGTTTAATAGCAGAGTGTTTATTTTCTCCTACTATACGATACAATGTTTTAGTGTACTTCTCTACGAAAGTGTTTGTAATCTTGTTATTAATTATATATTTATTATTCATGCCCATATACTTTCTCCAGTATGATTCAGCAAACTATTAAATGATTATAGATAAAAGTATTTTATCAAAGTTTTAAAAATTATTATTTGAAATTATAAGTCTTGAAGTAATTAGGAACATACTTATAAATTATAATTAAATTTGTATTAATATTTGGATGAAATACTAATGCTAAATAATATCAAGAGTCAATTACTTAATGTAGGATTGAAGTTCATATCTATAGATGATAAAATTGTGAGGATGTTCTTGGAAACTGCTTCCTCAAATGTAAATGAGATTGTAATTCTACCTGCTGTTAAGCCAGTTATGAAAAAGCTTGTTAAAAAATTGCAGAATAAGGTTGTTCGTGGTAGAGTTTGCAATGGAATATTAAATGGAATTCGAGTGAGCATTATTTTATCTCATGTTGGTTGTCCAAACATCGCAATGGTAATGGAAAGTTTAAAACGCTGCAAAACAAAAGTGGTCTTGCGAGTAGATTTGTGTGGTGGGATACAAGGAGATAAAGAAATCACCGTTGGTGATGTTTTAGTTTCACTTGGTTCATATTGTGACGATGGTACGAGCCCCCAATATATTCGTTCAAATGCTTCATTGAAATTTCTATTAGAATCCATCAATAATCCCTTGAAAATGATTCAAAACATGGATACAGGCAATCAAATTGTTTATTTCTCAAAACCTAATGAAACTCTAACGGAAATTCTTATGAAGACTGGTAGGACCATTAATCCAAGGATAAAAGAAGTAGATTTCTGGACTACAGATGCTTTATTTTGCGAAACCTCCGAATTTATAAGATCCTTACAATCCATTAATGTCCAAGGAATTGATATGGAATCCTCGGCTTTATTTTTATTAGGCACGCTTTTTAACATAAAAACAGCATCAATTCTTGCGATAACTGATCTTCCAGGTCACCCCAAGTATGATCTCCTAACTTCAAATGAGATGCATCCTAATTTGGAAAAAGGGATAGATGAAGCTATTAAAATAGTTATTGAAGCCTTACCTAAAATTAAATCCGTGATTACTTAATATTAATAAAGTCTGAATTATAATCCATTTAAAAGCTGTGAAAAATCTGGCTCTTTGAAAAATTCATTGTATTTCTTTAGTAGCTCAATATTGACTAAGTGGATTTTATTTTCTTTTTGATTTGTCGCAGTTTTAACTAAATCTAATTCTTTTAGTTTTTTGATATGGTACTGTATAGTCCCCGCATAAATATCAAGAGATTCTCCAATTTTAGAAATTGTAATTGTTTCCTCTTTAAAAATTGATTCCACAATTTTTGGTATTAAAGGATTCGTGAAGATAACTCGATATTTGTCGAAATTTTCAGGGACTTCTGCTAGAAAATAATGCAGAGATTTGCCTAATTTCTTTGAACGTATTAGCTTAAATCGTTCTAAGGTCATCACGTGCTTTAAAAATGGCGTGCGTGTAATATTCAATACTTTTTCTACTTTTTTATCTCTTGCATGTATTCCCGGGTTATCCTTTATAAAATTTAATATTGATACGAGTTTTTCGTTTGTTAGTATTTCCAGTTTTGTTCTACGTTCATTAGTAACAATCCAACTTTTTTCTTCTAAACTGCGAATAGCAAGAAAGATATCTTCTTTACTATATCCTTTCTTATAAGCTAGCTTTGCAATGCATTTTGCATATAACTTTTCAAGGATCGGATATTTCTGAAGTTCTGACTCAGAATCTATTTCAATATCAAAATCAGCATCATAACGTTTTAATTTTAGAATATTCTCAGCAATTGATAATACATCTTTTTCTATTTCAGCTAAATCTTCGACAATTTCTGATGGTTTAGTCGGTTTTGGAGTTACTTTTGTTTCTTTAGTAACTAATGGAGTAAAATCTAACTGTCTAAATGAACTTTCCTCTAAATTTGCTTCCTTTTTATTTCCTTTGGGTTCTCTTCTTTTTTCAAGCGACATTTTTAGAAAGTTCACTTCATATTACATGTTCTGTTCCAAAAAGTTTATGAATTCAAATTGTTCATCGTCATTCATAAAATTCAATTGTTCTATGATTTTATCATAATGTTCTGATTTTACACTAGGTAATTTTTTGATTCTTTTAATCAATTTTAACGGTATCTCTTTATACAGCAGTTTAACGGATTCAATATATTTTAATTGTTCCTCCTTCGCTAAATATGCCAACTCCTTTAATAATGTCATTTTATCTTCTTCTTCAATATCTAGCTCTAATAATATTTTCCTGATGTCTTTTGACAATACCGTGAAAATTTTTGTGAAGTATTGTTTTACCATTAATTTATCCTTATCATCCTTTCCTGGTAAAAGTGATTCATGAAGCTTTAGTTGCTCATCATCTTGCTTTTTTTCTTTTTTCTTTTCAACTTTTATTTTTTTTGATGATGTTGTTATTGGAGGTGTAATTTTTGATGATTCCTCTTCAGATACAATTTCCTCTTGTTTACTTATTGTTGTACTAATTTCATCTGATGGTTTTTCGATTTTTTCCGTTCCTATTAGAGGTAGTTGTGAATCATCCTCTTCTTTTGGTAGTTCTTCAGGAACGTGTTTTAAAGGATCTTTTTTTAGCTCTGGTTCTCTTTTTTCTTCAATTACAATTACAGGAAGCTCTTTTCCCAAATTGAAGGGTTTTCCTGCAACCAATAAGAATAATAAAATACCTTTAAGGAGAATGAATATACCCATTGAAAAAATTGCTGTACCAAATATCCCTAAAATAAAGACTTTAAAAGCATCTGAAGCGGTGAATTCGCTTTTTATCCAAATCTCTTCTCTTTTTCTGAGATCAATGAGTAATATAATTATGGGAATTAATGAAATACCAATAATAATTGCGATAAGAATGACAATTGTTAAAATTTCATTTATTGGACCTATTAGAGCTATGAGAAACTCTATTCCAGCCCTGATAGAATACCCATTTATTCCTGTAATAAATAAATTAGCTAATACCAATAAAAATATGATGAATCCAGCACTAGCAGAAAAAGAATTTAGTGAATTCTTAAGTTTTAAACCAAATTTATATGCTTTATGATGCTTATCTTTGCTATAAATAGCTACATAAATGATTATCAATATTCCTTTAACTAAAATTAAAACGCCAGATCCATAAAATATACATCCCAAAATACCATAACAGAATGTATCCAGTAGTAATTCATCGTATTTTTCTTCTTTGATTTTTGGAGTAATTTGTTTTATATCGTAATAAGCTATAGATAAACCTGCAACAGAGATGAGCACGTTACCAATTATCTCATTGATCAAATTAGCTGGATCAATAAAAATCCAACTAGTTGTTAATAACACGCAAGACAAGATAAGAATGGGAATAAAAGCCAAAGTATCTATTCTTTTAATTGCTTTGCTAAATTTCACTCTAGATCTCTCTCTTATTGCCTCTCTAGAGTAAGATTTAACTGGTGGAACTTGCTGCCTTACTGAGGGTTGCTTGAATTCTACACCTGCGAGTGTAAATGGCATGCCACACATTTCACAGAAAACTTGGACTCGATCTTCTATGAGGGTCTTCAATTCTGAAGGGAAAACGAACCCACACTCACGGCAAACATAAAGCGTTTTTACCATATATCTCACATTATATTATTTATAATTTTATTTTATTTTTTTTATTTTTGCAGAGTTCATTAAGAAATACAATAAATAACCAATTAGTTATTATGACGAAATTATCAAAATTCTTTTTAAATTATTATTATAGAATAAGGATGTATCTTATTTTATTAAATATAAATGGAGTCCAATTTTTAATTCCTTGAATGTTTCACTCATATTTTCCTATTAGCTGAATCCAGTTGATGTTTTCAACAGTAGGATGGAGATAATGATCATCATCGACGATATTGTATTCTAAGTTTGAAAATAGAATGTTTGATATCGATTTTGATTTCTTTATTGATGCGGTTAAATCATTCTTTCCATGAAATATAACTATTGGCACATCAATTGGTTGGAATTTTGAAGGATTTATCAAATTAGCTCCGAAAAATGGGGCCAAAAGAATTAACAATTTTACTTTTTCGGGTTGTTTAAGTGTATATGTGGCACCCATTAAACCTCCAAAACTGGATCCTATAATGATCCAATTTTCATTCTCAAATAAAATTGTCTCCAATTGGAGCATTCTTTTTTTCAACAATGCTTTGATTGAAATACTAGAAATATAAGGTTCAAAATCTGGAGTAAGAATCTCAGGAAAAATATTCTTTAGTAATCTTCCTTTAAACCCCTTCCCTGTTGATTCTAATCCATGGATAAATATAATACTCCTCATAGTGTTAGGCTCTATAGATTCTTACTAAATAATATCATCAGTATCAGACAGTCGATCCATATCCTTAGTTAATTTTTTCATGTCTCTTTTATATCCAAAGTAGATTAATAGAAATAAGGCACCAAAATAGATCGTGATAATTATAAGCATGAAGAAATAATACTCTCGAGTGAAATTTAATAAATTCAAGGCAATTCCAATTAAAAATCCGGTTATCAACCTTGATTCTGTCGTGCTTTTTCTATACTTTAATTTTTGAGTACCCCAATCAATCATTCCAATGATTGGAAGTATCATGCATAACATTACAGCGATTTCAGGATTGAGACGTGCGCCTGACATTAATTCAATTAAATGAACACCAAACATTGAGATTAATGCCCCGATTATGACTCCAGAGCATCTTGAACAAAAATAGAATTTCGTTCGTCCAAATTGAAAGAAAAAGGTGTGATCACTAGCAGAAATCGGATGATGAGTAAGAAGTTGATTATAAACATGGCGTTCCCGAGATGAAAAGATCTTATCATACGCAATTAATATAAGTGGAATTGGTAGAATCATGGATATTAAAGCTTGAGTAAAGAACATGAATCCGTAATTAATGAATAGCACTTCCATTTCCAGTGAAACTGGATGGAATAAGAACTGAAAGAGAACTATTAAAATCATCACGATAAAAGAAGTTATTACCAAAATCAAAAAAGTATAATAAACTTTCATCCCTTCATGATATTTTAAGGGTTTATACTTGTATATTCCACAAAATAATCCAAGTAAAGCTACTAAAAGGCACCAATCAAAATAAATTACCTTATAAAATGTTACTTGAATAAGAAGCTCTCCAATGAATCCTGAAACAAATCCAATATAAGGTCCTGCTAAAACTGCCAAGAACGTAAATAGTAATAAAGACGTGCTAAATTGTATTATATATCCACTATTGTTGATATAATTGGAGGAAATGGATCCAAAAGCTTCTGAGATATAGAAATAGTTCATGATTATAAAAACAACAGTAAAAAGATTCAAAAATATTGTCCTTAAAATCTTTTTGTCAGTCATGTATTATCACTAAACAAAAATGTTATATAATTATAATTAAATAAAACTAATAAAAAATCTCGTCAAGTTCATCTATTAACTTTTGTTTTGTGAGATCAAATCCCTTGCGAAGTGTAGCTGTAATAAAATTTTTACCAACAGCAACTTTTAGAACGCTATCATCCTCCTCAACGATTTTTATACCAGCTTCGTTTAAATCTAATTGTGTTTTTAAGGCTTGATAAGCTTTCTCTTTAGTTTTATATGTTACTCTTGATAACTCATTATAAGTCTTAACGTCTTCTTTTATATCTAACAGTATTAATGCTTCTTTAACTTGTGAAGTAAATAATTGTTTTGAAACAGCTTCTAGTCTGCTATAATTCTTGTGTGTTTTTTTGCATTGTCTCGTAGTTTGATCATTTTCAAGATAAGATTTGAAAGTTTTAGTTATGATTTCATTAAATTTATCTTCCGTATATCCTCCATTTAGGATTAAATTTCTAGCAGTATCTAAACCTAATCGAATCTGTTCACTTGTCCCTACTTTTGCGTCTTTATCAGTCCAATATTTATAAAAAGAACTCACTATAGGTTTCACAACGAAATTTAATACTCCTGCATCTAATTCAGAATCCAGAATATCTTTACCATAACCAAGTGATACATTCATTTGGTGGAGCATTCTTTCTTGAACAAGAATATAATTTCTTTCTACATGTTCCATTACGAAATACCAATTAATTGATTATTATAATCTTTAAAAATAGAATATTTAATATTAAACTAGAATAATCCATAAAATTAATAGTTTGGTTATTATTATAAATACGCCTCATTGATAGCATCAAATTCTTTATTGATTCCATCGAAAAACTCCTTTTTCTTTAGCTCAAAACCATTCCTCAATGCTTTAATAATAATCTTGCGACCCATGGTAATATTTAATATTGTCAGATCTTCTTCAACAATTCTTATACTCTCATCTGTATACTCTAAATGTTTTGTTAAAATTTTTGTGGTTTCTTCTTTAGAGATGAATGCGTGCAAGCATAAATCAGCATAATCTTGCACGTCATCTTTTACCTTTAGTAACAAGATAACTTGTTTTAAATAACTCAAATATGATTTCTTTGCTATCTCTTTTAGTTTATTATAATTTTTGTGGCGTTTACTACTTTGACGGAATACCTGATCCCCTTTTAAATACCTTGAAAAAGTTTTTTCCATGAATAAATTAATTGAATCTTCAGTTGCACCATTATTTACTGCGTTGTTCGCTGTTTCTAGTATAACCTGAATTTGTTCAAGCGTTCCAGAACGAGCATCATGTTTTGACCAATAATCATAAAATCTTTTAACAACAGGCCTCACCACGAAGTTAAGAATCCCTACATCTAGTTCTGTGTCAATTAATTTTCGACCGAGTCTTAAAGAGTCCTCCAGTTGCTCGATCATCTTTTCTCGAATGATTTTATAATTTCTCTCGACGTGATCCAAGTTTCTTTCTCAATTTTTAATTATTTAATAATAAAGATTTATTCCTAAAAGATGTGATTATACTATTAGTTTAATTACTAGATATGCTTAAACTTAAAATTTAAAATGTTTAATAGTAATAATAGTTTTAAAAATTTGATAAGAATTAAACTTGTGAAATAATTCAAATAAGTTATTAATGGAAAGAGCCGTACATGCGCTATATTTTTAAAGTCTTGGTATTAGGAAATCCAGATATAATTCCCACATATGTCACAAATCATTTTGGTGAAAATGGCGAAGAAAAAGAGTCATTTTTGGAATGGTATAAAGAAATCACTGTGTTTGAAGATAAATGTGATTTAGAAGTAGATGTAATAAATGATCTCATTGGAGCAGATTACGATGAACTATTACCTATAGTTGATGGTATTATATATTTCCTTAATCCGATGAAGGAGGAAGAAACGGATTTTTTTGAAACGATCATGCCAATAATATATTCTGTAAAACGTAATATCCCCACTGTTATCATTTATCACGACCATGAAGGAGTAATTCCACTCGCAGTTAATGAATTATTAGAAAGATTATGGATAACTCATTATGAATTAGAAGCGTTTGCTAATCTTTCTCCGAGAGATTTTCATCAACCTCTTCAATGTCTATGTTTAGCCATGATCTCTGGAGATACTCCTTTAAATATCGAGAATGCTTGGATGAGATATCCCATCTTTATCCAATTAGCAAATATTTTTTTCAAGAATGACCAATTTATTCATGCTGCCCATGCAATAAGAAAAGCAGCAATGATAGCTGATATTTTTAATAACCCCGAAAAGTTCATTATTAGTGAACAAGCAGCATTTTTTTTCGCGAAAGCAAATCAATATTTAGAGGCCTCAGATATCTTAATGGACATAAATAAAGAGAAATCATTGAATTACAAGAAATTATATGCTCAAAACGAGTTAACTTTGGCAAATATCTTATTTAACCGACGCGAATACGAACTAGCTGCAAAAAAGTATAAAGCAATAGCACAATGGGTTGCAATTGAATTAAAAGATGAAAAATTAAAGAATGAAGCATTCAGATTGGCTATAAATTCTTGGATTTCTGCTTGTAACGTAGTAGATGCTTTTAATATTCTTGATAGTCTAGATCATAAAGAATCCCTACAAATATTAAATGAAATAACAAAAAAGATTGAAGCCGCGGTAGATTTCTTAGTAGAAAATGAAAAATATGACGAAGCTCGAGATCTATTATATTTAACCATTGCCGTTTACCAAAGAGAAGATCTATTTGAAATTCTAAAAAAATTCACCAAAAAACTCGAGTCTGTATTAATAAAAATGTTAGAAATACGGATTAAAGATAATGAAAAAAAAGCCGCGAGTGAAAGCTATAATGAAATTGAAAATCTCTGGGAATCTTATGATGTAAAGAAGACAGATATTGATCACCAAATGGTGGGTTTAATCAAGCTTTTTTTGGATGATGGAGATACTGCGACAGCTATGTTGCTAACGAACAAACTAAACTCGCGTTCACTGAAAAAAAAAATGACAGAGTTAAGTTCTAAAACAGAAGATAAGAAAAAAGAATTGAAAAAGAAAGAATCTGAAGAGCTAATACAAAAAGGACTTGACATGGTGAATGAGTTTGCCATGGAAGAAAAGCAGATTATCGTAAAATTAAATGAGAAAATATTGATAGATGCTGATACCTATGTTCAGAAGGATCAATTTACTAATGCAGCTAATATCTTAAAGGAGCAAGCCATGTTTTACCAAGAAATTGGAAAGGATCTCG
Source organism: Promethearchaeota archaeon (assembly GCA_030667705.1). Lineage (GTDB taxonomy): Archaea > Asgardarchaeota > Lokiarchaeia > Sigyniarchaeales > SOKP01 > SOKP01. The sequence goes on along the minus strand of DAOUVJ010000064.1, from coordinate 3,735 downwards.
CAAAGGACAACATTTTGAAGAAAGCTCTTGACATTTTACTTGCTGGAAAAGAATTTCAAGAATTTTTTCACTTTTTTAATATGATCTCTAAAGGTGAAAAGAATTATCTCATTAAAAATGAAACATCCATTAAAGATAAATTGAATGAACAAAGTGTTGAGTTAAATTATGAACAGGACAATATCATTTTTGAAAATTTTTTATTGATTTATAGGGATCAAATGCTCTATGAACAAGCTAAAGAAATCAGTGAACTTTTCATTAAGTTTATTAAAATGGAAGCTAATCGGATTGTAAATACTCAAGAAGACCATAAAGGAATCCAAAAAGCGTTAAATTTGGTGAAAAAAGTAGAAAATATTTCCTCGGCTTATCTCGATGAGGAAAAAATTAATTTTGATGAGATCTACGAGAAAATCGTACGTTTCTATATTAAATCCGGTGATTTCTCTTCAGCGCATGCTAAAAACGATAATATTATTAATAAGATGTTAAAATTAGAATTCAACAAGGAAATTGAAAAAGCAGAATCCTCTGTGAGAGCTGTTGATCTAAAAAAGATAGAAGAAACTTATAAAGATAAAGAATTAAAGGAAAAAGTTTCAATTATTAAAAATATGGCTCGAGATGCATTACAAACCCGTGAGAGTGAATTAAAGCATAGAATAGGACGCAAACGCTTTTATAAGAGTGCTCTAGATAAATTATCAAAAAAAGAATGGAATGGTTCTATCCAAAGTTACATGGTTTCAATTGAAAGATTAATAAATATCAAGGAATATAATTTTGCAGGGATTTCTTTAGTGATAGCTACAATACTTTTACTTAATCAAGATAAAATTCAAGAAAGCCAACAATTATTAGAAAATACAAAAATAAAATTAGCAAATATAGAAGTATTTCCTATCGCTTTAGCTGAGTATATTATTGATGTCAAAAAATATCAAGAAGCAGATAATTTTGAAAAATCAATTCAATTTACCAGTAGTTTACCATTATTTGATGAAGAAATCTTAGCTATAAAGACCATATATCCAAATCTTGAGTTTGAAATGGTTTCAGATGTTCAAAAAATGACTGAAAATGAGGAGGAAATCAAAGAAACATTTAGGTCACTTGCAAATGCTATTAAAAAGGAACCACAGGATGAGGCAAAGAGAAAATTAATGAAAAATCAATATTGGCGCTTAGCTTTAGAAGACCTTACTAACCAGAAATTTTCTAATGCTTCCTTAATTTACTTTGATGTAATACCTAAACTTGCCGAGAAGAAATTCATGAAGTTTGCGGCTCTAAGCTTGATCCTTGGTACATTTAGCAATTTAAAAATTAAAGATCCTCTTGCTGCAAAACAGAAATTTAAAGATACTCTTAAGAAATTGATGAAATATCAAGAGAAAGTTCAGGAACTTCCAGAAATTAAATTAATGTCTCTTGTTATTCAAGTATTTGAGAACAAATCTTCAGAATTAATCCAATTTATGTTAAATCTCCTAAAGGATAAATTAATCTTATTTGAGCCCGAGAGAGTTCTTCTTGAATCATTCCTACCAGAAGAATTTGTAGATCAACCTAAAATCGAGTCATTATCAAGGAGTGAATTAGGGAAACAAAATATTCTATCCATCTCATTAGCTCAAATGTTCGCAAGTCTTCAACAGAAAGTAAGTGATATTCGAAATGATAAAAACACCCTACTAAAAAAACGTAAAGCCATGAAGAGAATATATTATAATTCTATATTATCAGATTTAGAAAGAAATGACTTTAAAAGTGCCGTGGAAAAATATATTGATCTATCTAAATCATTTTCCAACAAAAAAGAATTTGATACCGCATCATTTATGATTTTATTGCAAGGTTTAGGACTAATGAAAGTAGGAGAATCGTTAATTGATATCCAAAAAAATATGAATTCATTTTTAAAGTCATTAGGGCTGAATAGAAAATTAGTTGAAGATATATTCTATATTAAATGTCTCCAATTTATCATTCAAGTGAAATTAAACAACATGGAAAAGAAATATCTCCCTCAAGTCAAAGAAATGCTAGAATATCTCCCCCTCCTTGAAGCAGAACAAAGTTTGATTGAATTTGATATTTAAAACTTTATTCAATCATATCAACATATTTCATGAGATCTTTTACACGCATCCTCAAAGTGACTTCCGTGACCCTCGCTAAGCTGGAAATTTCTTTTTGAGTACGGTTTTCATTACATAATTTTGAACCAATATATATAGCAGCAGCAGCAATTCCTTTTGGGTCTTTTCCTGCTGAATTAAATCCTTGTTGATTCGCTTTTTCTATTATTTTCACTGAGATATTTCTGCATTTCATTGACAACTTCAACTCATCATAGAATTTGTCTACATATCTATCTGCTGTGAAATGTTGTACTTTCAAATTAAGATTGGGAAGGATCTCCATCAAGATCAAACGATAACTTTTAGTGACTTTCTTTTTAGGAATTTGAGCGACTTTAGTTATCTCTTCGACTGTTCTAGGTATACCATGAACTCTTAAAGCACAAAATATGGAAGCAGCTAATAGAGTATCAATACTCCTACCCATTGTTAACTTTTTCTTTACTGCTTGAGTATATATTCGAAGTGCATCTTCAGCAACGGCATCTGGAATCCCGAGTCTTTTCTGCAATCTTTGCAAGTTAGGTAATGCAATCCACAAGTTCCGTTCATAGCTCGTTGTTAAAGATCTATGAATTTTAGCAAGTCTATTAAATTTTGATTTATATTTTGGACTGAGTAATGTCCCACGTGCATCTCGACTTCCTCGAATAATCGTTCGAGGTCCTATTGGACTATAGACTCTTTCATTACTCTTACGTTTTTGAATCTCTTCTTGTGTGAATGCTCTTCGAGGTGAGTCATCTAATATCCTACTAAATGCAAAACCACAATTCAAGCATACATAGAATCCATCTTCCTCACTCATTTTGGGATTATCACAACAACTAGTTTCCTCGTCATCCTTAAAGAAATCATGGTCATTTAATTTTGATGGCATATACTATAAACTGAAAAGAAAATCTTATTGGAGTTATTCACCTATAATATTGTATTTAAAATAAATATACTATTTAAATGTTAATTAATAATTTCTAAGGTAGTGAAAATTTAAATCTTAATCTATTTAACTAGTAATATAAAATATTTTATATAATTATCATGGAACTCGATATTTCACGGATAGTTAACACTTTCTCGAAATTTTTAGATAAAAATACTGTCAAGATTTCAAAGTTAAAGACTATTGAGGATGTTTTGAAGCTACCTATATACTCCTACAAGTTTTTGGATAAAACTGCAGCCAAAGTCTTAAAGGAATTGTTAGATATTAATGATATTGAAAGCGCATCTAAATTAGATAGGGAATATCCATTTGATATCTTAAAAGGAATTGAAAGTACAACTGATCCGATAAAATCTGCAGAATTACAGGAAAAATTAGAAGAAAAAATTAAAGAACTTATAGAAAAATACCCTGATATCGAAAAAAATCTTAAGAAAGCTATTACAGTTAGTTCGATAATTAGTTCGCTTCAAGAGGATCAAGATAATCTTAAAGGTGATTCCCAAAAGGTAGTAGTGATCGGATTAGATAATGCTGGGAAAACAGCAATCCTATCTCAATTTGGGGGTCACTTAGGAATTGGAGACTTAGCAGCTTTGCAACCTACTAAAGGAGTAGACAGAAAACACATCGAAATGGAGG
>DAOUVJ010000123.1 GCA_030667705.1 Promethearchaeota archaeon | reverse complement strand
TTATTGATATTGCTTTTTCAGGATTAGCAATTATCTCTTTTGATGGGATTGAAGCATCTAATATTATTTCTTTTCCATTTAAACCGAAAAAATCCCAACTTAAAGACCCGGGATCTATGCCAATAACGATAAGAGGTGAACTAACCCTTGTGGGCAGATCTTCGGAGACTTTTTGAAGAAATTTCGCTCCAATTTCTTGATGAGTCCCTTTTTCTCCTGCTTTCCGCCCCAATTTGCCAATATCGTGTAATAGGGTCGTAATTGAGGGGATTTCCTTGTTAATTCTCATATTCTTCTCACATTTCTGTCCTTAATATAAATTAAGTTAAGAGGTGTCATCTTTTTTAATCAATATTTATTGAAAGACAATTACTAAAAAACATAATTTTTAATTCTGCTAATTATGAAATTGTAATAATTCTTTTTATATTAAAAATAATATTTTTTATTGGTGAATAGAAGATGGGTAACCTTCAAGATCATGGTTTATACCAAGATTGTCTCTATGAAGTTCTAGCTTGCACTATCTCAAAAAAAAAGGAGTATCCAAACACATCTTCAATGGGTATAAGAATAATTGATGATAAATTACTCAAAATAAAACCATATTATAACACCATGACTCATGAAAATATTAAAGAATGCGGAACTGTATCTCTTAATTTCATTGATGATGTAGCTCTTTTTGCCCAAGCCTCTTTAAAAGAAATTAAGGGGGGTTTCAAGGGAATTCCTATTGAAGATTATCTCTACTATGATTATAATTATAGAAGAAAGGACTACAAGATCCCTTATTTAAAGCAATCTTGGATGGTAATATTTTGTAATGTAGTAAATGAAACTCAAATTATGAAACAAGATAATATGGGGACTATAAATGCGACAGAATTCGAATTAGAAGTAATTTATTCCATAAAAAAAAAAGAATCATTCAAATTATATAATAGAGCCGAAAATCTTGCATTGGAGAGCATTATTCTCGCAACTAGATTGAAGATCGCGAGAGAAAATAAAGATGATATACTATGTTCAAAAATTGAAACCAGAATTAACGAATACCTAAAGATGATCACACAATTTGGTAGAAATTCCAGTGCTTTAAAAACAGTAAATCTTGTAAAAGATTATATTAAGTTGTTATAACAGCCTTATAATTCTTCGATTTTTTCAACAAACATTAGCGGGTAATGTAATTTTTCAATCCATTCAATTTTAGCCACTACTCTAATCAATTTATATTCAATAGTTACCACAGCTTTAATTTTTTCACCACTAATTTCATCATAATCAAGTTCAGTTGATTTATCTCCTTCAATTTTATCTTTTATTATTTTTAATTTCACAGATTTTACATAAGGTTGACAAGATATTGAAGCTTCAAATCCTTTTTCAATTGATTCTATTACTTTTTTATCTGATGAAACTGGAACACCACTTAATAAATGATATAGTGCTCCTAATTTAATACCAATTTCAAAAGTAGCTCGCTCCCTATTGCTCAAATCGGAAGAAAAATAATCATTTTCATCATAGTCATTCATTCATTATCATCCAAAAATTCAATTTTTGCTCCACAATTATTTGGTTTACAAATATAGATATGGCCGCCTATGTTTTTTAATCGTTTTTGCACTTCCTTCAATAAGATTGTTGTAGTATCTTCATTTTCTGTAATCCCTATAACACTTGGACCAAAAGATGACATTCCATAGGCTTTTAAGCCATAACTATCGAAAAATTTCAACAAGTCCTTAACGATTTCATGCTGCAAACTAATTTCTATTTTTTTAAAACCTATGTTTTGAATACGTTTTAAGCCTTCTCCAAAACATTCAAGATTATTTTTTATTAATCCCGGTATTAATTTCATCAAAATCTGATGTGAAACTTCATTTACTTCCTCTTTAGGGATAGGAGCGTGAGATTGAAATATGCTAATTTCTTCATCACCGTAAGCCCCCTTTTCAACATTTGGAATGACTAAGAGAAAGCTCCAATTTTCTGGAATTGGATATCTCAGTATAGTGATTGCGGGATCGGCATTTACTGATGCCGAGGAAGGGAGAAATGTTTCTTTTTCTTTTCCCTTACCAAAATCATGTCCAGCATCTAATATAAAACCACCCTCTTCAAAACCCCTCCATCCTATACCTGAAGTCCCTCCTCTCTCCACTAATTTAGTCAATTCTCTCAATGATAGATCTGACAAATTTTTCAATTTTGTAATTGCAGTGGCAATTGCTAAAGATAATTGGGTTTTCGAGCCAAGACCTACATGAGAGGGATAGTATCGTTTCAAATTAAAGTGAAAATTCTTATTACTTACATTAAAAGCTTTAAAAATTCTAGAGGCTTTCTCATTGATCACTTCTATTGATTCACGATAATATTTATGAGCTTCAATCTTAAATTCTTGAGCATTATTCGAAGCTTCAAATACAACATTTGGACGATTTAACATGAGTCCAATTCCTCCATCAACTCTTCCCGTGTATCCATTTTCATCGATTAAAGAGAGATGAATGCGACAAGGAGTTGTAATTCTGATTCTCATTTTAGTAGAGCACTCTATATTCAAAACTAATATTATGAATAATCAAACTAATATAAATATAATATAATTGAGATCATGATGAAAACATCTCTTCTATGCATTTTAGGTCAATTCATAATTTGATTTAAAAAGAACAAGAGAACCAAACAATTAAAAAATGGAGTTTTTATATTATATTTTGTATCCAAATGGATTCATTTTTTTAACGATTTTGTTAAAAATTAGTCCTCCGTAAGAATTAAATAATATAACATCACTTTTAATTAAAGTGGGAAAAAAATGATAAATATCCTAATTGTCGAAGATGATCATTCTTTACGGTTATTGTATGAGAAAGCTTTAAGTTTAAATGGATATAATGTGATTGGAGCTGCGAAAGATGGTGAAGAAGCTGTCAAATTATACAAAGATTTCAAAAATAAGCCTGACGTTATCTTAATGGATCATAGAATGCCAATTAAGAATGGTATCGAAGCTACAAAAGAGATATTAGCAAATTCTAGTAAAATCAAACCCAAAATCATATTTGCAAGTGCAGATAAAACTATTAAAGAGATAGCATTGTCTATAGGAGCAATCAGTTTTAAAGAAAAACCATTTTCGTTAGAGAAGTTATTTAAAAATATTGAAAAGGCAGTAAATATGGAATATTTTAATCTTTCTCATTAGAAAATCAAAATAACAATACTCTTTTTCCAAATCACGATAATTTATTAAATTTCAGTACGTTTCATAAATTATACTAGATAAACAAGATAGTGAGTGAATTCTTTTGAGTGATTTAGAAGGTTTAACAAGAAGGTTAATTCAAAAAGGGAAATCAGATGAAGAAATTCTTAAAAGATTAGTACAAGAGTATTCTGATTACAAGGATATTAATGAAAACTTAGCTTTGAGATTTGCTAAGGCGATTTTAGAAGAATGTAGAAAAAGCGATGCTGCTTTGGTTTCAGATCCATTTATTAGTCAGATTTTAGACTTTGAAAAGGCTAACATTACAATTGGAAAGCAGGGAGTTGGTTGTCGAGGAGTAGGTGATTTTTTTGTTCATAAATTACTTGGTGAAGTGTCAGAGACTGAAATTAAGCCTTATCTCTCACCAAAGTCTCTGGATGATGCAGGTGCTATTCGTGTCAGTGAAATAAAAAAAATTTTTAAAAAACCTGTAAAAAATGAGGATTTAATAGTAGTTTCAAAAATGGAAGGAATTCATTCACGTCTTAGCGACTTTCCATTCATCTGTGGATTTCATGTGACGAGGGCCGCACTTCGAGATCTCTATGTCAAAGGCTCAAAGCCGATATCGATAATGATTGATGCTCATTTAGGCGATGATGCAGATGTGGGAAAACTTTTTGATTTCATGGCAGGTGTCTCAACAATTTCAGAATTAGCAGGAGTGCCAATCACAGCAGGTTCCACTTTAAGGATTGGTGGAGATATGGTTATTGGAAATCGGTTTGTTGGAGGGATTGCGGCAATTGGATTAGCGATGAAAAATTTATTGGCAAGAAGAAATATCCAAGAAGGAGATAAGATTTTAATGACTGAAGGAGCAGGGGGAGGTACAATTTCAACAACCGCAATCTATTCTGGACACCATGAGGTTGTTAAAGAAACCATGAATATTAAATTCCTTGAAGCTTGTGAGAAAATTTTAAATTCAGACTATGTGGATGAAATTCGTGCCATGTGTGATGTGACTAATGGAGGTCTGAGAGGAGATTTATATGAAATCAATTATGAAGCAAAATGTGGGGTAACTGTTTTTGAACAAGAAGTAAGAAGTTTAGTAAATCCCATCGTATTAAATTTGTTAAAATCTGTAGGAGTTGATTATTTAGGTGTATCTTTAGATGCTCTATTGATTTACTGTTCCAGTGAGATCTCTGATCAAATTATTAGTGATCTAAACGAAATCAACGTTAAATGTAAAGAAATAGGGTATGTGGATAATTCAATGGATGTATCGATGATATTTGAAGGAGAGGAAAAGAAAAATGTTTTGCCCCGATTTAGAGAATCAGCTTATACAAAAATTAAACAAGAGATAGGTGAAGAAACTCCAGAAGCAATTGATATTATGGAAAAGAAGGTAGAACGAGTAGCTCGTCAATCTTTAAATAAACGAAGGGAAATTATCGATTATATTCGAGGAGAATCTTCAAATTTTTAAATGGAAAGAATTTCGTTTAAGGATCCAGATCTAAATCCTTCTAAATCTATTGTTATGTAGCAAAATCCAATTTCCTTGAATTTTTTAATAATTTTCTCTTTGGCTTTATCGGTAATAATTTTTTCAATATCGTCTTTCAAGACCTCGATACGTGCTATCTTTTCATCGTGATATCTTACTCTTAATTGTGTTAAATTAAATGAATCCTTTAAGAATTTTTCTGCATTTTCTACCATCTTCAATTTAGTCTCTGTTATTACTTGATTATAAGGAATACGAGAGGCAAAACAAGCTCCCGAGGGTTTCGATTCAGTTTCTAGCTGAAAATACTTGCTTAGTACTCTAATTTCATCCTTATCTATTTCTGTTTTAATATAGGGTGATGTTATATTGAGTTCCTTTAAAGCATCTAATCCGGGTCGGTAATCTCCCAGATCCGTGATATTTGAACCTTCTATCACTAAATTATAAGCTCGTTCTTCTTTAACTTTTAAAATCTTCGCGAATATATCTTTCTTACAGGTGTAACATCTATTGTTTTTATTTTTGATGAATTCCTCATTAGAAAGTGGTTCAGTTTCGAGAAATAAATGAGGAATGTTAAACTTTAAGGCAAAATTGCTTGCTTCTTTAGCTTCCTCTTCTGAATATAGTAATGATTTCATGGTAATAAGTAGAGTTTCTTTCGCATTATTTTTAGATAAATAGGCAAGTAAACTGCTATCAATACCACCAGAAAAAGCAACTATTACTTTATGAGCTTGTAATAGTGCGATTAGACTATCTAATTTTTTTTTTAATTTCTCAGATAATTCTATCAATATCCTCAAAATTACTTAATCAATACGCGATTATTAAGTTTTATCTAATTAATTAAAGCTATGGTTTAAAAACATACATTTAGATAAAAAGACATGCAAATTGAATTTCAAAATCAAAAAAAGAAAGAAGCAGAATCTATCGAACATCTTAAGATTAAGGAATATTTTGTTCATAATCTTCCTCTCGAGAATGATATAACTACAATCATGGAAGAATATTATATCGGAGACCGAATTGCCGACGTATATTGTGAACTAACCAATGGTAAAAAAGTAGTAATTGAGGTGCAACATTCAATGATATTAGTAAAAGATTTGATTCAAAGAACAAAAGAATACAATGATAACGATTGCTATGTCTTATGGGTATTTAATGGAAGCTCTTTTGATCGTTTGCCTAGAAATGAACATAGGGTTCGGATTTTGAACTTCGAAAAAACTTGCCAAAAGCTATATCACGGTCGAGTATATTATATTAACATGAGAAAATCGGGTACCCATAGTCCCGTATATGCACTCTATTTTAATACATTTTATGAGAGAAAATCTCTTCAAAATGGATTTGAGTATTATCGCAAATCAAAAACTAAAAAGAGTGTCATTTTGGGTGATATTCCTTCATTAAATTTCAAGATATTTAAGAACCAAAAACTAAAATTAGCTGGTTTTCAAGATGAATTTATTCGTGAAAGATGCATAAAGGACGTGCTGCAATTTTTTAATGAGAATCCGGATATAGCCGAAATTGCAGATAAAATTAATGATACCAATAATGCCAAGAAAATCTTATATTCTGTTATAGGTAAATTCGGTAAAATTTATGGAGTAGACTTGCTTTATGACATACTAAAGCACAGATTAAAATTGAATATAAATGGAGAAAATCTTCATGCAATGAATAAATACTATACATATCTAATAAAAGAAACAAAATAAAAAAAAAATTAAATTTAATATTTGTATTTTTGAAGTTTAACAATTCTATATATATCTTCTATAGTAGTAAGACAGACAATAGCTATCACAATTGCAACAATTCCTCTGTACTCATCATAGAATTCTACAGGAATTCCTACATGTACCCAAGCTTCTGAAAATAATGGAAAGATTTCAGGTCGATTCATCAGAATAACTAATAAGGGTATTGTTGCCAATTTTACTACAATTAAAAATCCATGAATGATCTGATGTTTTTCTGGTCGACGATTTCCTATTATTCCTCGAGATATATCTAAGCATCCTTCGATTATCCAAATCAGGCCAAAACCACGTAGTAAAATAAGAAATTCCGGAAAGAAAATAACGGCGGGAAATGGTTGGAATAAGAAAATTACTCCAAAAAATAATGCTAATACCCCTCCAATCATTTCTCCAATTGGTTTGATGAAGGGCTTCATTATCTTTCCAGTGCTAGTACTAGAGATAGGTAATCCTTCTTCAGCAGCTTGTTCAACTAATTCTCTATGTTTTTTTTGATCTTTTTTAGATTTAAAATCTTCAGGGAAATACCCTTCCATTGATAATACGACAAAAATAATAGTAACAATCGTAAATGAGAATAATAAACCGCTTTGAATTCCCACTACGAGCCCTCCAATCATGTCCCAAAAGTTTACGAGCCCGGTTAATGCTGAAGTGATTAATCCAAATAATTGTAACCCAACTATAACTGCAAAGACTATGGAGAGCACTTTTAAATAAAGTGGCCACATCTCTTTAGTAATATATACTTTTGGCTCACCTCTCCGTTTATATTCTTTAGCAATTGTTTCAGGTTTACCCATGTGTTCAATTGCTAGTCTAACCGATTCCTCAGTTGGTTCATCATTGCTTGATAATTCTGATGCTTTTTGCCATAGATGTTCTTCCAAGTCAGCTAAAATTTCTTTATGTTCCTTCTTTTCTTTTAACCAATCTGGAAGAGCCTTTTTCACGTCTTTTAAATATGATTTTATCATATTTTGCACATTTACATTTCTAATTTCATTCATTCTTTAAACCTCTTGTACCTAAATCGTTTTTAAGATTATATCCACATGCATCACAATACTTTAATTCCGAATTCGAAAGTTCAATTTTGTTTGCACACATTGGACAAAATAAATATCGATCTTGATTCAATTCTACATTCACATCAAATAAAGAGCCAATGGCTTCTGTTAGCTTTGAATAAAAACCTGCTAAATAATTAAATACTTTTTTACCATATTTAGTTAGTGAATAATACTTGCGTCTTCTGCCTTCTTCCTCTCGACGTGATTTTATCAATCCATCTTCCTCTAATTTCCGCAATAATGGATATAATGTACCTTCTTCAATAATTAGCATGGAATTTGTTTGTTCCTCAAGATCTCTTGATATTTGATAACCATGAATACCATTTTCACCAGATTCATTAATAACTGACAAAATGCATATCTTTGAAATTCCACGATTGATTTCAGACTCAACTTTCGATGCATATTCCTTGAATTCAGGATCCAATCCTTTTACATTTTTTATCATTTTTATTTACTCTATTTTTTATATTTCCATAAAATGTGTTTTACTCCCCGACTGAGTTAAAAGGGAATGTGTATTATATATAGTATGCTAACCATAGTATATAAGTCTATCTATAGAGTATTACTGTTTTTTTAATGCGCTTTTCAAGCTTCTAATACTATTTTATGATGGCACTTTCATTTAAGCTTTCTATTTATCTTAAAATGAAAGAATTCGCCTATATTTATATATATAAATTTGTTTTATTATTTTATAGAAGATTAGATGGTAAAATATTAAAAGATGGCACGAAAATCCGCTGAAGTAATGTGGGACGATGACGAGATGGATATCTTTGATTTAATGATGATGTCCGCTCTAGGTTTAGATTATTGTTTTACTGATATCCAATTCGGCAAAGATCTTATCCAAAAAGAAATAGTTAATGAGCACATGGATGTTTTACTTAAAATGGTTAAAAACCGTGCTACCAGATCTTCATATTTTGCGATCGGTTACATGATTCTTACTACTGGATCAACTTTTTCCTAGCATGGTTAAACTTCACACTATTTGTTGAAATTCTTCTTCATAAACTCATCAAATTCTTTGTTAATTTCATCAAATTCTTCCATAGGGTCATAGAATATGGCTGGTTCTTTTCCCAATAATGAGTTTGCAGCGTTCATGAGGACTTCACAATCACAGAACGCGCTTAACTCAATGCACATCCGGTGCAACTCTTTTTGAACGCTCTTTGTAATTCCTATCTCTTCAAGGGATCGATCAAAATTATCAAAGGTATGATTACATCCAGAAGACGACAATTTTTCATTCATCCTTTCTATGAATTCACGAATTTGTCCGAAATTCATATTAAGCCTCTCGAAAGGGAAATCTTCATCATCCCAAACCGCAGGATATAACTCAACTCCGCGCTTGGAGAGTTTTTTTAAGACTAAAGGAATCGTATCAAATTGCTCACTATCCCATACTATTTCTTCTAATGAATCAAGTCCCAATAAGGATTCAGGAAGACTATCCAATCTTGTCCATTTAATGTTTAAAAATGTCAATTTTTTAAGTTTTCCAATTGTTTCTGGAAGAACTTTTATAGGATTGTTCGAAATATCCAGTGAAGTAAGATTTAAAAGGTTTCCAATTTCGGAAGGAAGCATTTCTATGTTATTTCTTGATATGTTTAATCGCTTGAGATTCTTAAGAGATTTTATTTCGCGTGGAATGACTTCTAGTCTATTTCCATTAATCTCTAATTCTTCAAGAGATTCCAATCCCCCAATTGATTTTGGAAGCACTTCTATATCATTATCATTTAAATTAAGCCACTTTAAATGTTTTAAGTTTCCAAGAGTAGCGGGAATCTCTGATATCTTGTTTAATCGGAAGTGAAGCTGGGTAAGCTCTCCGAGTTCATCAATCCATTC
>DAOUVJ010000167.1 GCA_030667705.1 Promethearchaeota archaeon | reverse complement strand
GTAAAAAGATTTTTGAAGGCTCTTGTAATGGGTAAAAATGAGTGGTATATTTACCAAACTTATATTAAATTAGGAATTTGTTATAAAGCGCTTGATAATCGTGATTTAGCACTCAAAAATCTTAAAAAAGGGAAAGATATTGCAAATAAAAGCTCAATCGATCCCGATATAAGACAAAAATGGCTGAGAATCGCAGATCTCTTTCTTGCTGAGATGGAGTGAATTTTTGGTCATAAAAAAATGTATTTACACCTTTAAAATTTGACTTATCATTGTTTTTAGGATTAATCTTTAAAGTTTTATGTAATTTCATAATTATATTAAATTTGTTCATCTTATGAAATTTAACTAAACTAAGATTAAACACAATGGAACTAAATAAAAATGACTAAAAAATTATACTGGGACGATCCTTATGCTGTAGATTTCACCGCTAAGGTAGTTTCCATTCAAAAAGGAGGAATTATCTTAGATAAAACCCTTTTCTTTCCCTTAAGTGGAAACCAAGCAAGCGATAGAGGAATTTTGCTGTATGGTGAAGACCAATCTTCAGTGGATGCAGTGGAGATAATTGAGGGGGATATAATCCATCATATTTCTTCAGATTTCATCAAAAAAGTTAAGATAGGAGATGAAATAATCGGAAAAGTTGATTGGGAATATCGTCATGGAATAATGAAAGCTCATTCATCCCAACATATCTTTTCAGCCTTAATTTTAGAATTATACAGCGCTAAAACCTCCAGAGCAAATATTGAATTTGAAGAAGTTTCGATCCAGCTCGACCATCCAATAAATGACCTGCAATTACTTGAGGGACTTAAAAAATTAAATGAAATCTGTACTTCAATAAGTAAAGACATCACAGCAGAGATATTTAATAAAGAAGAACTTTCTAAAATTAAAAATTCAATAAGATCTGAAATTCCAGAAAAAGAAGAAGTACGTCTCATTAAAATTGATGATCTTGATTTGGTATGCTGCGGAGGTACTCATCTAAAAAAATCAATCGAAATAGGACCGGTCATCTTGACGGATTTTAAAAAAGGAACGAATATTAGATATCATGTAGGGAAAAAGGCGTTAGATTTAATTTCAAGTCTAAATGTTGATTTAATAAATCTTTCTGATAAGCTGAATACAGCCTTGGTAAAAATTCCGGACAAAATTCGGTCCTCTTTGATTGAACATGAAGAAAATAAACAACTTATCGAAAATTTAAAAGTAAACAATTTAACACTCACTTCTAAATGTCCAACCGAAGTGCATGAGGGCTATTATTTATTTCTGATTGAATATCAAGTTGACAGTAAAATCCTAAAGAAAACAATGGAACAATTTCCATCAAATTCACTATTAGTTATAAAACTAGGGGAAACCCGTTATCAAATTGTATCTCTTTCCGAAAAAGTAAGTGCTAATGGAGTGGTTCAAGCATTAATTAGCAAGTTTGGTGGGAAGGGAGGAGGGAGCAATTTTACTGCTCAAGCAAACTTAAATAATGCTCCCCCTGATCTAATCAGCGAGTTTAAAGGTTTTATAGATTCAATTTAACCTTCTTGTCTAAAAATCCTCAAGATTTCCGTTTTTTCTTTGTTTAGGATTCTCTTAAATTTTGTAAGATATATCGTTGAGTAATTAAATCAGAACTAATTTTACCCATTACTTTTCCATCTTCGACGATGGGCATGGCAGAAATCCTATGTTGCTCCAATTTCCTAACGAGATCAAGGATAGTATAATCTGGAGGTGCAGTAATGACATTTTTTGTCATTATTTCATTAAGATTCACGTCACAAGCATTCTCAGCCATTGCCTTCGTGATATCCCAATCCGTGACAACACCTATGAGTTTCTTTTCTTCTAATACCGCAACTATACCACTATTTTCACTAATTATTAAAGCAGCAGCATCTTGAGCCTTGCTATTTACATCAATTGTAGGAAGGGATTCCATGATATCCTTTGCAGTTAATTCTTGTTCTTTTGCAACTAATCTTTGTAAACTAATTTTTTCAGCTGCAATACAAGGCAAAATATCTGGATTTGCTGCTAATATGTCCACTAACTCAATCATGTTATGGTGGATAACTTTTTTACGGTATTCTTCACCCGCGATTAATCGCTTTTTGGATAGTTCAGCAAATTCCTCTTTATGTTCTTCAAGCCAGGAGAGTACAGCATCTCGATTTCCAAGCATCTTTTCAGGAATATGTAAATGCTCCGGTGTGCTGATTATTTTTTCTTGAGCTGCGAAAATGACACCACCTGAATTTACTAAATAGTCGTTAGCAATCATGACTCCCTTTTCTTTGTAAACTATTTGTTCCATCCTAATTCGTGCGGCTTTTCTATTTGGATCAGGTGAATAAGTATTAGCTCCTTCAACTATAAGGCTCCATCGTCCCATTCTTTCTACAGTCATTGATGGATTTTCATTTTTCCATACTCCAAGGTAGTTAAAAATAGGTGCTGCGGGAATGAGACAAAAACTATCCTCTAAAAGAAGGTTATTTGAATTAGTAGAAAACTTTATAGGAAATTTATGTCCTTCTTTTAATATTTTATCCATGTAATAGTTTTTAGTAACTAACCCTTTTTCTTTCCAATATTCATATAACTCATCTACGGGTAAACCAACCTCGTTGTATAAATAACCTTCTAAATCACTTATCCCTGTTATTTTAACCCAATGAATCCTTTCTTTAAAAATTCTGGCGGCATGAGCCCCTACAGCTCCAAACCCTTGGATCAAAATTGTCAAATCCTCTATTTTTGGAATTTCCAGTTTAGAAAATTGAGGTAAGACTCTTAATCTGGGCATTATTTCTATAAGAGTTTGCAGTGCAGTGACTACACCACCAGCGGCTCCCCCAAGTTCATCAATTCTATTTCCTCCCATTAGTAACGGTTTGGAAACTGCACTATCAATTCCATTTTCAATGGCAATCGTCATCATATCCGAATCGTTAGTACCAACATCAGGACCCGGAATGTAGATCTCTCGATATTTTCTTATTAATCGAGCAAATCCTCGAACAATTTTTTCATGTTGTTCTAATGGTAAGCCTCTTTCTGAAACTATTCCTGCTTTACCTCCACCATAAGGTAAATTTGCAGCTGCATTTTTTAAAGTCATGCCTCTGGCCAAATTATGAATATCAGATGGAATAACATTTGGAAGCATTCGAATACCTCCCATTGAAGGTTGCCCCATTGATAAATTATCCACGACTAAATATCCTCCAAGTTCTTCTTGAGATTCGTCATCCCACATGCATATAACAAGATTGGGACCTATTTTATCGCTCACAATACCTAAACTTGATAATAGGAGCTCATCAATATGACGAAATTCTAAATATCTCCTTCCTTCTTCTTTGATTAGTCGATTTTCTAAGGTTCCTATTGGTAAATGTTCTTTTAGGTAAATATCCATTTGTTTTGGAATCATATTTTAAACCACATTTAATAAAATTGTAAATTAACAACAAGATTCTATTAGATTATATGAGTTTTTTCAATAAAAATTGTTTGGTAATTTTTTTAATTATCTTTAGGATTTGATGCTTTAGAACATATTTAAATTCGAGATGATCAATAAAGCATCGGTTAATGTCCACATCAATCCTTCCATCAATCTCACGTACCTTTCACTAATAAAGACTTTACCTTCATAATCCTTGGTTTTCAATATCTCTTCAATTTCATTAATATTGGTAACAACGGATTTTTGAATCTTGATACCTAGTGAATCGAGGAAAAATTCCTCATAATCCAAATCTTTTGATTGAGAAATTATCGAATGCAACCAAAAGATATTTTGAGAGGAATCTATTTTACTAGATAACAAAACATTTTTCTTTAATTCTAACATGTAATAATTTGCAGTGTTGTAATCCATTCCTAAAGAAAAACATAGCGTGATAATTAATTTTACATTATCAATTACTAACGTTGAAGATATAATCTTTTGATTATTGCTTAAAATTAAAAATATTTGATTTACAGATGTAGGGAAGGATTTCTGAAGTTCTATTTTTCTGATCATGTTAAGTGAAATTTCACTAGGCAGAGATGAAAATATAAGATTACCTGATTCCGTTAATACTAGACCCCCAAAAACTCCTTTAATATTGATATTTTCCCTGATTAATTGGACGATTTTTTTAATGACGACAGAAAAATTATATGTAATTAGCAGATCTTCTCCTTTTGAATCTGATCCATCGGAATATATTTCAAAATTTGAAATATCAAAATCTACTCGTTGATACCCGCGAATTGCAAAATTTTTATCAACAAAAATTTGAAAACTGTGCTCACATACATGATTCAAGGGAATTGAAATAGTAGTTATATTCTTACTTTCATTTATTATGTTAGTTGGAATCTTAATGAATTTACTTTTACTACAATGAGGACAGATTACATGAATTTTAGTTAAATTATCGGAGTCGATTCTATAGTTGTTTATAGTCATTTCTGATTGCCCAAAAAATAAATAAATATTATCAATTATTTCAAAATAATAAGATTTTTTATATTTTGTCATTTCTGTAAAAAAAGATTAAACCCGAGTTAGAATTTAAAAAGTATTAAAATTTGTATCATTTCATGGTGAATTAGATTCCATTATCCCCGTTTCAGTAGGTCGAGTTGTTAGTAAGATGATACCTAACTGCAATAGTACATTTTATCCTAATGATGGACATTATTCCATTGTTTTTAATCACATGGACGATATTTTAAAAAACTTAACTTCCTAATCATTCAATTCTTTTAGCAAATGTTTTCGAAAAATTTTTTGTATTTGCATTATTAATTTTAAATGGAATGTCTGAAAAAGTAGAAGATCGAATTAAAGAATTAGAAGAACGATTGGCTTCCACTAAGGTTAACAAAGCTACTCAAAAAAGTATTAATTTCATTAAAGCACAGCTAGCCCACCTCCGCGAAGATTTGATTCGTATTGCCAGTTCTAAGAAAGGCGGTGGTGGTGGCTTCGGTATTAAAAGAACAGGAGATGCTCAAGTGGCATTCATTGGATTTCCTTCAGTTGGGAAATCTTCTTTATTAAATTTGCTAACTGAAGGTAACACTCATTCTAAAGTTGCTGCATATGATTTTACTACTGTTACAGCCGTACCTGGTATGATGGATATCGAAGATGCGAAAATTCAGCTTATAGATTTACCTGGAATAATTTTAGGAGCTGCTGCTGGTAAAGGTCGAGGAAAGGAAGTATTAGCAGTAGTACGTTCGGCCGAGTTAGTGTTAATTATAATATGTTTTCGTTCTGATGGGACGATTAATCTTTCTGATTTGGAAACTATTAGAATGGAGTTGAGTAACGCAGGAATTCGGTTAAATACAAAACCACCCAGTATTCTAATTAAAGAACGTACACGTGGAGGTATTTATTTTACTTACAAAGGTCACCAAATTATGGATGCAGATGAAGTTAAATCTCTAATGAATGAACTAAAAGTCCGGAACGCAGGGGTTTATTTCTCTGAACCAGATACTACAGCAGATCAATTAATAGATTTCATATTTGGAAATCGTATCTACACTAGAGAATTTGTTGTTATAAATAAATCTGATTTAATGGACCCTCTAATTCCCCCTGGTGAGATTACAGAAGCAATTGGTCACGAACATTGGGTCATGATCTCAGCTAAAAACAAAGAAAATATTAATACTCTTAAGCATGATATCTTCACGGAGCTGAATTTGATCCGCGTATTTTTGAAGCCACCAAGAGAGGAGGCTGATATGGATGAGCCAATAATTCTCCACCAAGGCGATACACTAGAGAACCTCTGTCGTAAAATTCATAAACGATTCATAAAAGATTATCGCTATTCGTTAGTTTGGGGTAAGTCCGCAAAACATCCTGGTCAAAAATTTGAGAACCTAAATCATGTAATTGAGGATGGCGACATAATTTCGATTTATCTGAAGCGATAAATTATGATGTGCATGTTTTTGTGGGCTTGAAAAATGCTTATTAGATTGAAATAAAAATAGAATAAATTAAATATATACCAATAAATTATGGATCCTTCGTACGGAGCGAATCCCAAAATAAGATAAAAGAAAATTAAAGTTCCTATTAATACATGTAATCCCGTTTTAAAGATATACTTTTTAGTTGTTGTTTTACTTTTATCTTTTTTTTTAAAAAGAATTTATAAAACCTAAGCGTAAAAAATCCTATATAAATCATCATAAATCTCCGCAAGTTTGGAGATTCTATATTGATCGTTTTCTTGTAATGATTGAGAGAGATAAGAAAGAAATCCTTGAGGATTTTTTATCCACTCTAAAAATCCTTCAACTTCCATCTTAAGATATGGATCAATTGAAGGTTGCGCCATTCTATGGCTTTTATCGACCAATTCACTATCATCGGAAATATCTATTTCAGTTTCAATAAATTGTGATTTTGATCCTTTTATCATCATTGCTGCAGCTCTTGATATTGCTGGGTACGCCATGTGCATCCAACCTTTTGCTTTTTGATGGATGTGAGCTATAAGAAACATATCCGTTCCAGGTACGGATGATCCGACTAAATGCCCCTTTTTCTGTCTATTAGTGGCTATAAATCTTTCTGGTGCTATTTGAAGAACTGAATATCTAATGCCACCCATATTTACAGCCTGAGCGTTACCGCTACCCCAACTAGCTAGTACTCCTTTAACATCTT
>DAOUVJ010000078.1 GCA_030667705.1 Promethearchaeota archaeon | reverse complement strand
TACATTGGATTATCTTGATATTTGCCAAATCGCGAGTTTTCTGAAGCAATTAATTGAGCTGAATGGTTTGCTTGGATAGTGCTTGCTCCTGCTATGCCCGGAACTATGGATTTACAACCCCCCGAAAAACCAAAGAAGAAATGTGGTTCGACATATCCCGTTAAAATCTTAATATCGCTCTCAAGATAATATTTATTAATGAATATAGAAATTCCTTTTTTAGATTTTCCTAAAGATGTGAGACTGTTCGTATCAGTTGCTACATGATCTACGCACTCAATTCTTCCGTAAAGCTTTTTTCCTAAAATTATTTCCCGTTCTACCTCTCGAGATGTTCTATGAAGCCCTGTTGCAATCAGAATGATAATTTGGGAATCTTGAATTCCATAATTATTAAGTTCATTGATTAAAGCTTCTAATAAAATGTGAGAGGGCACTGGACGAGTAGAATCTGAAGAAACGATGCATACTTTTCCCACATAACCTTTTTCCATTACGATTTGTTTAAGTGATGGTGATCCAACTGGGTGTTTAATTTTATCTTGAATGGTTTGAAGTGGATCCTTCAATATTTGTTGGTGTTTTGGTTTAAGTACTTCTACATTCCATTTAGGGTCCAAGGAAATTGTGAGCCCCGTTTTTCCATAATCAACTATTAAATTCATGTACTAACACACCTTACAAATTATTTTTTATTATTTGATGTATAAGAGATTGTATTGAAATAATCAATATGAAAAATCACTCACATATGTTGATAAAAGCCGTAAATAATAAAATTTTATTACTTCATAAATTAAATAAAATTACATTATATTTTTAAAACTAAAGTAATATTTATTGATAATAGAGATTTATCTAGGAAATATTTTTATAATTTTATATAGAATTTTGTCAGTGCAATCAATCAATAGAATAGGGAACTAAAGTGCCAAAAATACTCAAAGATCTATGGATTCTTACCTCGACTGGAGTTGTGCTCTATTCACGAGTTAAGGATGAGAAAATCAATCCCCAATTGTTCGGTGGGTTAATGTCAGCGCTTAACATGTTTGCAGAGAAACTTTCAGAAGGAGGTATTACTAATTTCGAACTCAGTAATCTGAAATTTATTGTTGTAAAAAGAAGGGATTTTCTCTTTATTGCGAGTACCTCTACTAAGATTAAAGAGAAAAAAGCGGAAGAGGAATTGAAAAAAATTGGGGATCTATTTTTTAAAAGGTATCATCAAGAAGTGTTAACATGGGATAATGATATCAGTGTTTTTTCAGATTTCGGATTTGTTATTGAGGGTTCTTTAGAAAAAAAATCTACTGATAAAATGAAAGAAGCTTTCTGGTAACTCATATTCAATAATCATAAAGAATTTAAGATTAGTTGTATATTATTTTATCGAAAGTATGACTTCAGAAAATAATAAAAGAAAGGAAGTTGGTAATCGAGGAGATCCTCGCATTATCGTTGATTATGAAGATTTAATGAATAACAACAGATTAAATTGGATTAATTCAAATGATCCAAATAATATCATAAAACAATTAAGGAGTCCAAGATTTTTAGGTTCTTATCATCTCAAACAAGGAGTAGGTTCAAAATTCAAACCGGTAGATAATTTACTACAAGGAAATTTGAAATTAAAACAAGACAAATCCTTAAAAGGTACGATATTTAATCCTTTAACAGTAGGATTAATGATTTTAGCCTCCGCTTTTAACTTATTCTGGCTTCTTCAAGTATTATTTTAATTTACCACGTTTATTAGTGGAGAAATTAATGAAATAATTGGCATCAAAGAAAGCATCAAAGGAAAAATAAATTCTCCTCCATAAGTTTTAAAGAGGAAAAGTTTTCTAATAATAAAGACGCAAGATTATAATTTCATACTAGAAGGAGTTAAGTTTATTGATTTATGATGTAGTTATTATTGGAGGTGGCGTGATTGGATGTTGTATAGCACGTACACTTTCTAAATATGATATTAAGATTGCTTTATTAGAAAAAGAAGCGGATATAGCTTCGGGTACCACAAAAGCCAATTCAGGAGTTGTTCATGCGGGCTATGCTTCTGAAAGAGAGTATATAAAACGTGACATGTGCATCAAAGGAAATAAAATGTATACTCAAGCTGCTGAGGAGCTTAATTTTCCTTTTAAAAGGATAGGTTCTTTTGTAGTTGCTTTAGAAGATAATCAAATTAAAGATTTAGAAGGAGAAAGGAACAATGGGATTCAAGATGGCATCCTAGGCTTAGAATTAATACTGGATAAAGCAAAAATTAAACACATGGAACCAAATTTAACTGATGATGTGGTAGGAGTACTTCATGCTCCCTCTGCGGGGATTGTGAGTCCATATGAGATGACTTTCGCATTAGCAGAGAACGCAGCAATGAATGGTGTAAAATTTTTTCGAAATCATAAGGTTAGACGAATTCGTCATCAAAACTATATTTTCGAATTAAAAACTAAGAAAGGTGTTTTTAAAGCTCATAATGTTATCAATGCTGCTGGATTATTTGCATCTAAGATTTCTAAGATGGTAGGGCTAGATTATTTTGATTTAATGCCTCGTAAAGGCGAATATATATTATTTGATCGCAATGCGATGCATCTGAACAAAATTCTTTTTCCAACAGCAACAAAAGTTTCAAAAGGGATATTAGTTTGCCCCACAGCCCACGGAAATACTTTTGTAGGACCAAACGCCCAAAATATATCAGATAAAAAAGATACTACGACGACAGAAGCAGGATTAAAAGAGATACTTGAAGGAGCACAAAAATTAGTGCCTAAACTACCTGGTCGTGCCTCAATTAGAAACTTTGCTGGTTTAAGAGCAATACCAAATACTTATGACTTTATAATTGATAATACTGATGTTTATGGATTCATCAATGTTGCAGGGATTCTATCTCCTGGATTGACATCTTGTTATGCAATTGCAGAGAGAGTGACCGAATATCTCGAGCTGCTTGGTGTCGATTTAAAACCTAATGACAATTACAATCCTATTCGACCTAAACCTGAACTCTTTAAGGACTTTTCTAAAGAGGAACTCGATCAAAAAATTAGGAAAGATCCTGCTTGGGGGCGAATTATTTGTAGGTGCGAAACGATTCCCGAAAAAGAGATTTTAAATGCTATTCATGCCCCTGTGGGTGCACTAACGGTAGATGGAGTTAAATTTCGTTGTAGACCTGGAATGGGTCGTTGTCAAGGGGGTTTTTGCCGCCCAAGAGTGATGGAAATTCTCGCTAGAGAATTAAACATTCCGTATCAAGAGGTAACTAAAAAAAGTGAAGATTCATATTTCTTGATATCTAAAACCAAGGATGAACTACTTAGAAAAATAGAGAGTGGTGAATAAGAATGAAAAGTTATAAAGCTGATGTCCTTGTTATTGGTGCTGGAGCAGCGGGTTTAGCAGCCGCAATAGAGATTAAAAAAGCTGATTTAAAAGTATTAATAATAGAGAGAGATAAAGAATTGGGTGGAATTACACTCCAATGCATCCATAATGGTTTTGGTCTTAAAGAATTTGAAGAAGAATTAACAGGACCAGAGTATGCTCAAAGATTTATTAATCAAGTTAAAGATTTAAAAATTCCCTATATGTTAGACACAATGGTTATAGAGATTACTAAAGATAAAAAAATATATGCAATAAACAATAAGGAAGGTCTTATTGAAGTTAGTGCAAAAGCAATCATTCTCGCCATGGGTTGCCGTGAGAAAACAAGGGGTGCCATTAATATTCCTGGATTTAGACCTGCTGGAATATATACTGCTGGGCAAGCACAAAGATTCGTTAATATTGAAGGTTATTTACCGGGACACACGTTTGTTATTTTAGGAAGCGGTGATATAGGAATGATAATGGCTCGCAGATTAACATGGGAAGGATGTGATGTAAAGGCTGTAGTTGAAATACAGCCATATGTTAGCGGACTTCTGAGAAACCAAGTTCAATGTTTAGAGGACTATGATATTCCTTTAATCACAAGCTACACAGTATCAAAAATTCACGGTGCAGACCGAGTAAAAGGAGTTACGATAACTAAGGTATCAAAAGACTATGACCGAATAATAGGATCTGAGAAATTTATCGAATGTGATACATTGTTGTTATCCGTAGGATTAATTCCTGAAAATGAATTAACACTACAAGCTGGAGCCACCCTTTCCCAAAATGGTGGACCATTGGTAGATAATAATTTAGAAACTACAATTGAAGGGATTTTTGCTTGTGGAAATGTCCTTCAAGTTCATGATTTAGTTGATATGGTTACATCAGAAGCTAAACGAGCAGGAAAAAATGTTATTGATTATATACAAAATAGATATGATAAATCAATTAAAAGGGAAGATAAGATCAAATTCATCCCTGGTGAAAACATTAATTACGTAAAACCAGATCATGTAAATAAGAGCTATATTGATTCTAATGTTGTTGTTAATTTTCGAGTACAGTATCCTGATAGAAGAGTAATCATTCAATTTAAGGATGAGAACAATAAAGTCATATACAAACGAAAAAAAGTGTATGTGATTCCTAGCGAAATGATCGAATTGGATCTCAATCTTAAAGAAATTGGCGTGGAAATGACAATTAAAGAAATTAGAATAGAAGTAATTCCTCGTCCTGAAGTTTTAATAGAGGAAGATTAATATGAGGTGAAATAAATTTCAGATATAAGCACTGTCAAAGTTATCCGTTGTATTGTATGCCCAACAGGGTGTGAAATTAAAGCCATTAAAGATCCAAATAATGAAATTACATTTGAGGGATATACATGCGAGCGGGGTTTAGAATATGCTAAACAAGAATTTTATGAGCCTAAAAGAATTCTTACAACAACAATCAGAGTGGAAAACGGGTTTATTCCCCTAATTCCTGTAAGAACTGATAAACCCATACTCAAAGATAAATTGAATGAGGTTTTGATGATAATAGCGCAAACAGTGGTAAACGCTCCTATAAAAATGGGGGATATATTGATTAACGACGTGTTAAACAGCGGTGCTAACATCATAGCAAGTAGAGATTTAAGTAAAAGTTAAGTCTTCTTTTTGAATTGATATTCTATTATAAGTATGAGTGAACTTTAAATGAAAAATTATGAAGTAGTCATTATCGGAGGATCCATCGCAGGTTCAGTTGCTGGACGTTATCTTGCTGATGCTGGGTTTTCAACATTAATAGTCGAAGCTGCTAGAACACCTAGAGAGAAGCCATGTAGCGGAATTCAATTTAAATATTTTGAAAAACTATTGGGTTTAAAAATTCCTAAAGAAAGATTATGTCAAAATGAGATAAGAAGGCTTTATATGGAATATCCTAACGGAAAATCATACAACGTACCATTTAAAATGCTCAATTTTACACGTGATGTCTTTGATAGTTGGCTAAATGAACTTGCTATTGAATCGGGGACAGAATTTAGGGATGGAGTTAGGTGTACTGACATTAAAAAAAGTGATGGGGGCTATATCATAACACTCAGACCAAAACATCAGGATGTTGAGCAAGTGGCGACAAAATACCTTATTGCTGCAGATGGTTTATCATCATCAATAAGACGAAAAATGAGACCTGAAGACTTTTCGCGAAAACCATTAGCTCCCACAATGAATTATTATTTAAAAACTGAAGGAGATGGAGACTTGGATCCTCACGCTCTTTACCAGTTTTGGAATCTTGATTTTAATAATCTGATGTTTGCATGGACGTACAAAAAAAATGATTTATGGGTAGTAGGTACAGGTCATACCGATAATTTAATTGACCGTTGTGATAATCTGTTGAAATATGTAAAAGGTAAGTTCAAATTAGAGGGGGAAATTGTCAAGCGGGAAGGTTATGCGTCAACATTCAAATTAGAAGCTCCTAATCATGTATTTTTAGGACTTGATAATATGATGTTTGTAGGAGACGCTGCAGGATTAGTTGATATGTACCGAGGGTTAGGTATGGATGCTGCGGCTTTAAGTGGTAGACTTGTAGCAAATGCAATAATAAAAGGTAATGGAAGCACAACACCTCCATTAAAACTCTATGAAAAAATGATGCAAAAAATTATCAAGAAAATCAATAAAAATTCAGAAAAACAACTACTTACCTACAATACAAATGACGAGTTACTCCACGCACTCAAAAAGTCTTTTATAAAAATGGGGCTCGGAACATTTTTCGGTAACCTTTTAAACAAATTTAGAAAACACACTAAAATAAGACTCTTACCAGCTTAATTGAATGATATAAATTTTATAAAATATTGATAAACACATACTTAGGATGTACATGGAAGAATTAGATCAGATTTATAAGGTTTATCCGAATCTCTATATAGGTGCATATTGGCCCCGTTTGAACTTTTCCAAGTTTAAAGAATTAGGAATTACAGCAATAGTTAATTTGATGGAAGAGAATTATTATAATCCCACGAATCTTGGATTTGAATACCTATTCAAGGGATTTCCTGATGATTGGTATCCTCCCCATAGTTACATTGAAGAGATATTAAAATTTATAGACATCCACATAAAAAATGGTAAAGTTTTAGTTCATTGTGCAATGGGGATTTCCAGAAGTGGAGGCCTCATAGTTGCATGGATAATGAAAGAAAATCCCGGATGGAGTTGGAATAAAGCCTTGAAAACTGTCCATAAAAATCGACTAATTTATCCCGCAATTGAAATAAAGATGGCTATATTAGATTATTTCGAATCAATTGAAGGGTATAGAAGAAGCGACTAATCTTGATTAATTGAAATCATGGTAAAATTCAAGATGGATGAAAATCGACGAGTATTAAACGTTTTAATTGCAGGACATGCCCAACACGGTAAAAGTAGTTTAATTCAAGCAATTTGTGGGGTTTTTCCTGATAACTTGGATTTTGAACTTATTAGAGGTACCACCGTAACATTAAAAGTAATTGAATTCGCTCTCGAAAAGAAAAATTTACTGATTAATTTTCTAGATAGTCCTGGCCATGCCGATTTCAAGGGTGCAATTGCATTAGGATTATCATTCGCAGATTTAATAATTTTAGTGATTGCTGGAAATGAAGGTTTTCAAGCTAGAACATATTGGTTATATCAGAAAGCTAATGAGATGAATGTGCCAATTATAGTAGCCGCAACAAAAATGGATTTAAGAAACTCAAACATTGAGATTATTAAAAAGGAGTTAAACAAGCTAAATTCAAAAAAGGACTTCCCTATAATAAAAACATCTGCTAAATTGATCTTTGGAATTGATGAGTTAATAAACAAGATATCGTTGTATACAAAAAAAAGAACTGAAATCAATGAAAATTTATCATTTATTATTTTGGGTTATGAGAACAAGAAGGGCTTTGGAGAATTATTAAATATTGGATTATTATCAGGTACAATTGAAAATAATTGGATAACTGATAAAATTAAAATCCGTCATCTATTATCCTTAGATGGCAAACCATTAAAAAAAGCTGTAGAAGGGCAAATTGTAAAAGCTTCCTTAAACGTCGATGCAGATTTTGCTCTTGGTACTATCTATCGTGAATGTAAATTCTTACCTGCTAATTATAGGGGAAATTTATCAGAAATTAAACCCAGAAAAGAATATTTTATCACTATTGATGATCCAATTAGATTTAAAATAGGTGTAAATACCTTAGCGAAGTTAAAAAAGGTAATTCCCTCTTTCGACTTTTATATAGATAGTGGTACTATAAGCGTTTTAGTATTGGGAGATTTGCAGTTTGAATTCATTAAGAAAAATCTTGAGGAATTAATTGAATTTCAAACTATTGGTTCTAAAACAAAAGGAATAATAACAATTAATTCAATAAGTGAAGCTAAATTTGGAACTGCTCATGTACGTATTGTTCCTAGGTGTGCAAACGCCTTAACTATTTCAAGAGGAATTGATGAGCTAAATGAACCAAAATTAATTGATATTTTAGGAGCCTCTGTAGCAAGACAAGCATTTCATATCGATGGTCTTCACGTTACTATTTATTCAGGAAAGAATGAAGATGATGTTGCCCAAGCAATTGCGAGAGCTATTGAAAAAACTAAGCTTATAAAAATTGTACCTTATCAAGATGTTATAGTTAAAGTCGAAAAGCATCATGATCTATTTTCTATTATTGAGAAATATAACATTGAAGTGCTCCATCAAAATATAAACCAAAATTTCTTTCTCCAAATAAAAATTGATGATTTTGAACCCTTTTTCAATTCATTGATGAAATTATCAAAGGGTACTGCAGAAATTAGCCTCTTTCGCTTTGAAAAAGAAGATGTGGTGCTTGCTGTAGATCCAGGAACACGCCATTTTGGATTTTGTCTCATGGTGCGGGGAGAACTTCCTTCATTATGGCATGTAAATCTCAAAAGCAATATAAAAAATTTAAAATCGCGGAACACCTCTCATAAAACTCTTAGAAGGGAGTTAGATACTTTTTTGCAATATAAAAAAGATCTGGTTAAGAAAATCTTCATTGGAAATGGTCCAGGATCAGAATTTGTAGCAGAATATCTTAAAGCATTTTTCAATTTGCAAGATAATGGTAAATACCATAAAGATCGATTTTCTTCTCCTGAAATCTATGTCGTAGATGAATATAAGACAACCAAGGAGGCATTATTTCACTTACAAAAGGGTAAACTTGTAAATGAAGTGCACTCTAAAGGGTTTGTTGACCATGCTATTGCCGCCTTGTTAATTGCACGAAGAGGAATAAAGGGAGAGATTATCAAAATTCATAAATCACCAATTAAAAAATTGCATGATTATATTATAGAAAATTATAGTGGTTCGTATTCCTTTTCTAGCATTCATAATATAGATAGTTTGGACGATCTCAAACGAGGAATGTACTTACGTGTTAAAGATTCATCAAAACTTGATTCTCGTCTACCTAATGGAGAAGTTATTGCATTTACTGGATTTGGACAAGGATATGGTGAGTTACATGCTACTACAATTTCAGGTAATAAAATCATCGTAAAATTTCAAGGAAATGTAAAAATAAAAAGAGATTTCTTTAAGGTCTTTACACCAATGAAAGAAAGAAGATCAACTTAAGAAATACTTTTATTACTTTTTTTTATATTTTATATTTTATGTTCAAATTTTTATTTACATAAATTTTTAAAAATCAAATAGATAATTTATTAAAATCGTATTTTAATGAAAAAAAAAAAAGAGAAAAAATATGACTGAATTTGAAGAGAAAATTTTATCGCTATTAGGGACAATAAATGAAAAATTAGACAAACTTTTGAATGTAAGCCATGCTCAATCTTCAATTCCTGAAATTAAGTCCACAGTAAAACCGTCTGAGGTTGTGGAAAAACAAGAGGAAGAAGAGAAAGCTATTGAGAAACCTCCTGTTGAAGGAAGAAGAATATGTACAAAATGTGGGGGTTTTGCATTTAATACAGTTGAGGATCAATCCCAAGTGTTATTTCAGCAAGGCGGAATGAAGATCTATGCTAAAAAGCATATATGTAAGTCATGTGGCCAGGAATCATAATTATTTTTAATACCTTTTTCTATCTTTTTTTATGCTAAAAAGCATATATGTAAGTCATGTGGTACGGAAGCTTAAAATAAAATAACTTATTTCTATTTTTCTTATTAAATAACTTGAAAATTGCTCCTATTTCCTATCAATCATTATATTTCAAGTTGGGTAAGTTTTTAATGTCCTAGGGAAGATTTGATATACCATAATATTTAAATACTTTAAATAAATAAGATAGGTCGGAGCAAAAATTATAAGGCACGATTCAATGAAATATAGAAATCCCGATCCGCAGTGGGTGTCCGACAACGAGATGAATGATATACAGAAATTGTGGAAGAACGGACTCTCCGTGAGGCAAATTAATGCCATATTCTCTAAGTTTAGTAGAGATACGGTACGTAGATACGTGAAGGACATAAAACGACTTCCACGAAAAATGCGAAAGATCAATTTTGCGGATTTCAAAAGAACACTGGATGCCATCATGGAGTCTTCTACGATATCAAATGAAGAAGAAGCGATTTCGAAGAAGAAACTCACAGATCTTGAACAATGGCGTGATACGTTTCTTCTTTATAGGCGAAGGTGGTACTAAATGGCTACCGACATGGTCACTGGCTACATAAAGTAACTAGTGCTCAATGGCTAGTATTTTGGAGTCGGCATTAATCATATACGATCTCCCTTACATATCTTTTAGTTTAACTTAGTATACTTGTTATTTCTTTTCTGAATTTTTCATCTAGATTAATATAGAATGGGTTAATAAAAACAAATATATATTTCTAATTAGGTAGGTTTATTATGCTTCTGGACCTTACGGAAGCTTAAAGTAAAATAACTTATTTCTATTTTTCTTATTAAATAACTTAAAAATTGCTCCTATTTCCTATCAATCATTATATTTCAAGTTGGGTAAGTTTTTAATGTCCTAGGGAAGATTTGATATACCATAATATTTAAATACTTTAAATAGATAATATAAGTCGGAGCAAAAATTATAAGGCACGATTGAATGAAATATAGAAATCCCGATCCGCAGTGGGTGTCCGACAACGAGATGGATGCTATACAGAAATTGTGGAGGAACGGACTCTCCGTGAGGCAAATTAATGCCATATTCTCTAAGTTTAGTAGAGATACGGTACGTAGATACGTGAAGGACATAAAAAGACTTCCACGAAAAATGCGAAAGATCACCTTTGCGGATTTCAAAAGAACACCGGATGCCATCACGAAGTCTTCTACGATATTAAATAAAGAAGAAGCGATTTCGAAGAAGAAACTCACAGATCTTGAACAATGGCGTGCTACGATTCATCATTTTACGCGAAAAGGTACATTTTCTATAAATTGATTTATGTCGTCTTCGTTAGTGCTCAATGGCTAGTATTTTGGAGTCGGCATTAATCATATACGATCTCCCTTACATATCTTTTAGTTTTAACTTAGTATACTTGTTATTTCTTTTCTGAATTTTTCATCTAGATTAATATAGAATGGGTTAATAAAAACAAATATATATTTCTAATTAGGTAGGTTTATTATGCTTCTGGACCTTATTATTTCTATTAAACTTTTATGCAGAGTTTTATAAAACGTTCCATCTAATGTTAAGGTGAAATGAATTCCTCCAATGAGAATTAAAAACGTGATCAAATATTTAAGGATATTCACCTTAAACAAATTTACTCAAAAGAAAGTACCTTATTCTGCCCAAATCGAACTAACATTGCGTTGTAATGCTGTTTGTCCTTTCTGTTCTTTTCCTTTATTACCTAAAAACCTTATCTCCAAAGAAATGACAACACAACAAATAAAAAATATAATTGATCAAATTGCAAAATTAGGGGTTACAGCCTTATCCTTTACTGGAGGAGAACCTACTTTAAGAAAAGATCTTCCTGATTTAGTATATCACGCGGGAGTAGTTCATGATTTTATGAATGGGGTGGCTACAAATGGTTATTTGATGCCTTCCTTATTAAAAAAGAATGGAAGATTAGAAGGATTAGATTATATATTACTTTCTCTTGATTATCCCACTGCAGAATTACACGATAAAATGAGAGGAATAAAAACATTTCACAAAGTTATAGAGACAATTGAACTTGCAAATAAAAGAGATAAAAAAGTAATTATTAGTACGGTTGTTATGAATGATAACATTCATTTACTTGACTCAATATGTGAATTAGCAGAAAATCTTAATTGTTCCATAGAATTATTTCCCTGTGAAAATATTATTAGAGATTTTCCTGACAAAACTTATCAAATAAATGATATTGAGAGTCTAATTCCAAAATTATCTGTTTGGGCTAATACAGTATTAAAATTAAGAGAAAACTATAAAAATATTCTAACTGATCCCATTAGTATTGCTGTGGTGGAAAGAGGTGGTTTCGGAGGTTATCCAAATTATCATCAAGAATTACTGCGTTGTCACGTTGCTGAAGCTTATTTATTTGTTAGACACGATGGTTTTATCGACTACCCCTGTAAAATACATCCTTTTATGAGTTTCGATGCATTAAAACACCCAATATCCAAAATATATAATTCTAAAGAAGTAAGAGAAATAATGGTAAACCACGATAGTTATGATTTTTGTAATAATTGTAGATTAGGCTGCGCTAT
Organism: Promethearchaeota archaeon; assembly: GCA_030667705.1. Lineage (GTDB taxonomy): Archaea > Asgardarchaeota > Lokiarchaeia > Sigyniarchaeales > SOKP01 > SOKP01. The sequence goes on along the minus strand of DAOUVJ010000078.1, from coordinate 1,959 downwards.
TGCTTCTTCCATGCCGGCTCGATGGAAAACTCTAGGTTCTAAATTTATCTTAGGATATTTGAATGGAAACTTGAAATGAAAATTCTTGTATATCGAGAGGTTTAAATTGATTCTCTTAGAAGTTTGATATTATAAATAAATTTAATTGGAATTAAAATTTTCTTACAGTAGTGAAGGAAAAATGGCTAATGAGATTGTAATCTTTCAGATTTTTTTAGTGACCTTAGGAATGGTCGTACTAAGTATGATATTTAACAAGATAACGGGATTAAATCGAGAAAGTGCAAAAGAAATCCGAGAACAATCTTTGGACCTACAAGAACGAATGAGGGTTGCCCAGCAAGAAGGAAATGGTCAAAATTTGAGGGAATTACAGCAAGAATCAATGGAATTAACAAAAACAATGATAAAAAAACAAATAATTCCATCATGTGTGAGATGTTTCATCTTTTTAGGCATTTTTGGATTACTAGGAACCTTATTTGCCCAATATGCCACTGGACTTCTTCCATTTCCTGTCTTATTTTTAGGAGATGGATGGGTTTGTGTATATTTATTATTTTCAATTTCAATATCGCTTTTAATCTATTTATTAAAAAGACTTTATAGAAAAATGACTGGAAAAGAAGATATAAGAAAAATGGAAAAGCAAGAAATTATGGGAATGTTAACTCCAACTTCACCAACTTCAGGGAATTCCCGAAGTTATATGCAGTTAAATGTAAAACCTTCTGAAGAGATCCCTACAGATGATCCTTCTGAAAGGAAAGATTCTTGGAAAGAAAAAATAAAAAATTAAAAAACCATTTTGAGAAAATTGTCAGATAAAAAAAACGAGAATGACCTTAGTACTGATACTTCTTGGAAAAAAAGGATTAAAAAACCAGTAATAAAAGAACCATCAATAGAAGAAAAAGAATTGGAATTACAAGAAACAGAACCTTTTGTAGCCGTTAAACTTACTGATTTAGATATAAAACCTTATAAAGAACGCCATATTGACAATTCGGAAACACAAGCTTTTGTAGATGTTCAAATTAATAATTCCCAATTGTCTAAAATAATTTGTAAAAAATGTGGTCATCACGTTAAGGAAGAAAACATGTACTTTTGCCCTAAATGTGGTAAAAGATTAAAAAATTCTATATATAACTTCAGGCGTTAAAATTGGACGAGAAGGATGATTTAAATCGCCAAATATTATATTACTTTCTTTTCGCTATTTTAATGATAATTTTAAATTATGGTATTCAAAAAATAAATCAACTTTTCTTAGCTCCATACATTTGCTCAAATTTTGGAACTGTCGAAATTATTCAAACTCTCTATTGCTCGACTTCTCCTGATATGGCTGAATTGATCGGATCAATAGCAGGCGTGGGCATTACATACATAATCAAATTTTTCCTAGATAAATTCATAGTATTTAAAAAGGGGGGAACTGAAATAAAAGAGACATCAAAGGAGTTTTTAAAATATTTCGGATTTGCGATTCTAACCACGATTGAGAATATCGGTATTCAGTTTCTTCTGACGAATCTCATGAATACTCCATTAGAAATCAGTTTTGTTATTGCTCTTTCCATTGGATATCTAACGAAATTTTATTTGGATAGGAAATATGTATTCAATTCGAGAATATCTTAACGGATTTCCTTTTTCTTTTGACCTATTCATTTAATTAAATGCCTCCAAAAGACCTTTAGAATAAATTCTTGATTTAAGTAGGAAGAAAATATCAAAAAATTTAATAGATCAAAACACGTTTTTTATTATATGCCCGAAGATCATGGTAATCACAAAGAAGAAGAAGAGGGGATAGTCAACGCATTAAGTTCACTTGGTTGGGTAGAAGAAGAGGATCCTAAAGAAGAACCCCCTAAAAAAGATGAGGATGCTCTACAAGAACAATTAGCTTTTTATAAAGATCATAATGTTCAATTGAATGATGAAATTGTT
>DAOUVJ010000189.1 GCA_030667705.1 Promethearchaeota archaeon | reverse complement strand
TGTACTTTACTCCAAAGAATACTGTGATTGTTAGTAAAAAATTTAAAATCAATTACAATTTTAAAATTTTATTCTATATTTTGAGATGATTTATTATGAATTATACTAGGAATGAATTGGTGAAATCAGAGGCTACGATGAATCAAATGAGGAATTCTGTTTATATACTGCAGAGATTCATGAAAAATAATGGTTTAACTGAGATTAAACAAAGATTGAAAAGAATGGGGAAAAATATTGCTCATACTTATGTGAACTACTGGAAACCTATTGAAGTAATTGATCTCAGTAATGTTAGTGATGTTTTAGCGACATTATATAAAAATATTCTTAATAGCACGGTTTCAATTGAAATCAACTCAACTAATAGCACAATTTCGGTTAAGGATAATGATTGTGCCTTATGTAAATATCACTTTGAAGATATTGAAGTAGCGGGTTGTGAAATAATTGCTAGTATGATAGCTGAATTCGTTAATCTTATTAATGCTCAATCTGGGACTTCTCTCGCTTTAGAACCTATTAATATTAAAGAATCACGTGCTTTAGGCAATAAAACTTGTATTCATGTCTATAAATATCTCAAGGGAGGTATATAACAATGGGAACCGTTCAATGGCTATTAAAAAAAATAACAAAAATATTTGGAAGAAGTACTAATTCATTGTTTTATACTCTTCTGTATAGGGAGATCCTGAAAGAAATTAATGAAATCACAGAGAATGAGGAAGACTCCATCCTTCTTTTAAGAGAGATAGGAAAAAGAGCTTCATTTGAGTCTTGTGATCGCCATCCTACTGTGTTTAAATTCATGCCTGGAAATCCTCAAAAAATACTTGAATATTTTGAACTATTATGGGTTGTAGTTTTTGGAAAAGAGCTTGCTGAGGGTGACTTAACATATGAAGAAGTGGAAAATAAAGATTCAAAATATAATGATTACATAATTAAAATTAAAACATGTCCTATCTGTGCTAGTTATGGTCAAGATGATGAGGACACTTTTGATTTTCGAAAGATTAAAAACCCAAATACAGAAGGTCTAGCGTGTGGCTTAACAGGAATGTTAGAAAGTGTAGCAAATTATATCCTTAATATAAAAAGGAATGAATACCGAATATCAATATTCGAGCAAAAATGCATGGCTAAAGATGAAGGATGTCTTCAATTTACATGTAAGATTTATGATGAGATTGAATGGAAGGAGATTAGTTCAATAAATATCCAAGATCAACTTAAATCAGGAGTAAACTTTGAGGAATCTGTTAGCGAAGTTGAAATACCGGATACAAAATTGGATTTTCTTGACAAACTCCAAGATGTCTTATCCTTAGATAAAATTGAAGAGTTATTAGATGAACCATTAGCGGGAATTAAACAAAAAGTTGCAGAATTAATACGAGATAAATTAAACATGGAACCTGATCATTTCTTTGACTACTTTCGAAATTATGAAGATGATTTAATTAGAATTATTGGATTCCTCATGGTTCATCTTTTAAATGAATATGGGGGTTTAATTGAAAAGATTTTGGAAAATGAAACTTTTTCGAAAATTATCGGTTATTTCTTCAATCAACTAAAAGAATTCACAATGCTTTTTATTCCAATGGACGTGATTAATGATTATCATCAATTAATGGTTAGTTTTTTAGAGGGTTTAGCCCCACCTGAAATGGTAGCAAATATAAAAAAATTTTCTGGAAAGGATGATATAGCTTACTTTTATGAAGGCGCTCAAATGGCATTAGAAAACCTTGGAATTGATTTTACCGAATTAAAAGATAATGTTTGGGAAGAATTAAGAAGGGAGAAAGAGGATGATTTGGTCTCATCAGATCCATCCATGAGAGACAAAACTGAAGAGCAACTTCCAAAAATTATCCGCATCGTCCAAGAAATATTAATGTTGATTGGTGATATTTTCACTTTACCATTGAGAGTTTTAATTTCAGAGAGCCATTACGGATTAAAAACAGCCATAAATTCTGTTGTTTCTGAAGAAGAAGGTTTATATGGTAAAATCAAAGACAGAATTGACGTTATATTCGATTATATTCAAGAAATCCGTAAATAAAAATAAAAAAAAAGAAATTTTTTTTTTAGGTTTTTAATCCTAAATACATCCAAAGTGCAAAAGTCATCATAAGACCTCTCACAAATCCAATCGCTATACCCGGGGGCACTATTGAGTCTAATGCACCACAAACTACAAAGATAGTAAAGCCTAATCCTAAATAAATGAATTTTTTTCTCAAATCTCCCGTTGCTTGTTTGGCTTTTACAAAAAAGCCAATACCAAGTACAACTAATATAACAACAAGAAACAATGCAATCATTAAAAAAGTAGGATGTGTTCGGATAAAACTAGCGTCAATTAAATCCTCACCGGGTAAAAATCCTGGATCAGTGAAAACATTCCAAGTAAACGAAAGTTCTGTTTGAAACCATAAAAAGTACTCAAATACTATTCCTAATGCTATAAATATTCCAACAAACAGCCATTTTCTCTTTGGAAACATCAACGATCCGCCAAGATACATTGCTACTACTAACGCAGGAGCAACCCAGAGGTAACTCAGAAGGGAATATAATGGAGTTGGAGTAATATTTGTATGATAGAAAGTAACCAAGATAAAATCTATAAAAGGTCCCAACCACAAGAAACCAACAAAAAACATTGTCAAACCGGCATACGCTAACAATTTAGCTCCTAGCTTACTCGCACGATAAAATGATAACAAACCAAAGATAGTTGCGGATAAAATTATTCCTGTTGCTGTAATACCATCAAGCAATCCTAAAACAGATACCATTTTAATTTCAAATCCTTTTTTTATAAATAACTTAATTTTTATTATATTGATATATTGTAGATTTTGTATATAAAATATCTTCTTTATCGAATTCAATTTTTTTTTTCTGATTAAAAAGATTATATTATTATTATATCATTCAAAATCATCCTTTATTTTATAAAAAAAGAAAGTTATTATAACAAATTGATATAAATCACTATTAAAATTTAATTCTATAAATTCAACAAAAACTATCTAAATTTTAGAGGTTTTATTATGAGAAATCTAACAAAAAAAGGTGTAATAAAATTGTCAGTTTTTATTCCATTTACTATCATATTAATGACTATCTTTTCGATGCCCTTAATGGGGATACCCTCATTAGGGGATCTCGTGTTTCCCGGGAACGGAGTATGGAAAGTTCCAGGAGAACTTCCCGTGGCAGAACGGTTAAATATTCCCGGTTTAAGTGGAGAAGTAACCGTTATACGAGATGATTGGGGCATCCCTCATATATACGCCTCTTACGAGGAAGATCTCTTTTTTGCTCAAGGTTATTGTCATGCTCAGGATAGACTCTTCCAGATGGATATGACACGTCGCCAAGTACGAGGAATGTTATCAGAACTATTAGGTGAAGATTTATTACCCACGGATAAATTCATGCTAGCTATTGGGATGGAAGATTGGGCGATTAAAACCGATGAACTGTTTAGGAAAATGTATAATAATGGTACACTTGAATACTTTAGTTCATTTGAAAGGTATGTAGATGGAATAAATTACTACATTGGGTCGCATGAAGATGTCATTCCATTAGAATATCATTTATTGGGCTTCAAACCTACTGAATGGAGTACTATTGATACTTTATGTTTAGTCCAAGAAATGGCGAGGCAGATGTCTTGGAACTATCATGATTTGGATAGATACACCGCTTTACTTGCATTGAATAATATCAATCTTACTTATTATAACGAATTATTTGGACTTACTTTACCTTACCAAATTCCTATTGTCCCTGACTACGGAGATTTCCCAGAAAGTCCAATGAAAGCTGGTTTTGAATTAAATCCTAGTTTTGCTTTAAAATCCGAAATTCAGAATTTCCTAGATAATGTCCAAAAAATAGATTCGGAGAAAACCTTGATTGAAAACCAAAAAGATCAAATAATTGGTTCAAATAACTGGGTCGTAAATGGCTCTTTAAGCAATACAGGTGCACCAATCCTATGCAACGATATGCACCTTGGTTGGATGATGCCTGGAGTATGGTATGAACAGCATTTAAAAGCCGAAGATACTGGATTTCATGTGTATGGGTTTTCAATACCAGGTATGCCTGGTGTTGCCGTAGGTCATAATGAAAGGGTTGGATGGGGGTTCACCAACACGGGATATGATGTTTTAGATTGGTACTATTATAACACGGACGGATCAAATCAATACATTTTCAACGGTACTTCAACACCATATTCTGAAAAAAGTTATAACATTGATGTTAAAGGTCAAGAATCTGTAGAGTTCACTGTTAGGCATACTGTTCACGGACCTGTGTTAAGCGATTTACGCGATTTTGGATTACCCCAATCTTTAGGAGATATAGTTTTAGCACCAAAATGGACTGCTAATGGTTATTTCTTCAACATACTTGCAGGTAATGGTTTCGATCGAGCGACAAATAGAGCAGACTTCGACGAAGCTTCAAAAGATTGGACACTTCTCGCGCAAAATATAGTTTATGCTGATGTCGATGGAAACATTGCTATTCGACCAACAGGAAAAGTTCCAATTCGAGACGATTCTAAAATTCCATTGGGTCATCTTGGTAACGGAACTCTCCCATACAATGGTTCCAATGGGGAAGGAGAATGGATTGGTTACATACCCTTAGAAGATTTGCCTAATTCTCTAAATCCAAATCAGAAATATTTAGCTTCCGCTAATCAAATAGTAGCAGGACCAGAGTACAATAGTTATTTCTTACAAAATGAATACGCAGATGGATATAGAGCCAGAAGAATAAATGAACTACTTATGAATTCTGCTGATGGATCTATTAGTATTGAAACTATGCAAACCATCCAAAATGATGTGAATTCAACAGCTGCACGAGCTTTCATTCCAGAATTAATTGAAGTTATTTATGATTATTATGGTCCCACGCCTCCTACAAAAATAAATAATGTTCTCACAGAATTAGAAAGTTGGCAATTTGTAATGGATAAAAACGAAGCGGCACCAACTATTTATCGCAAGTGGAGAGATTATTTCCAAGATTTCACTTTTAATGACGAAATTGAAATGTATGATTTTCCTGCACGAACAAGAATTGTCGTTTTAGAATATTTAATGAAGGAAGACGAATCTTCCCATTGGTTTAATAATGTTTCCACACTAATAAACGAAACTAGAGACGAGATTATGATGATAGCATTAAATTCCACAATCGATTGGTTAGAAAGTTTTTATGGCTCTAACGACCCATCAACTTGGAGGTGGGGCGATCTACATCAGCTATATTTTACATCTCTTACGCAGTTAGATCCACTTAGTAAAGGTCCTTATGAAGCTGATGGAGAAGGATATACTATCAATCCAGCTGGAGTAAATATTGACAATGGAGTTGGAATCGCGAGAGGTGGAGCATCTGAACGCTTAATTATCGACTTTAGCAATCTAAATAACTCTTTAAGCGTCATACCTTCAGGGCAACGAGGTCTTTCAAACTCAAAACATTATTCAGATCAACTAGAACAACTGTTCTTACAAGGAAAATACCACTATCAATATTTTACGAATACCTTATATAACTTTCCTACTTGTTCAATTGAATCTCAATTATTTTTCTTTCCATTAGGAGGTTAAAAAAATGGAAATAGAGAGGAGAACTTTTATTATAAGTGTAGTCGTTGTTTTATGTCTAACTATGCTATTAACACTAGTTCCAGTTTGGCAGTTAGTCATAATTCCAGGTGTTATTGCTGGAAT
>DAOUVJ010000184.1 GCA_030667705.1 Promethearchaeota archaeon | reverse complement strand
GATTGCTCTCATTTCTTATAAATCATTTTTTTTACAAATTATTAAATAAGGAGCATTATCGTTACCAAATTTCTTAAGATCAGGGATCCATTTCGACTCTATGTCGTGAAGGGTTGAAGGACGAGTAAGATCATAAACAAATAATGCCCCTACGCACCCTTGAAAAAACACTTGTCGGGATAAATCATATTTTTTCTGTCCAGCAATATCCCAAAATATCAATTTTACAAGTGTTTCATTATCGTCTAGGTTAATCTCTTTTATAACAATATTAACTCCAAGAGTTGTCTTGTAATCTTCTTCAAAACTGTGATGGACATATCGATTGATCAATGAAGTTTTTCCGCATGCAGATGACCCTAAAAGGACCAATTTTAGCATTATTTCTTTATTCGGCATTATCTTACATTTATAAATATATAATTATAATATTATAATTCATTATTATTGTTTTTGTTCCCCTAAATATTATACATTATTTTTAAATTTCAAAAAGATAAATATGAATTTAATCCGGAAGAAGAATCATCACCAGCGTTAAAACGATAAGGTAAGACTTTATATTCTTTTTTTGAACTATTTTTATAATACTTTGGTTCTATTCAATAACCCACTGCTTGACCGTCCTTTCTTGGATCTGAGGCAGCAAGATACCCTTCTTCAAGTTTATAAATAATTTGAGCACCTCCAAATTCAAAATAATGACCGGTTAGGGTTTCATGACCTTTTTGTGCAAGATTCTTGAGGATCTTGATATCAAATTCTGGTTCAAAATTAACTTTCATTCCTTGCATTACTCGCCAACGTGGGGCATCGATTGCTGCTTGAGGGTTTTGGTTATAGTCAAAAATACGTGTAATCATTTGAATATGGCCTTGTGGTTGCATGCTTCCACCCATTACCCCAAAACTCATTAGAGGTTGGTTATTTTTAGTGACAAATGCGGGTATAATTGTATGATATGGTCTTTTATTTGGACCTACTTGATTTGGATGACCATCAATCAAACTAAATCCATTACCTCTATTCTGTAAGCTGATCCCTGTACCAGGAATTACAATTCCAGAGCCAAATCCCATGTAATTAGATTGGATGTATGAAACCATCATTCCATTTTCGTCTGCAGTTGTAAGATATACTGTATCTCCTTGTTTTGGGATACCATAATTATAAGTTTGTGATTTATTTTCATTAATTAATTCCGCTCTCTGAGATAGATAATCTGATTTTAATAGCATTGAGGGATCGAATTCCTGAGTCCTAGAATCCGAGATATAGTGATAAGCATCTGAAAACGCTAATTTCATTGCCTCAATTTGGAGATGTAATGATTCTGGAGAATCAGGTTCATATTTAGTAATATCTAATTTTTCCAAAATGCCGAGTGCAATTAATGCCGTTAATCCTTGACCATTCGGGGGGATTTCATGCAAACTAATATTGTGATAATCTATTGAAATTAGTTCTACCCAATTTGCCTCATGATTTGCTAGGTCTTCAATTGTAATTAATCCCCCAGTATTATTAGAATGATTAACTATTTTACGAGCTATCTCACCCTGGTAAAATTCTTCACCATCTGACTCCGCAATTAATTTTAAAGTTCTTGCTTGAGCTGGGTTTGAAAATAATTCTCCGGGATATGGAGTTCTATCTTTTGGGAGAAAACTTTCATGGAATTCCTGAAATTTTTTCTTTTTATACATCTTAACAAGGATTTTCCACACTTCTGCTGTTATGGGGGAGACTAAAAATCCTTTTTCGGCATACTTAATAGCTGGTTCAAACAACTCCTTAAAAGGTAAGAGCCCATATTTCCGTGATAATTCCACCCAAGCAGAAACTACCCCAGGGATTGTAACAGAATCCCATCCAAACATTGGCATCGACATTTTATTTGAAAAATGTTCAACTGTCCAAGCAGCGGGGGATCTTCCAGAAGCATTTAGACCAACTAATTTCTTACCATCCCAAATTATCGAAAATGCATCACTCCCTAAACCATTATTTACAGGTTCTACTACCGTTAGCGTAATAGCAGTAGCTATAGCAGCATCTACGGCGTTTCCTCCTTTTCTTAACATACTTAGTCCGGCTTGGCAGGCAAGAGGTTGAGATGTCGAAACTATATTTTCTGCTAACACCGGTATTCTTCTAGAAGGATAAGGGAAATTCCATCGAAAATTTTCTTCCAAAATTTAATTTACACTTTTAATAATGAATATTTTTATTGATTAAATTTCTAAAGCTATTAATAACTTTATCATTCGCTTTGATAATTGATCAAATCTTTTTCAATCATTTTTATCAATTCGAGAGAAAAAGGGATGGAATTCGCCAGAACATTGACTAACTGATAAATTTTGTCAAACCCATGCAAATTTTCTATCAAAACCTTTTCTTTTTCAATGTCATCTTTGACAGCATTAATCTTTTTAGCAAATTTTGAGATGTCTTTTGTAAGATCGCTGAATGAATGAATAAAGGCTATTATGGGGTCTTTATTTTATTTCCAAACACATTCAGTATAATAGTATCCTAGGGTAAATTGCATTTTTAAAAAGAACTATTAAATAAGAACGAAAAGAAAAAGTGAGTTATTAGAGAAAATCTTATTTGTTCAAATGTTCAAACATTTGCTTATTTCTTTTATACACTTTCATGTATTCAGCAAAGAGTTTTTGATATGTTTCGATAGTATTGGAATTTGGCTTATATTCTTTCTTAATTTTTATCAAGGGAATCGCTTCTGAGAAGGATTTGAAAATGTTCAATCCTACGATTGCAATTATAGCTGAACCTCTTGCTCCAGCTAAATCAGGTTCTGACAATTGCACTATTTCTCTATCTAAAATATCGGATAAAATTTGGCACCATATTTCAGAATTAGCTCCTCCACCGATAACATTGATCCTTTTAGTTTCACCTACGAGTTTCTCAACAATTCGCAGGGCCCATTTAATGTTATAGCCCACTCCTTCATATATCGCGCGAAGTAGATCTTCTCTCGAATGGTTGAGGTGTAGATTATAAAAACCCGCCCTGACCTTAGGATCGTTCAGAGGACTTCTTTCCCCAAACATCCATGGTGTAAATATGAGGTTCTTCGCTCCCACTGGGCTAGATATAACCATTGAATTCAAATATTCGTATAATCCTTTTACATCTCCCTTATAAGCTTCCACTTTATCTTTAAACATTTGATTTACAATCCAATCAAGACAAGCTGCGCCCGTCTCCTGCTTGGAAATGCATAAGTAGTTATCTTGGGACGAGCTTATGCTTCCCGTATAATGTATAAGGTCCTTTAATCTTTCAGATGTATGTGCTGCGACCCAATCAGAAGTTCCTAAACAAACGATTGGCTGATTATCTAAAATCGCTCCAGATCCTATTGCTGCTGAAGTCAAATCTCCAGAACCAACGAATACTGGGATGCCCTCCATCAATCCGAGCAGTTCTGCAGCATCACTAGTTAAATCTCCTGCTTTTTCAACTGATTTTCTGATCTCGGGTAACTTTTCCTTATCAATTTTAAATTTTTTTAGAATTTTATCAGACCACACGAACTTTTCGGGATTGCTATCCATCATCCAAGAAGTATGACCTAAATCCCGTGAAGTAACTGCTTTTTTGGTACATCTATAAATAATAAAATCCTTCACGCTCAGAAATTTATATGTTTTTTTATAGATCTCTGGTTTATGCTCTTTAATCCATAAGATATGAGAAATTGGGTCTTTACCATTCACACCAGGAGCCCCTCCTGTAACCTTAAGGAACAGGAGTAACTGTCTCAAACCAAATCCCGCAATTTTTATCAATCCTTTTGTAAATTTACGAGTTACGATCGATGCTCTTGTATCGAGCCAACTTATGCATCTCATTAAGGCATTTCCTTCTTGGTTAATTGGAATCGTGCAGTTCATTTGACAGTCGAAAACCATTGCAATAATGTCTTGTTTATTAATATTCGCGTTCTGAATAATCTCATTTGTAGATCTCTTTACCGCATTCCAAAAATCTTCAGGTTCCTGCTCTGCCCAACCTTCTATTGGATAATAAATAGGATAAGATACTTTTTCATGATGAATTGCATTCAATTCTAAATCGAAAAGAACAGCTTTATCACCTGTTGTTCCCAAATCATGTGCCAAAATATATTGATTAGTCATAATCTTTTTCACTTTTTGTGATTACTAATAATTATATTATAATTTCTAAAGTATTTTATACCTCTCCTTTTATCTACTTAAAATATATAGCCAAGCGATATACCTATTATGTTTTTTGACGTCTTTCCCAGAAGTAGTCCATTTTAATCTTTTTTATTTTTATTTTATTTCATCTATTCTTTAAGTTTTTATTATGAAAATCTAAAGAAGATTGAAATATCAGTTCTTTTATTGGATATTTAAGAATATTTTTTGAAGTGGATAACATGAAAAAGTTAAAATTGAATTTAACAATCATCTTGTGTGTTTTATCAATAATCTCGATCATCCAACCCATCTTCGCGGCATATTCAGTAAGACCTGGAGCTTCTTTTCGTTGGGATGCCACATATTACTTCTTTGATAAGGATGGAGGAGCAGGAGGTAGTGTTCTTGAATATACACATCAATATACCCTTGAATTTGATTTACCAACTGGGGAGACCTTTCAGGCATATATTATCTTAATGGAACAATCAATAATAATGGAACAATTTTTGATGGAGAAATTAGCCATGAATATTACTATGGAGCTCAACCATATGGTCAAGAATGGGTCACGGAAATTTTAAGTTATCAAGGAACATACCCAGTTCATGTATATCTGGCATGTGATACTGAAATCGCTCAAACAACTAAACCAGAATTACAAACTAAAGCAGCTAATTCTTGGTTAATTTTTGGAGAACCAAGCACTAATAATTTCACTTTAACGGGTACTTTAGTCGAGGGAGATGTTGTTAACGAATATATAGGGAATATTGAATTTAATTCGGATAAAGTTTTAAAACACGTACATGATGAGATGGTAACAAAAAATACGGGCGTAACAGAAATGATAAAGCGTTATATATGGGATTTAACCTATACACCCGGTACGGGGGCTCCTCCAGGAGGATTAAATGGAATTCCCGGATTTCCGACTATATTAATAATCTCCTGTTTAATGATCGGCATAATAGTAATAATCTGGAAGAAAAAGTTATTCAAATTGAGTTAACATTTTTTATTTTTTATTTTTCACAATAATTATTCATCTTATTCATCTGAATTTCTATTGAGATATTCATGAATAAAAAAGCTTGCTACTGTTCCAGCATAAGTATTGGACCCAAAACCTGCGTCATATCCTAGTTCTTTAGCTAATTCATTTGTGATTCGAGGACCGCCGCAAATTAAGATGACTTTTTCCCTAATACTTTCTGCTTCTAGTAAGTCAACTAAATTGGTTAAATTTCTAACGTGGATATCTTTTTGAGTTACTGTTTGTGAAACTAAAAGAACATCAGCTCTTAGCTCTATCGCTCTTTTTATGAATTCTTCATTGGAAACTTGACTTCCTAAATTATGAGCTTCGATCATGTCATATCTTTCAAGTCCGTAATGACCAGCAAACCCTTTCATGTTCATGATTGCATCGATTCCTACCGTATGAGCATCTGTTCCAGTCGTAGCGCCAATAACAACTAATTTTCGTTTTATTTTTGTTTTAATATAGTCATTAATTTCTTCCATAGTCAGTGCTTCAATGTCTAAGGATTCCACTTTTATTTCTGTATAGTCAATCGAATGTTTAAAGCTCCCATATAACACAAAATATGTAAAATCCTTATCTAGAGATACTTTATAAACAACTGAAGGATTTTCTAATCCCATCTTCTTAGCTATTTTTAATGCAGAAAAAGTAGCTTTTTCTCCGTCATTTACAGGAAGAGTAAAACTAACTTGAACTTTTCCG
>DAOUVJ010000164.1 GCA_030667705.1 Promethearchaeota archaeon | reverse complement strand
TTGGTTTTTATATATGGGCATTTCAAAAAAGGAGCATCTAATAATTGCTTAACTTCGTGAAACTCTGCTTTCACGAAGATTTTTATTTGTAAATAACAGTTTTATAGTTAAATCAAATTTTTTTTTTGAAAGAATAAAAAGGAGCGAACTTTTATCTCAGAGACAGATCTCGTTTCGAAGGTTATACTAAATTTTCTAAATCGATACAAGTAAAAATAAAAAAGGATGAATCTTGAATAAAAAAATTCATGGTGTCATTTTAATAATCTTTGGAGGGTATTTGTTAATAGGAAATACCATCGCCTCAATTTTATTTAATTATGCAGGACCAATTGGATTTTATATTCCATTAAGTCCAGAAGAATATTGGGGAAATTGGTGGATTCATTATGGATTTATAACTGTAGCCATCGCTGTAGCAGGATTAATTTTAATCATTCTTGGTATTCGTATTTTTATAAAAAGGAATAAAATATCAGAGATAATGGCAGAAGCAAATCAAATTCAAATTCATTAGAAATTTAAATTAAATCTTTTAAGATTAAATAATTAAAAATACTTACCTCTTCAAAAAATATTAAATCTAAGAAAAATTTACTAATTTGAAATTAATTCTTTTTAATACTATTAATTAATAGGTGTTTTTAAAGTGCCTACTCCCGATGAAGCCAAAGAAGCTTTCGAAAATGTTTCAATTTTATTGTCGGCAATGATTCAAGACCGTGCCGTACCACGAAATATTAAGCGTGTTGCCCAAAAAGCTATTGATGAACTTTCACGGGAGGATGAGGATGCGACTGACGCAGTCATTGCCGCTAACGTTATATATTTAGTAGATGACCTTACCATGGATGCTAATATTCCTTTTCACTCGAGAACAACTATATATCGAATAATGTCAATATTAGAAAATATTAAGGATTAGATTATCGTTAATTTTATCTTTCTTTCATGTCGAATATTAATTTAAATAATATCCGAGGATTATTTAGAAGATTCCGAATTCTCTAATTTGTTTTATAAGTTTGGGTAATAGTTCTTCAAGTTCTTTTATTTTTGAGTGATATACTTGGAAGAGGGAATTGAAATCTGTGGATGTTTCCCTGTTAAGTTCTATTATGAAGTCATGAGACATGGTATTAACCTTTTTAAAAACTTCATCAAATTTTTCTGTCACGTCTTTTAGTTTGGGAGAAACTTTTTTTCTTTGCTTTCTTAACATGTTCCTAAGTTTTCCTCGCGGTACACGGATTTTATCAATTAGTTTATCACATTTATCAAGAAATTCATACGTTTTTGTTTTGTTTTCTGTAGTTAATTTTGCTTCAATGATTTCCGTGCGCCACGTATTAATTCTTCCCCGCGCATATGTATCAAAATTAAGAGAAATCGAATCTATTCCCTCTCTTACTAAAAATCTTAAGAATTCAGGATCATCACTTGGAGCTTGTCCGCAAATTCCAACTTTTTTACCTAAATCATGAGCTGTCTTAATTAAATGACTAATTGCTCTACGTAATGCTTCACTATTGGTAATATACTTATATTGGTGTGCAAGTGGTATAAGTTTTTCATTATCCCTTCCCACTCCATAAATTAATTGAGTTAAATCATTGGAACCAATGCTAAAACCATCAAAGTATTTACTAAAAATATCTGCTAGGAATATATTGGATGGGATTTCAGCCATGCAATATATTTGTAGTCCATTTTCACCTCTTATGATGCCTTGACTTTTCATTATTTCTTCAATCTTTTGAGCTTCCTCGGGTGTACGACAAAAAGGTATCATCGGTATTATGTTAGTAAGACCCCATTCTCGAGCTTTGGCGATTGCTCGTAGTTCTAATATAAAAGCATTTTGGAAATCATTGGATACGTAACGAGAAGCACCTCGAAAGCCTAGCATGGGATTATTTTCATCGCTTTCGTAAATCCAACCTCCAAGAAGGTTCCTATATTCATTAGTTTTGAAATCTGATAAGCGTACAACGCACGGAGCAATATTTCCATCCGGTAATTCTTTCCAAACACCTGCTGCAATTGTAGCAATCCCTTCAGCAAGTTTTTCGACATAAAATTCCTCTTTATCATCAAATCCAACAGTTAGTTCGCCAATTTTATCAATTGTATTTTTAAGACGTTTAATTTCAACGTTAAATGGATCTTTATGATATAAATCACTTTTTTTTATTGATTCAATCCGCTTGCGATGTTCCAGCAGGATATCATACCGCATTAATAATGCGTCATAATCAATTAAAGCGTTGGGATGAATTTGAATTTCATCATTAATGATAAATTCTAATCGCGCTAATCCAGTACCATCGGGGTACTTACCAGAACTTAACGCTCCCCGGGGAATGCCTAGATTAACCAATACTTTGGTTTTAGTTCTAGGCAATTGGGCAAATTCAATCGTATCAAAATCGTATTCTACTTCCTTCATCCATATTCTCGATTCTCCCGTACTACAATCGATGGTCACATGATCTAAGTCTTGTTGCCTTTGTTTTTCCTTTATTATCTCAACAATATCATCGGCTCCTACTATTGAGGCAATATTTAGTTCTCTAGATACTATAGCTGCATGACATGTTGGACCACCTCGTTCAGTTATGACTCCACCTAAATTTTCCATATAAGATGTCCAATCTGGATTTGTTTCTTCAGTTACAAGGAGATCTCCTTCTTCTAAAAGATAAGCATCGTTAATTGATTCAATGACTTTAACTTTTCCATATCCAATACGCCGTCCTATCGCTGTTCCTGAGTTTTCAATTAAATAACCATTCTCGATTAAATCTTTAGGATCTTCTAAAAGATAGAAAATCTCTTCAGTATCACCTTTTTGAGAATGTACCGTTTCTGGTCGTGCTTGGACGATGTAGATTTTATCATCATTTCCTAAAGCCCATTCGATATCCATTGGACAACCATAATGTTCTCGAATTTTTTTAGCATATTCAGCTAAGATTAAGACTTGTTTATCAGTTAAACAAAATTTTCGTTGTTCTTTTTCATCAACAAGTGTGGTAATTGTCCCCCCTTTATTCCTATCAAATATCATTTTCTTTTCTTTCTTTACCAAGCTTCGATTAATAATTCTTAATGTCGGTGCATATTTAAAAACGATAAATTCATCACCTTTTTCAACACCTTGAACGATTAACTCTCCCAGACCCCAAGTTGCTCTTATTACTACAACATTTGGATTACCTGAATCAGGATCTTCAGTAAACATGACACCAGAGGCTTTAACACCTTCTAATCCTCCAGCAATTTCTTGAACTCCCACGCTCAATTTGACAGCAAAATGATCAAATCCAGCCCTTTCCCGATACATTGTTGCCCTTGTGGTAAATACTGAAGCCATGTCTTTAAGAATATACTCTAAAATTTGTTCATCTCCAGAAATATTTAGATGAGTATCTTGCTGTCCTGCAAAGGAAGCATCCGGTAAATCTTCAGCTGTCGCAGAACTTCTAATTGCAAATGTTGTTTCATTTCCAATTCTCTCTAATAATTTATGATAAGCATCTAAAATCTCATCTGCTACACTATCAGGAATGGATGCCGATTCAATCCCGTATCTGATATCTGCACAAATTTTATCTACTTCTTGAATAGATTTAATGTCTTCATTTTTCAATTCTTTAGAAATTTTATTGATTTCACGATTGATATACTCTTTTAAGGTAATTTCTTCTTGCTTAATCCTGAAATAATTAGTTTCTAAGATATAATCGTATGCTTTAGCAGTAACCGCAAATCCAAGTGGCACTGGAATCCCAAAACTTAGTAATTCGCCAAGTGACGCATTTTTTCCACCCACTAACGCTACATCATTAACTCTTATATCATCGAAAAACCTAACAAAAAGATATTCTTTATTTTTCATGTTAATCTCGCACATTTGATAATGATAATCTTAACCAAATTTAATTCTAATTAATTAATTTTGCACTGAAAAAAAAGGTAAGCAAATTAACTTTTAAATGAAAATTTTGAATACTTTAACATGCGAAAATGGAAATTAATTTAAAAATTTATCAAATATTTCGAAATCAGTTGATGTATACAAACAAAAAATAACTTCTTTAATCTGGGTATCGTTTTTCAAATATTCTTTAGTAGTAGAAATCATTATTTTTGCACATTTATCAATTGGATAGCCAAAAACTCCCGTGGAGATTGCTGGAAAAGCAATTGAAGATAAACCATGCTCATCCATCAATTTAAGACTATTTAATGTAGCATTTTTTAGTTTTTGATCTTCATCCCCCTCTCCTAATCGCGGTCCTATAGCATGTATTACGTGTTTTGCTTTCAAATCCCCGCCATTAGTAATGACTGCTCCACCCACAAAAGTTCCTCCAATTTGATTGCATTCTTCTTGAATTTTTGGACCCCCTTTTATTCTGATTGCCCCAGCAACACCACTCCCTAGAATTAATTGAGCGTTAGCGGCATTCACTATAGCATCAACTTCCATATCAGTGATATCTCCTTGCTTTAACTTAATTTCTGAATTATTAACTGTTATTTGATCCATATCACTAATTGTATTACATGATTCACTATTATAATTTGGTGATAAAGTCTTTGATTAAAAATTATTGATGGAAAAAAAAAATAGATTTATTTGTATTTCTTCTTGCGTTTTAACGTAATAATTATACTGGATATTGAAAAAACGCTAATTAAGATGTAGAAATTGAAACCGTGGATGGCAGGCGGGGGTTCTGTGTGACTAACCGTTTCTTTATTTTAAAATAAAAATAATAATAAAATCTTTTAAGGTTCAGGAGTGTCCTTGTTCTTTTTAAATATCTCATCTAATTTAGATCGATCATCATCGTTCATTTTACTCATTGCTTCCATGTTTTGCCGCATCAAGTCCATCATGACTTTTTGAGAAATCATCTGACTTAAAACAGGTAACGCAATTCTCATTCTAGTCAATTCATAGTACATGGTTTTAGCAGTATCACGCATTTCTTTAAGTTCTTCCTTTGACATGCCTTCTTCACCTAATCCGGGGCAATCAACATCTACGATAGTAAAGTTTTTACCATCAAACTCTAATGGATAAACACGGCAGGAGAGTGGTCGATTATCATAGACCAAACATTTCTTATTTTCTTCGTTGTATAGAGGACACTTTACAGTTAATAGGTCTTCAATTGGAATGCTTTCAAAAGGATCCTTTTTAGGTGCTTCTTCCCCTTCTTTTGGAGACGGAGGTAGTGGTTTTAAAACCAAATCCAGACCACCATCGGGTTTATTATAAATATCAAGATAGGGCATGAAATTCGCAACAACACCATTACGTGCCCACATTTCTAAATCCCAAAAAGTAATTGGAATTGGACCTCTTTCTTGGCAGCAGTGTTGACATTGTGTACATTTGAAAGTAAATCTTGCTTTTTCTTCTTCTTTTTCTGTAATATCTTCTTTTTCTGTAATATCTTCTTTTTCTTCGGATTTATTATTGTTTTGATTTTCCTCAGACATTTATATTCCCTCACATATAATATTATAATTTTATATTCTAATTTATGAGAATTTAATATCAAAAAAAAAATTTATCTTTCTTTCTATAAAATTTTTCTGAAATGATTAGGTTTTATTTAAAATAGAATTTTGAATATTTAATGTAGTTTAGAATTGTAGTTATTTATAAATATTGGATAAACCTATAATAATGATTGTATGAATTCCCTTTTTTGAATTAGTAGAAAACCTTAATATATTTTAACCATTTCAATTTTTACAAAATGAGTACGGTGATTAACATCAAATCTTTGTTAAGAAATAAGTATTTCATCAGCGTAATTTTATCAATTTTATTAGTTTGTGTATTTTTCTTTGGACGGTTTACCCCTTTTAATGAAGTTAGTTTGATCTTACTTTTTTCTACACTTTCGATTGTTTCCTTGTTATTGCAAGAGCTAATTTTATTAAAATTTACTCATAATAAACTAATGTCTCGGAAGAGTCTCAACATGTTATTAATTAGTGGATTAAACTTTACTTTTGCCTATTCCATTGGATTCACAATTCCTCTGATGGAATCCTTAAGCCGAGATAATTTTGGAGTTGTGATGATTCCATTATTGGTACTTTTAAATTTCATTATAGTTGATAAATTTGAAAAAGATAGTCGGGAATACAGTGATACTAGCAATGAACAGAGTTTTAGCCGTCCTGTAATAGAATTTGAGAACAAGAAATTTGTTTTTTCAAATTTTTCATTAGTATTATTTGTAATTGGAACACCCCTATCAGCATATTTGATATATCTATTCTTTGATATTGAAGCAAATTATTGGCTTCATGAACTCGTCATTAAACAAACCGTATATTTTCTTAATTTATTTTTCAATATGGGAGCTACTGCAAATTATTTGCCAATTGGAACACATCATTGGAATTTTGGGGTTCCTGGTCAATCTAGTATATATTTTGAAACGTTTTGTACAGGAGTTCAAGCAATTACGGTATTCGCCGGGCTGCTGATTTTTATTCCTCATTCAATGGATGACAGAACAAAGAAGGATATAGTATGGCGTAAAACGAAGTCACTTATCATGTCTGCAGCTATATTTTACGTTGTTAATATAATACGAATGATAATCCAGATTTATCTATATTATGTGGGATATCCTTGGGAAAGCATTCACGTGTCTATTAGCGCAGCAAGTTCTTTTATAGCCGCAATTATTATCTTGTTGCTTCATAAATGGATTCCAGAATTCATCATTAGCATAATTTATATCGGTACATTAATTAGTAAGAAGTTCAAATCACCAAAGAATGAATTGTCTGGAAAAGTAGATAAAAATTAATTAATAATAATGTATCTTTCTTTCTAATATCCATAATTAAAAACAAGAATGTATCATGTTAAATTTTGAAAAAGAGCAATTAGTATTCGAGATTGGTGACGTGA
>DAOUVJ010000174.1 GCA_030667705.1 Promethearchaeota archaeon | reverse complement strand
TTAAATTACCAATTTACTTTATTTCTTATATAATTCAATTTTTTATTATTAGGGGATGCAATGAACTTTAAATCAAATCTTGAAGATAGTGAGAATCAATTTTCGTTACTATTAAAGAGCATTACCCTACCCGCTTTACTTTGGAAAAAAATGAATAATTCATTAACGCTTGTAAATAACAACGAACAGAGTTCTATAATTTGCTGCGGAAAAATTAAAGATTATATTGGAAGGAAAGCTTCAGAAATATATAAAAATAATACTCAGATTTTAAAAGTGATGCATGAGTGTGCTTTAAATAACAGTAAATTTAGCTTATCCGCAAACAATGGTAATCCAATCGTAGATAATGGAAATTCTTATAACATTTCTTTTGAACTTGTAACTCCTGATACGATTGTTCAATATTTTACTGCTATCTCTTCGGTTAACAAAAAAATTCTTAAAAATGATACTTCCAAAAAGAATGAGAAACAAAACCAGTTGGTACAACAAGCCATATTAGAAAGTGTAGAAATAAAATTAAAAGAATCAGAGGAAAAATATAGAATACTTTCGGAAAATTCTGATGATTTAATTTCTCTCTATGACGAGAAATTGAGAATGATATATATAAACGCTGAGAGCCATTCTAGAGTTTTGGGATATCCTGCGAAGAAGTTCTTAAATACCTCGTTTAAAAATAATATTGCTCATAAGGATGATTTAATTCCCATGATTAACATCGTTAAGAAGGGGGTTGAAGAGGGGAGTTATAAAGGTCAAATTAGGTTCAAACATCAAAAAGGCCACTATTTGTGGTTTCAGATCACAGCAAAGTTCTTTAGCGTTGAATTAGAAAAGAGAAAGCTCTTGGTTATAGCAAGAGATATAACTGATATTAAACAAGCAGAGAAAAATCTGAAAGAATCTGAGGAAAAGTTTAGAACAATCGCTGAACAAGCATTTATGGGTATAGTGATAATACAAGATGGAATACTTAAATATGTAAACTCGGCATTATTAGATATTTTTGAGTTATCACCTAAAGATATTGAAGGATGGACAAAAGAAGATATTACTAGATTAGTTCATCCAGAAGACTTAGAAGAATTAAGAGCGCATAGACGAAAATTAAGAGAAGGCGTTCTAGGTATAAAAAACTACTATTCTTATAGGGTTTTTACGAAAAATAGAAAGGTAAAATGGATAGACCAATTTTCCAAAAATATCTTTTTTCAAGGGGAACCTGCAGAATTAATAACTATAATTGATATTACTGAAAAGAAAGAAGCCGAAGAAGAACTAATAAATCTTAGCAGATTAAAATCTGAATTGTTTATAAGAACGTCTCATGAGTTAAAGACGCCTCTCGTATCTATTAAAGGATTTTCAGATCTATTACTAAATTTTCATAGAAGTAAATTAGATAACGAATCAATATCAAAGATAATAGAAATCAAGAATGGAGCAAATAGATTGCAAGAACTTATAGGAGATATTTTAAAAGCAGCAGAATTAGAATCAGGATACACAAAGATTAAATTAAAAAGTGGCAACCTTTCTAACCTAATTAATATTTGTGTAAAAGAAGTTCAAGGTTTTGCTGATTTAAGAAAACACCAAGTAGAATTAAATGTAGAACCAAACCTTATAACAAATTTTGAACAAGAGCAAATTCATAAAGTTGTAAGTAACCTTTTAAACAACGCTATTAAATATACTCCACCGAATGGGAAAATTAAAATCAATTCTAATATTAAAAACAACATAATATTAACTTCGATAAAGGATAACGGAATTGGTTTCACAAAAGAAGAAATGCAGATGGTTTTTAAGCAGTTTGGTAAAATTGAACGATACGGTCAAAACTTGCAAGTTATTTCTGAAGGAACGGGATTAGGCTTATTTATCTCAAAAAAGATTGTAGAACTCCACGGGGGAGAAATCTGGTTAGAATCGGAAGGGAAAAAACAAGGATCAACATTTTACTTTACTCTACCAATAACGTTAAAGCACTAAAATTTAAATGGTTAAATATTTTATGATATTTCATTGTTTCCTATTAATTTCCAATATATATTGCTGGTTTGAACGGAGTTGCTTTCGTTGATTTATTAGCGGGATCATGTTCAGAATCAATAATAATGGAATGGTAAATTTTTTTTTCCATATAAGGGTTAAATTTTGAAAGGAGAGCACTCTCATTAATCTTGGGTAGGATTGTTTCCCAAACTCTATTTTTGATTTGATTTTTCACAAATGGTATCAGTTGTTTATTTTTCATCATATTATTATTTTTCTTAAGTTCGGTCAATATTAAATTAAAATCCCCGTTTTTTGAATAAATGATTTTTAATGCATCAAATTTCCATTGTGGAGTTGTATAAATGAAAATTTTATCATTCTTTTGTGTTTTAGCAATTTTTTTTATGTTTAGAATGTCCTCTATTATATTTGATATATAATCGTATTCATTTTCGATATCTTGATCGATATATTTTTCATTAAAATCACCCCATAGAGCATTTGACACAAATCCTTCCATCTCAGCATATTCCCATAGTTCTTCACACACATGAGGAATAGTTAAGGATAATAATCTTAGCCAATCAGGTATGAGGATACTAAGTACAACAATAAATTCAGATTCATCTTCTGCATCCTTCTTAAATTCTTGGATCAAATTAAATGTCTCATAAAATCCGATTTGAAGGTACTTCCGTAGATTAAATACATCTAGAGCGTTTGCTGCTTTAATGAAATTTTTAACAATTTTCGAGAGAATTAATTTAGAATAATCCGATTCAATATCTTCAATTTTTAGATCAATTTCTTTCGATTTTGTTATGTTATCTTTAACAAAACTATAAAACTTGTCAATATGACTCGAAACAGATTGGATTTTTTTCTCTCTCCAATCCATGCTAACCCCAAGATCTGCTCCATGTGATATATAAAAGCGGAATAAATCTGTAGAATATTTTTCTCGAATTTCTGCTAATGAAATTAGATTTCCTTTTGATTTTCCCATTTTTTGACCTTCAACTATGAGAGGTTCTATCAATGTTATCATTCTTGGCCAATATTTTTCAGGAAAAATACCCGCGTGATGAAAGATATAAAAACTCAAGTGATTAGAGATGTGCATTATTGCTGTATGTCTATGATCAACAGGATACCAGTATGAAAATTCTTCTCGCATCTCGTTTAACACGTTATTGGGAATCTGAGACAATTGCGATACCCGAATTACATCCCCCATTTCCAAAAAGACAAAATCAAAAACTTCTGGAATCAACTGATCAGCTCCAATTTTATTCCTATTTATGATATGTATGATGGTGTAGAAACTCATGTAAATAGTTGAGTCACTCAATGATTCAATGATCCAATTTTTATCAAATGGTAATTTTGTACCTAATCCCCGTTTTCTTGCACAGGGTCTTTTTTCTAACCAATGAAATACATTCACGAAATTTTGACGGTATTTTTTTGGTATTATTTCTAATCTATTTAAGCATTCTAAAGCTTTCATTTTCCAACCTGTCGCGTTGAAATTTAGAAACCATTGATCCTGAAGTATTGTTACGAAAATTTTTTCTCCACATCGACATTTTAAGCCTCGAGTTATTGGAATGTAAATTTTAGCAGCTTGCCCATCCCGAATTAAATCATTAATCACGAGCTTTACTGCTTCTTGAACTGGTTTTTGATTATATTTTCCACATTTCTCATTTAAGAATCCGGTATAGAATTCATTTTTATAGTTAGCGGCTGTAGCTTTATCTAACTTCTCTTTATCATGTTGTGATTGTACTTCAAATTTCTCACAATAAATTTTTGCAGGAAAATCATCGAATCCTTTTAATTCAATTATATTAATAGGTTGAATTTCGCTGATTTCATTCTTGCTAAGATGAAATTGATTGAGAAGTTTATCATTTTTCTGCAAGTCAATTAAGGCAATATAATCATAAGGAGCGTGTCCTGGTACGGAATAAACAACACCAGTAGCTGTGGATGTATCTACAAATGCCCCAGGTAAAATAGGGAGTTCAGTATTGTTATGAATGGCCTTAACTTTCTTACCGATGAGGTTTTTTCCATCAAATTTTTCAAGAATCTCAATATTTTTACCTTGAGTTCTTAGAAGCGATGTCGCTTCATCTGAAATAATCCATTTTTCCCCATTTACTAAAGCATATACATATATTCCTTTAGGATTAATCCAAAGATTAGTAGCGCCAAAGATTGTTTCTGGTCTTAATGTTGATGGGACTAAAAATCCATCTTCAAAAGGAAATTTAATACAGGTGAATTCATTAATGTTTAAATCCAATTCATCTCCATTAGCTATATCATCTTCACCTACAGCATTATTACATCGGGGACAAAATAAAATGGGGTAACTTCCCTTCTCAATATAGCCCTCATTTTTCATTTTTTGGAATTGCCATTCTATGAACTTATTATACAATATATCTCCAGTTGTAAATTCTCGTCTCCAATCGATACTCATTCCAATTGATTTTAAGTCAATTTTTATTGTTTCTGAAAAGTATTTGACTACATTCCATGGATCAGTAAAACTTTTTACAACTTTTTCTACTTTTTGTTTATTAGATGTATGAAGAGATACATAACTACGCATTCTTTCTAACATCTTGTCATCATTCCTCTCGATTGAAGATGAAATTGCCAACACGGGAGTTCCTGTTATATGAAATGCCATTGGAAGTAATACATTATATCCTTTTGCTCTATAATACCTGGCAAATACGTCCCCATTTACATCACTCCTTCCATGACCGATATGTGTAGGTCCTGAAGCATAAGGATACGGTATTGTCATGAATTTCTTCTCTTTTTTAGTATCAGGATTGGCTTCAAATATTTTTGAAGCTTCCCATCGATCTTGCCACTTTTTTTCAATATTTCTTGCGTCATACATAACTTTCAACTTTTTATTCTAATTAAATCTTAAATAAGACAATTTCACACTTAAATCTCTTTCAATTAAATTTTCGCATAAAACAGACAAGCCCAGGCAAAAAAATAAAGAAAAAGACGAAGTGGACTTGTCTCATTCATAACAATAATAATAACACTGCAAGCAAACTATCTAAAGAAAATTTATCCTTTAGAGTATTGTTGGGAGCAATGTTACTTGAGATCATTAGTAATTCAATAGGATTATTGATTTAAATATTTTTTGATAACAAACGCTTCAATCAGTTATCGTGAGTTGAACATAATAAGAAAAAAAAATATTAAAAAGGTTTTATAAAGGCGTTATACTCTAAAAGAATTATAATGGTAAATAAATTTTTAATTGTTTATTATTCCCTTACTGGTAATACCCATCTTATTGCTGACGCAATAAAGGAACAAACGGGCGCTGATATTGAACGACTAAAACCTATAAAAGATTTGAATTCTGAGAGTGGAACTCGTTTTTTTTGGGGCGGAATGCATGCTAAGATGAAACAAAAACCAAAACTAGAGCCTTTACAACATGATCCAAATGATTATGATTTAATTTTTCTTGGAACACCTGTTTGGGCGTGGACTTTGACTCCCCCTATTAGAAGTTATCTAAAATTGCATGATTTATCAAGTAAACCTCTCGCAATTTGGAATTGTGCAGCAGGTAATGGAATTAAAGCGATGCAAAGACTTAAGAAAGAGATACCGAACGCTAATATTGTAGGAGAAAACACTTTTACTGATCCTTTAACAAATGATCCTGATGGAGAAGTAAAAAGAGCAAAGGAGTGGGCAGCAGAAATAATAAGTTCACTGGAATAAATTCCAGAAATTTGCCAGAAAACTTAAAACATCATTGTTGGTGAAAAAATGGATTTTAGTAAAGTTAAAGTTATTTTAGGAGAAGAATTTAGTCGGGATGTGGATTTTTTGAGTTCTGTTGTATCTAAACTAAAATTAGTAAAAAATTCAAAAGTTTTAGATGTTGGAACGGGGAGAGGTCACATGGCAATATTACTTGCCCTTCACGGTTATTATGTTCTTACTGGAGAACCTGAGGGAGTTAACTGGGGCGATTGGAAAACACCTGCTAAGAAAGTAAATGTTGAGGATATGATTACATTTAAACCTTTTAACGCTGAAAAAATGCCTTTTGACGATGCTTCTTTTGACGCTATTTTCCTCTATGCTACATTCCATCATATAGGTAATAAAAAGCTCGCACTAAGCGAGTTTCAGCGCGTTATGAAGCCTAAAGGTATATTGATAATTATTGAATTGACAGATGAAGGGGTTGAAGTAGTGAGAAAGCGATGGAGAGGTCACCCAGATGCCGTTGATCCAAGGGTTTACACAAATGATTTAGTGTTTGAAGTAAAAGTTATAGAAAGTAATTATTTGAACGCTTATATTTATAGAAGGATTATTATTAATAAATAATCCTTGATGGAGGATAGCTCAATATTTTTTAATTAAAATATTTGAGT
>DAOUVJ010000108.1 GCA_030667705.1 Promethearchaeota archaeon | reverse complement strand
ATAATTTATCTATTGCTGATCAAATATTTGGTAGAATCCAGAAAACCCAATATTGGTCCACTTTACCATATTTCTATGACCTTTTTGCGGGGGGAGTAGCATTATCTCGCAAATCTAAAAAAGATAATCAAGGCTTTCAAAAAGTCTCATTTCCAAGATATAGATCAACGGGAAGGTTTTCATTAACTGCTAATGAACGTTTAGTCGTAGAAAAGATTAAAAAAAGATATGAAATATCAGAAATTGAAGCAATCCAAGATTTTCTCCCTTTTCTAAGAGTATTATCTAACACTTCAAGGAAACAACTAAAAATCATTAGTGATTGGTTAGAGTTGGATGCAACCGAAAAAAAAATTCTAAAAATTGATTCAGAAAAATAATTACCCTTTTTTGAGTAAGTGAGATCATTGAATATAATCTCATTATAAGTTAGAACTTTAATTTTAGAATTATTTTTAATAATCTGGTGCTCATCAATCTTTAAAGGACCTCTAAAGTATCACAATTTCTGCAATAATTACTTTTTGAACTTTAAAATTATATATTCTGATCTACCCAAATAGTTAAAAATAGAATTAAATTTTATAACATAATATTATTAAAAAGAAATTTGAGATTAAAATGGAAAACGAATTACATAGAGAAAAGGAAATAGAATCGTCAATGTCAAAAAGAACACGTTTAACTCTCGAAATTACTGGTGCTGCATTGTTTGGTGCCCTGTCTCTTGTTCTTTCAGCATTTCTGACACCAATCGTACCTAGAGTTCCTGGTTGGGGTATTGCACTAATTGATCCGGTATCAATCTTATGGATCACATGTTTCTTGATCTTTGGACCTAAATCGGGATTATTATGTTGCCTCATTGGTACTTTAGCACTTTTCCCATTTGATCCATTTGCCCCAATAGGGCCCTTAATGAAACTTTCTGCGACGCTATCCCTAATTATCGTCCCTATTATGCTATTAAAACTTTATAAAACCGAACCTGGGCTTCGAAATAGTCAAAAATATAAAAAATTGACCTCATACATATTAACGGGATTATTAGGTATCATATTAAGAGTAATAATAATGATAATATTTAATGCATGGTTATTTCTAACCCTATTTTCGAGTTTTTTGGATTTTACAACCCTTGAATTCATTGGATTACCTTCTATCAGTGGTTGGAATGCCGTAGTAATTGGTGTTATTATCATTAATGCAGAAATTAGTCTTTGGGATTTAATTCTCCCTTATTTAGTGGTATATGGATTAAAATTGGATCAAAAATTTGAAATTTGGTAAAAATTATACTTCTTCTTTTTTTTTATTTACGCGTAAGATAATAATGTTGAAATTTAAAATATAAGATTAATTTGTAAAGAATATGAATTTATCAGTCGAAGTTCAAGATTATATATTAAATGACGTTTTAGAACGATTTTTAAGATATGTCAAAGTTTGGACCACTTCAGATGAGGAATCATCAACCAAACCCTCAAGTTCGAACCAACTTGAATTAGCGAAGATATTAGTTGAGGAATTAAAGGAACTAGATTTAGAAAATATAATTCTTGATAAATTTGGTTATGTGTATGCAGATCTACCTCCATCAATGGAGTTTGAAAAAGCACAACCTATTGGATTAATTGCTCATTTAGATACTTCTAATGCAGTAAGTGGAGAAGATGTAAAGCCAATTATGCACAAAAATTATCAAGGAGGACCTATTAAACTTCCAAATGTTGAAGATCTATATATTACATTAGAAGATGCCCCTGAATTGGAGGAATATATCGGACTTGATATCATAACCTCGTCTGGCGATACCCTATTAGGTGCTGATGATAAAGCTGGTATTGCTGAAATCATGACAGCATGTAAAATATGGCAGAAATACCCAGAATTTAAACACGGACCAATTACAATTTGCTTTACTCCTGATGAAGAAATAGGTAAGGGAACTGACAACATCACTAAAAGTCGACTGCCTGAAGCATGTTATACATTAGATGGAGGAAAAATGGGTGAATTAGAATATGAATGTTTTGATGCTTGGAAGGCTACTTTCAGGTTTATTGGACTGAGTGTTCACCCGGGACACGCTAAAAACAAGATGATAAATGCTATTCATATAGCAAGTAGATTTTTCAGTAATATCCCAGAATCAGAAAGTCCTGAACATACTGAAGAACGTGAAGGCTTTTTTCATTTATCTGATTTAAAAGGAAATGAAGAGGGAGCAACTGCAAAACTTCTGATAAGAGATCACGATTCAGAAAAAAATAAAAGAAGAATCGATTATGTTAAATCACTAAAAGATACATTTGAAGTTCGTTATCCTGGATTAAAAATCGAATTGGATCTTTTACATCAATACAAGAACATGTTATTCTATTTAGAAAAAGATAAACATGTTATCGAAATTGCGAAGAAAGCCATAGAGGAATCAGGATTAGAAGTTGACTCTCCTGCCATACGTGGAGGAACTGATGGTGCTAGATTGAGCGAAATGGGGATTCCAACTCCCAACATATTTGGTGGAGGCTCTCTATTTCATTCGAGAAAGGAGCTTATTCCAACACTAGGAATGCAAAAAGCTACTGAAGTCATCCTCAATTTAGCTCACTTATGGAGTTTAGAGCAAAAAAAATAATTTTCTTCTTTACTTATTTATTACTTACCTTCAATTATTTTAGAAAAGTCAGTAATTGCAAAGACTACAATACAAATTATCAACATTATTGAAATGTACCCAAAGGCCCATTCGACAGAGAACACATCATATATCCACCCAAAAATAAGTGCTTCCACCATGCTTATAAAACCGACTGAGAAATAATAATATCCATAAGCTCTACCTCGTTTATCTTTTCCTGCTAAATCAGCAATATACGCTCGAGAAATGGGATCTACGGAAGATAAATAAAACCCATGCATTATGAAAATAATAATTATGAACACTAAAGAAAATGCTGAAACCACTACAGGAAATGAGAGGAAAATGCATGAGAGAAGCAGGATTGATAACCCGATAAGAATCATTGGTTTGCGACCTACCTTATCAGAAAGAGAACCATTAATAGGTGAAAAAATCGTATAAACTATATTAAGAATCATGTATAAGACAGGTATCAAATATATCAAATCTAAGGGAACATAATCTGCAGCTCTAACAATAAGAAATGCAACATCTAAGCTTGCAAATTCAATGACTCCGAGGATTACTATGAGTTTTATGAAATTTTTATCCAATTTTTCCATTTTCACTTTTTCTTTTAGTACTCCTAATTTCTCAGCTATTTGATTAGGGGAAACGTCTTTAATAGGTATGAGTAGTATTATTGCGATAACTCCTGGTACAATCGTAAAGAGAATAATTTGTTGATATGTCCAAGCAAGGAATAATAATAAAAATGCTAGCAAGGACCCTAAGACGGCACCGAGTGTATCCATGGCTCTATGAAGCCCAAATGCTTTCCCTTTTTCTGTTGAATAATAAGATATTAGTGTATCTCTCGAAGAAGTCCTTAAACCTTTTCCCACGCGATCAGTAGCTTTTAAAGCAAGCACAAATTCCCATGTTGGGCTAAATCCTATGAGGGGTTTAGAGAGATTTGATAATGCATAGCCTGATAATATAAAAGGCTTACGTTTATTAATTTTATCGCTCCACCAACCAGTAATTCCTTTTAATATATTGGCTACGGCAGTTGTCACTCCAGAAATCAACCCTAAAATTAATCCAGTTCCTCCAACTTCTAATATAAACAAGGGTAATATGCTCTGAATAGATTCACTAGAAATATCTGTAAATAGAGATACTAGCCCCATCAGAAATACGGGTAAAGAAATACCAAGAATTAAACGATTTCCCTTTTTAGAATTATTATCTGAAGATTCATTTACAGCCATGATAATAGCTAATCGTAATACGGATTTGTTTTTAAAAATTTATATTAATTTTTATAAATTTACGAATAGATGCAATACTGCCCCAATTCCAAAAGCATTTGAAATCACGGTCGCAAACATTAGTTGTATGATGGTGAAGGAACTAAAGATTACGGTTGTAAAACACGTGGTCTTCTCATAGATAAGAGTATTTTGAATTATTACGATTAAGAAAATCAAGTAAGCAAACAGGACTGAAGGAAAAAAGGCCCAAGTGGAAGTTAGTGTAATCAAATTAATCTGAACATAAGTAGCGATCCCAATAATTACATAACTTTTCTTCCTTTCCGATTTCATAAAGTAAAGTTGTGGATAAATAACTTTTCGATAAAGGATTTCTAATGAAAAGTATATTGGAAAGATAATTACTGCTAACAATATATCTAAGACATTTGAAGGCCACATGAAAGCAAATGGATACGAAAATGAGAAGAGCACGTAAACCCCAATAAAATACGCGCTACAACAGATGCCAAAGATGAGCTTATTAGGTTGTATCTGTGATTTAAGAAGTCCAACAAAATTAAATTTTCTGTTTTCTCGAATGAGTTTCTTTGAGTAAATCCTATATGCAATGAAAGCATAGATGAGAGATATATTTAAAGACGCAAGAAAAATTCCTGAAATTCCGAAAAGTAGTTCGAAAACTTCCCAATTTATTATAAAAACGATAGTATATATAGCGATCTTTGTTCCTTGTCGAATTTTTTTGAATTTAGATGCTTCTTTAGTCTCTAACTTGGAGACATCAACTTTAGTATCAGCTCTAATATTAAATGATTGAGCAGCATGTGAAATCGTCAATAGGATGATTGTGAATAATAAACCTAATGTAAAAAGGATTGAAACATAATTAAAAAGGTATAATATGTGAATTGGTCCATTTATTAATTCCGATTTGAAAAATTTTAATTCAAACCAATTTATTGAGTCAATTAATGCAGTATCCGAGAAAATTTGGTGGGGACTTCCAAGTATAAAACCACTTAAGGAAATAAGCTCACAGTTCGTTAAATTTTGTGCTTTTAATGCTTGATCTTCAAAACTTAATGCTTCGTCATCGACGTGCATTATTATTAAAAGATTATTTGTGTTAGACTCATTAATGAGATTTACGGGAATATACTCCGTGTACTCTGGACTTATAATTCCTAATTGATTGGGATCAAAATTTACCAAAGGTGCCCATGCCACCGTTACATTAAACCGAGGATCGAGAGCTTGATTCATTAAAACCACCATGCCTCCCAAGGAATGACCAATTAGACCAATTTGAGATATATTCACACTAGAATAAAATGGCATTGTTTCTAATTTATCTAATAATTTTGAACAAGCTTCAGCGAGCGCTGGTACATCTGTTGCCAGATCAATATCGTTAATACTACCTCCACTTTCTCCGTGACCTTGATAATCTAACGCGGCAACATAAAAACCTCGCCTAGTTAACTCGATTGGAATTCTTAAATCAAAATCCCTTTTACTTCCAATTCCGTGACAAAAAATTACTAAGGGACGATTATCCTGAAAATTTAAGTCTTTGGAGGGATAATAAAGATTAGCATACAAAGTTGAACCAGAAGACTGAAAATCAACCCTTTCATATCTCTGGTAACTTGAAGATTTTGTCAAGTACAAGTATCCTAATGAAAGTGCCAAAAGCATAATAAGAACAATTAATTTCTTGAAAAACTCAGTATCTTCTTTATCCATTTTTAAAATTTAATTTTCCATGATTATAAAATTAAATATATTAAATGTGATTTACACTTGCTTACTTTTAAATTTGGATTAAATTTATAATAATATTATATATCATATATATTGTGAATCTAATGGAAAAAAGCACTTTAAAAATTATTGATAGTACTCTCAAATCTGTTGAGGAGAACTTCAAGAATTTCATTGACGTCTTAGAAGCAGCCAAAACGGAACTAATCGAATTAGAGAAAGAAAAAAAATTACTAAGCAATGATAAAAATCTTTTAGAGGAAGAAAAAACTCAACTGGAACAAGCAACAAGGATGCTGGAATCCGAGAAATTGAATTTAGAACAAGAAAAGCGGAAATTGGAAGAAGAAACTGAGAAATTAGAGAAAGAAAAACAAGAAAGAGATCAAAAAATTGGGCAATTAACAGGTGAACAATTGAAGTTATTGGAGGAATATAAACACCTAAAAATTGAATTAAAGAAATTTTCCAAAATCGCTCAAAATCAGGAAGACTCTGAATTTAGTTTTGAACGAATAAAAGCTTTATTATCCATCACTCAATTACTCATCGGAGAAATATGGCAGGGTCAACCTCATTATAGAATTCTCCTCATACTCCACGGTGATAAGGCTGAGATGAGTAGAGAGGAGATCAAAAATACTACCGGAATTTCAGGTGCCATGGTTTTAAGAGCCGTTCATGAATTGGCCAGGATCGATGTCTTGGAATATGATGAAGATAATTCAATGGTCAAGCTAAAGAAACGATTATTTGCAAAAAAAGCTCTCGAAGAAAAGAAAAAAGAATGAATTGATGTCGTAGATTTTCTTAACTAAGAGCTATTTGAATTTTAAGGAAACAAAAGGTCCTCTAGTAATAATTCTGTTTTAAGTCGTATTGTTTTACTCATAAATTAGATCCTGATTTTTTTTATAATAAGATTTGTTATAAATCCATTTAGTTATTAAACATCCTTTATCTATAATTTGAATTGATCCATACCTTGAAATTTTCATCGATTACTAGTTGATCATCGTTATCATATTTAGGATCCTTTCCTGCATTAAATTTCTCTCTAATCAGTCCTATTAAATCAGATTCCTCAAAAAAAGCTTTCACAATTTTTTTTACTATTTGAGTTGAAATATCATTTAACAATAAATTTACTCCAGTCCAACTTTTGATCTGTAAATTTTGAATTGGAATATCAAACTGCCATTCTTCCTCAGACAATCTGATGAATTGAATGAATTCACCGTTATGGTTTTTAAAACCGATAATATTATCTTCACTATCTCCTGAATCTTGATATTTAATAAATGTATCATCATTTATGGCGTAAATCGTATTATCAGGATTACTCTTTGGAAAAGGGGTACGATCTAATAATTTTAATGCTTTGGATATTTTCACTTTTTGATTATTGTCAAAGGAATACAAAAAATTGAAAATTATCTTCTTTTTCATTAACACTAATTATTTTTATTACTAATAAATATGATATGAATATTAGCTAATAGTCATTCTTCTGGGGTATAATCAATCTAATTTATTTTTTGAAACCAAAATAAAAAGATTTTTTGTAATAATATGCTATTTAGGTAGCAGAATTACTCTTTTTATGATTCAAAGTGCGCCAATGTAATGTTTTTCATTAAATTTCTCCTATGTTGAAAAAAAGAAGAAAAGAAAAAAGACCCGTAATAAAGCCATCTAAATGCCCAAGAATAAAATTTTTAAACTTGGCTGTATTTCACTTTTTATACATTTTAATATTTAAAAACCTTTTGCCCACATAGTGTAGTCCGGTCCAGCATTCGGGACTGTCACTCCTGCGACCCGGGTTCAAATGCGTGTGTGAATTCCACAAACGTGAGGAAATCCCGGTGTGGGCGCCATTCTCACTATTCAGATTAATTAAAATTATAATATCCAACTTTCCTTAATTTTAATAAGAGTTTTAAGTTTAATCACATTCAGTTGAAAAATTGAATTATAAGTTTCTAACTCCATCAAGTCATTCCCCATGTTTCTCGCTCTGAAAGATTTTTATAGCCGACTAAAAAAATAGTTATTTAAAAAAGCAATGCATCTAATATAATGCATATTATATAAAAAGAAATAAAATCTTTTTATATGGTAATAGGTTATACATAATAGTATTTACAATCAAAATAAGTACAAAATTATAAAAGAAGGTTGAAAATCAAAATGGTTGACGAAGCATTAATTAAAGAAATGAAAGTAAAGTTTGACGCCGGCGCAGCTGCTGCTGAACCCGCGGATTCTTTAAAAGTTTTTGAACTATTCAAGCAAATTGCTGAAGAAAATGAAGACCTTAAAGAAGAGTTAGAAGACATGGATATCGTTATTCAAATGATTATAACCGATAAAGAGGCTAAATTTTGGCTCAAAGCCAATGACGGCACTCTCGAATTTGGCGATGGCGATGTTGAAAATCCATCATTCACATTCTCCGCAACCCAAGAAGTTGGTGCGGGCATGCTCTTCGGTGAAGTTGATGCAACAAGCGCTTACATGGCCGGAGATATTACAGTAGAAGGCAATCTTCAAGACGCAATGGCTTTCCAAGAGATATAATTTGAGGAAATCCCTCAAAGCTCTTAAATTGAGTTAGCCCTTGAAGCTTTTGAAGATTTGGTGGATTAAATTTATAATTTATTCCATCCTGTGAATTTCCTTCGAAATCTTATATTTTTTTTCTTTATTCTCTTTTATTCTTATTAAGATCTCAACTTGATTTTCTTAAAGCTCATTTGGGTTTAATTAAATAATAATTAACGGTGATAAAAAAAATCGATGCTATCGAAAAAAAACATTTCCAAGATGCAAATCTCATCAGATAAGCTGATGTTAGCAGGATGGCTTTCCAAGAGATAATCGAGCTCGCTTTAGAAGCTCTTGAAGACTTTTTTTCCTATTTCATACGATATTATTGGCTCATTATGCTTGCTGATTCGATAATATAAATAATATAATTTCGCTATGCACTATCCAAACTTTATTATTTCTTTTTAACTTACAAAAAAGATTTGAAATAATACATTTGAAAATGTATTATCTTAGTAATAGTAGCTCATCTGGCGAATTGAATATAGGTAGATTATTATTCCATCCGAATGGATCGGATCACGTAATATCAAATATCCTTTTGATCAACTCCTTCGAAAAGCACGCGCTTTGCCCAAACATCATTAAACTATATAATTTATTAGGGAGATTGATTATATTTACCTAAATGAAATTCATAATTTTAAGTGAAAATCATGCAAGATAAACTCAAATGGAATGCGGTAGGGCTAGTAAAGAAAACTAAGTTACTTAAAGAATACCTCGAGCGAGAAAAACGAGAAAAGGAACGCCAACCCGCCCACCAGAAGGGTAGAACTGCTCCCCTCTCCGGGTATTTAACTGAACTGGATTACATATTAAAACAAATGGAAAAAATTGAAAAGATTGTCATCCCCAAGCTCGAACAATTATTCCACCTAACATTCCCAACCCCTGAGTTGATAATGTTCGCCTTGGCAACAAAAAGCATTCGCAACATTTTTGAAGACCTCAATAAGCATTTCGGTTCAGATACAAATCGCCCTTTAAACAAGGAAGAATTAGCAGAATTAGCAAGTTCGGGAGATGCTGCAGTGGTTCTCGCCTTAATCGGAGACGCTGTTCTTGATTTAGCGATCGTTCAGACTCTGTGGGATTCTTCTCTCTCGAAAACGGGAACACTCACAAAAAATCGAGAGAAAGTGGTATCAAACGAGAATTTGGCGTTATATTGCGACAAATGGGGTCTATATTCCTGTCGATTGTATCGCTTTCAAGCAACGAAAAGCAAGGTTACCACGAAGAAGACCATTGACCATGAAAAAGGGACTTTGGTGGAATCGATATTGGGAGTGATATACTTAGAATTTGGGTTAAAGTAACTATTGTGAATTGTTCCCTTGATTCAATAATTTAAATCAATATTAAAGAAATAAGAGGCCATGATAAATCAGTACTCTTAGGACTTTAAATAAATTACTGAATGTTTAGAAGATTATTAGATAGTTTTGATTTTTATCTGCTTTCTTCTATGGAATTTTTATTGAAAAAATGTCAAGAAAACCCTGGAAAATAATAAAGATACACCTTGCTAAAGTGAAGATAATTTTATTAAAACTATAATCTAAGATATAAAGAGAAAAAACTCCTCTTCCATCCTGGAGAATACTTATCTAATCCCTCTTTTGGACAAAAATGATCCTTTCCATAAAAATGGACCGAATTATATGTTTTATAATCATTAAATTCATTAATTAGGTTATGATTAGGCATGCAAACCACAACTTTAAGATTATTTTCTACGCAATAATCTAAAATCTGGTGGATCTTCTTTATTCCATCCTGTGAATTTCCTTCGAAATCTTTTATTATTTTTTTTCTTTATACTCTTTTATTCTTATTAAGATCTCAATTTAATAATTCTTCAGCAAATTGCTTACATAACTTTTTTTTTGTCAACTATGTATTATTCACACAAATTAATATGTATATCTCACTAGAAAATATAGTAACCATGACCGAATACTTTAAAGATATTGAGCAAGCTCGAAATATTACCGAGATAAAGGAAATATTGTATTTAATACGGAAGAAATATTCTATAAC
Organism: Promethearchaeota archaeon; assembly: GCA_030667705.1. Classification (GTDB taxonomy): domain Archaea; phylum Asgardarchaeota; class Lokiarchaeia; order Sigyniarchaeales; family SOKP01; genus SOKP01. The sequence goes on along the minus strand of DAOUVJ010000108.1, from coordinate 289 downwards.
TCTCACATCAATTCATACCTTACTGGATGCATATCAAGGAAGACATCGCCAAGTAGGGCAACGATTTAATAGATTTAAAGAGAAAGTGTTAATAGAGCTTCGGTGGTATCTGTCTCTATCTTGATCCTTTCTCTAAACAGAATCTTGTGGTCAAATTCTAAAATAATTGTTTAAATTCAAGACTTGACTTGACAATAATTTAGATTTCAACTTTATTTTTTTAGATCTCATTCAAGTTAATGAAAAAATTGCTATTTTAAATCCATCATGTAAATCTTATCATTTTTTT
>DAOUVJ010000090.1 GCA_030667705.1 Promethearchaeota archaeon | reverse complement strand
TGCTATCGAAATAACTCGTTAGGAGTCGAATAGTTGCTTGATCATCTTCAATTAACAATATATCATATTGAGTTTTTTCGGTTTTTATGTTATCGAGTATGTTGATAATTTTATTTTCTAAGAGTTGTGATTGTTCAAAAATGTTTTGAATGGTGTTAAAAACATCTTCATTCAAATCATCTCGATAATTTTCAATTAATAATTGTGAAAATCCTTTAATAGAAGTTAATGGTTCTTTAAGTGCATGTGATATGTTAGAAATCGCTTGACTCTCCCTTTTACGAAGGGTTCCATTGATCCTTCTTAATTTTTTATTAATAAAGAAGTCTACACTCTCTCGAATGAGTTTTGAGATGGTATAGTTGTTTTCTTTGATAAAATTTTGCCATTCATTTTTCATATCTTCTGATACGTAAAGAGAGATTCGCTCTTTATCTCGATCATATATTTTTTCTCCTTTTAGCCATCTTTTAAAACCCTCCGTGATCGTGTTTCTCCAAATTGCATATTTATCAAAAGATTTTTGATATTTTCCCATTAAATCTTTCGCTTTTTCACTATTCAAATCTAATTTTTCGATCTCATCATCATTCAAATGAGGAGAATCATAATATTCCTCTTTACCGTCTTTCTCTCCGTTTGTAATAATAAACACCTTGTCAAAAAGTAAATATGTGCATAAAATTAGATCCTTTTAAGGTTCGTTTTTCGTGCTTTTTATATAAACTTACAACTTTTAAGAATAAAAATATTTTGAATCAAAAAACTAATTTTTTTACAAAAATTAAAAGTTAGGTTGCACCATTTAATATATCGAAAATTACCTCAAAATCAGAAAAATTAAAAGGTTTTAGAACGTAACCATCAGCTTTTGTTTCATTTAGGTGTTTTCTAACTTCAGATCCTGATATAGCAGTTAAGAAGTATACGGGAATTTGGTTCCAATCGTTATCAGACTTGATTGTTTTACATATATCATATCCACTAAGGTCAGGTAATATAATATCTAATAAGATTACCTTTGGAGAAGTTCTTCCTAATTCTTCTAATCCTTTCGAACCGCTAATTACTCCCTTGCAGACATAACCCCTACTTTCTATAATCTTAGTTATTAATCGAATTGTTGCTAGATCATCTTCAATTAAAAGAACATCAATATGATTAGTTTGGACTTTTATATTGTCGAGAAAATCTTTAATTATATTTTCAAGGATATTACTTTGATCAAAAATATTCTTAATTGTATCTTTCACGATATCAGTAAGTTTATCTTCATATTCCTTGCCTTCTAGAAGGAGTTGAGAATATCCCTTTATCGATGTTAAAGGTTCTTTCAATGCGTGAGAAATGCTTGAGATTGTATTAGAATCAATTTTTGAAATATCATTACTATCTCTAAGTGAGTCTTCAATGAATGTTTTAACACTTTCTCTAATGAGTTTTGAAAATGAACGATACTCATCTTTATTTTGATCGAGAAAATCCTGCCAATCTGATTTTGTTTCTTCAGAGACATATAGCGAGATTCTTTCTTTATCACGCATGTAGATTTTTTCTCCTTTTAACCATCTTTTAAAACCCTCCGTGATGGTGTTTCTCCAAATTGCATATCTATCAGTCTCATTTTCATACATATCCATGTATGATTTTAGCAGGTCGCTTTCTAAGTCAAGATTTTCTATTTGCTTTTCTGTGAAATTTGGTCGATTACTATTATTTGAATCTTTATCTTTTGATTTTGGAGATTTATTAGAAGATTTTTGCTCTTTAACATCCCCTTTTTCGGGATCTTTTACTTCTTTTCTACTTTCTTCTATGGAATTTGGAGCTTTTTTAATAATTTAATTTCACCTAATGGGAGCGTCATTCAAAAAAGATCTTTGTGTGGAAACACAATTTTTTTTTTGTAACAAAAAGATGATAAGAGATTTTGTATTTATATTTATTTTTATCTCTCCTCCTATGATAGATGCGGAGAAAATAAAATTTTCGCATCAATCTTTCTAAGAAGATATTCAAATTTGAAGAATATTTCGCAAGGACTCCAAGAGAATTCTTTACACATTATATATGGGGAGAAGCTGACTTTTTGAGAGATTTTTATTCCATTCAATTTTAAATATTAATATTTTTTACACACATATACACATATTATTTCATTTTATTTGTCATAAAAATAAAAAAACAAATAAAAAGAGAATACAAATATGTGTGATTTCATGTATTTGTTATAAAAAATAAATTATTGTGATAGCTAACGTTACATTTTTTTGGTAATAATAAAAAGATTTAAATATTAGAGTGTAATATTTGTATCATAACAAATAGTTGTGTGTAAATATTATGTTATTTGTTGTCAAAAAAATTCACGGGACAAACGTGAAAAATTGACGAGAATAAATATATCATTGTAAAAGAATTGTAAAAGGGTAAAAAAAATGGTCGTTGAGATTGATATCATAACAAACTTGTGTCCAGAATGTGGAGGGAGTACAACTGCAAGCGTAGAACGTGGAGAAACCGTATGCAGGCAATGTGGGTTGGTTGTTTTAGAAAGGGGTCTAGATATTAACCATAGTGGGATTCGAGCTTATTCAAAATCAGAAAAGGATAAGAAGGAACGTACAGGTTCTCCAATGTCTATTCTAATGCCTGATATAGGATTAAGTACCGTAATTGATCGTTCTAAGATTAAAAATCCTGATCTTCGTCGAGCTGCAAAATGGAATACTCACTTATCATGGGAAAAGCGAAACATGTTAATGGCAATAACTGAGCTAAAAAGAATTGGAGGAAATCTTAATTTTCCTGATCGTGTCAAAAAATCTGCGGTACGTTTATACAAAGAAGTATTTAAACGCCAATTACTCCGTGGTCGTTCAATTAATGGGATGATTGCTGCTTGTGCTTATTATGCTTGTAAAGATGAGAAAGTTCCTATCACGCTTCAAGAAATTTTAGAAGAAGCATCGATAAATGATAATATTGTTAAAAAGTGTTATAAAATATTAGTAAGAGAACTTAATTTGAAAATATCGCATATTAACCCAGTTACACTAATTCCTCGTTATTGTGCGGATTTAAATCTTGGAATTGAGGTTGAGAAAGAAGCAATGCGAGTGCTTCACAATTTTATGAATAAGACATCGATTTCTGGCAAGGATCCAAAAGGTCTATGTGCTGGTTCGATATATTTAATTTCTAAGCTAAGAAATGTGAAAGTAAGTCAGAAGGACATTTCTAAGATTATAGGGGTCACGGAAGTAACCCTAAGGTCAAGATATAAGGAGCTTTTAAGTTCAGTTCAATTTTCTTTTTAAACTCTCTCTCTTAATTTTTCTATTATATTAATTTTTAATTTTCTAAAAACTATAATTTTAACAATTAAAATTTGTAGATAGATATTTGAGTTCAAAAATGAAACTTATTTTGGTTAACAAATAATTTTTTTCTAAATTAAGAGAAATAGATTTAATTCTGATGCCCCGTTCTGCGAGCGGCTATCTGCCCAATCTTTCTACCTGGAGGAGCATTGCGAGAAGTTGTTGTTGGTTTATGTGGTGATTGCTTTGCACCGCCCCCGTATGGATGTGAGGCCGCGTTCATGGTAACTCCTCGTACAACAGGCCACTTTTTTGCCTTTGATCGATAAGCAAAGAATTTGTTTCCAGCTTTTAAAAATGGTTTATCAGTTCTTCCTCCTCCTGCTACCACTCCGATGGTACATAAGCAAGTCTCATGAAACCAACGCATTTTTTTTGATCTAAATAACAATTGTACCTTATTATCCAATTTATCCCTTACAATAGCCGATACTCCAGAAGCTCTGGCAAATTTTCCGCCATCTTGAGGTGTACTTTCAATGTTGAATACTAATGTTCCAAGAGGGGTTTTTTTGAGAGGGATAATATTTCCTACTTCGACAGGAACGCCATAACCTTTTTGAGATTGAATAAACTCTTGACCTTCATAAATTCCTTCAGGAGGTAACCATAATCCTTTCTTGTCATCTTCATATTTAATTCGTGCTAATGGAGCTCCTCTTCCCGGTGAATGGATTAATTCCGTCACTCTAAATGCGATTTTATTCTCCCCTTTCGCAAACGATCGGTATTTAACTTCCCCCGCGTGTCGATGACTTGGAGATCGTGCCCACAAGTTTCCATGTCCTTTTCTCTGAACAAGTATTCGTTTTCCCATATATACCACTAGATAAAGTAGAATTACATTTATTAATTAAATAAAGTATAAATTTTTTATTATTTTGATGTTATCTCATGAAATTTCAGATAAATAAGGCAAAAAATACTTAGAGTTTATTATTTCTTAGCAATTCGTCAATATTGTAATTAAATGCAATGGGTAATTCTCGATCAATAAATTCCCCTGCGATATTTGTCAATAATAAGTCTCTTATCTCCTTAGGATCATTGGTTTGCCCAAGAACCCACCCAAGTTTAACATAAGCAACTTCTGGTAAAATATTCCTTCCGGGTATTACCCCCAGATTTTGGAGCTCTCTTCCTGTCGAATAGACGTTCATACCCACAAAACCGTGGAGAGTTTGAGTAGTCATTAAAATGGTTGTGTTTTCTTCTATTGCTCTTTTAATTGCCTTGTATACATCGGTACTGACATGTCCTAATCCCGTGCCGGCAAAAACTATCCCTTTATATCCATTATCTATATAAAATTCAATCAATTCATTTTCCATGCCGGGGTATGAATAGATAAGAGCTATCTTGTTTTCGAAATCTGTTTTGAGGATAATTTCTCGATTGCTTCGCTTCTGGACATCATCTTTAAACAGTTTTATTTTTCTATTCTTTCTAACCATTCCAAGCGGAATATCATCAATTGTCCGAAACGTATCTCTTAGAGAAGAATGCATTTTTCTGACGAGAGTTCCCCTGTGAATTAATCCATAATCATGAGACGAAGATCCAAGCATGACCACAACGACTTCGGCTATATCTGATGTTGCAACTGTTGCTGAATTGATCAGATTCAAAGCTGCATCAGAGGAAGGTCTATCTGAACTTCTTTGACTACCGGTTAAAACTACGGGAATCGGTAAATTTTCTAACATAAATGATAATGCTGCACTTGTAAAACTCATTGTGTCCGTTCCATGTCCAATGATAATTCCATCTATTCCCTCATCAGCAGCTTTTTTAATTTTAGTTGCTAATTGTTGCCAGAATTCAGGTTTCATATTTTCGGATAATATCTCAAACACAATTTCACAATCAAGATTACATATTTCAGCGAGTTCTGGGACAGAACTAAACAACTCTTCAGGAGTGAATGAGGGAATTACTGCTCCAGTGGTGTAATCTAACCTTGAAGCAACAGTCCCACCTGTTCCTAAAAGTCTAATATTTAGGAGGTTCTCATTAGTTGGGAATGTTATTTCAGGGATCTTGTATATAGCTTCTTTTTTACCGGTTTTAGTAATCTTTTTCACTTCGTTTAGATTAACTCCCAGATTATAATTATTTTTCAGTTTAATTTCAATAAAATTAGGATCTGCGTATTCATTTCGTGGAAGGAGGATTCCTTTTAATTTTGTATTAATGGCTTCAATTTCAACTATATCCCAGATTTCTATCTTATTTTCTTCCAAAAAATTTTTCACTTTCCCCTTATAACCTTGTAATTTATTAGTCAATTATTTCAACTCCTCCAATTTCTTTTGAATTGCTGCTTTTAATTCTTTGGATACAATTGCTCCATCAATTTTGCCCCGTACATCCTTCATAACTTCTCCCATTAAAGGTCCCATTGCTCGCATTTCTTTACTTTTTATAATTTCCAAGTTGTTATTGACCACCATTTCTATTACTTCTTTCAATTGATCTACACTCATTTTCTCTAGTTTTAATTGTTGTTTAATTTCTTCAATAGAGAGATTAGGGTTATCTGCTTTCATAATCATTATTTCCTCGATCGCTTCCTTACTTATTTCTTTTCTTTTTAAGTCCATAAACATATCTTCAAAATCTGAATCTGTAATATTATCCATATTTTTTCCATCTCTTCGTAAAGCAGTAGTTATTTCTAATATCACATTAATAATTATAGCAGGATTTTCAGAAGAAATCTTGATTAATTTTTCGAACAATTCAAGCTTATCATTGAAGATTAATTTCTTTATCAACTTCTCCTCTATTTTATATTTTTTCGAATATTTTTCTATCGTTATCCAGGGAAATTCTGGAAGGTTTTTTCTTATGAGTTCGGCCTCTTCAGGTGGATTAAAAATGGCTTTAGAATCTGTATCTGGATATAATCGTGCTCCGCCATGTAATTCTCTTAAGAATTCAGTATTACCATTATCTAAAGCTTTCCGAGTTTCAGGAGGGACTCCTTTAAATGCGAATTTTATCCGTTGAATGATGATATCAACTGCTTTGTTAACTTCTTTCATTGAACCTAAAATCAATAGGAAGCTATCATTCTGAGAATCTGAATTTAAACTTTTTCTGATTTTTTTTAAATCTTCATTAGAGAATTTATACTTGCTAAGATCTTCATCTGAATGGATCAGACCTTTCAAGCCTACAAGAGTTTTTACTTTACTACTGACCTCAGTACCAAATCTATAATCCTCCATTAATTCAGTACCAAATATCCCCTTAAAATCCTTAAAATTAATACCATAAAGCGTTTCTCCCTTTTTTATACCCTTTCCTATGAATCCTGTATTATTACCAATCATATTTGTTAAATCTTGACCTTTAGAAGGAATATCACTTGATTTTAGTTTTCTTTCTTCTAATTCTTCTTTAATATGGATTAATCCAAGTTGCCGGGAGATTTCATGATTAATTAAAATTGGTATCCATCCTAATTTCTGTACTCCTTTTATCTCGATTCTTGTTCCTGACTTAATGCTAACATTAATATCCTGACGTATTGAGCCTATAACTCTTTTTGTTTTTGTTGACCATAAGAGTAATCCTATTCGTTCAGCACATTCTCTACATTCATCGGGGTGATTGATATCAGGATCAGTTGTGACTTCAATTAGGGGGATTCCTAATCTATCTAACCGAAAAAAATTCGTTCTATTTTCAGTTTTGATTCTTCTAGCGGCTTCCTCCTCTAAACTTAAAATATTAATTCCGATTTTCTTACCGTTCTTCAATTCCACGTATCCATCTGTTCCTAAGATCATCGTTCTTTGAAATCCACAAGGTACACTCCCATCCAAATAATTTTTCCTACAAACGTGCATTTCTTCAACTATATTTGCCTTTGTTAACATTGCTATTTTCAAAGCAATTCTTCTTGCTTCTTCATTACACGAAAAGGGTGGCGTATCATCCATTTCATATGTGCAGATTACATCATTATAACCCTCATAGGTAACATTCATGCCTTTTTCATATTCGGTTAGCATTGCTTTATCAAACGTGCCCATTTCTCCTAAGACGGGCCGCATTAATCGCTTAATGGTAAAATCTGGAATTCTTGTTCCTTGGAGTTTTGCAGGACACCTACAAAACAGCTTAGTTTTAGTTTCAAGCTGTTGGTGGATTTCAAGACCACATATGAGCCCTAATTCTTTATAATTAAATTGAGTCATTAAATATCATCATTTTCTTGTTAAATATAATAGTGACAAGATCTAATCAAGTAGGAAAATTTAAAATTATTATTAAAAAACTAAATTTTTTGAGACGTAAAATCCATCTAATTCATAGCCTTTTTTATAAAACCAGTTTCTCGCCCCAACTCCACTGATGACTGCTAATTTTTTTGCATCATACTCTTCTCTTGATATTTTTTCTGCTTCTTCCAATAGCATCTTTCCAAAACCACGATGTTGAATTTGGTTAATATTATTAGGAATAGTATCTGTTGGAACAATTTCACCAACAATTCTAATTTCTCTGACAATTAAGGTATTACCATCATTTAACTCAGATCTATGTGAAAATTCAGAAGGTTTTCGTAATCGCAAGTAACCTATTAGTAGATCGTCATTTTCAAACGAAAGAAAAATTTCCTCTCCTTGTGATGCTTCATAATTTATTCTTTCTAACTTGCATCCCTCAAATTTATTTTCTTTGTAAGGTTCTTTATTTAGAACGATTCCATACTCTCGACATCTTATACAATTGCATTTTGAATTATCTTCATCCAATCTCGCCTTTACTAGTTGTCTTAGGTTACTTTTTTTACATCCCGCCTCGATTAACGGTGCTGGTATATCTCTCATAATTCTTTGAATTCTAACATAAGGAGGAATTTCCTTTTTAACTTGAGTGATCAAATCTATTAATTGAACGGTCGAGTATGGATGATAAACATCATTTTTCCACCATTCATATAATTCCGTACCTTTTATTACCAGACAGGGATATATTTTTAGCATATCTGGTCTATAGTCCGAATTAGAAAATAAGATGCGAAATAGATTTAGATCTCGATTATAATTTGAGCCAGGCAAATTCGGCATAATATGGGCATTAATTTTAAGACCAGCATCACGGGCAATTCTAATTGCTTCTATATTGTCCCTTGTAGTGTGACCTCGTTTTACTAACTCAAAAACATCGTCAAAAACGGTTTGAATACCAAGTTCTACTCTTGTTACTCCATATGATAACATTCTATCTACGTGTTCTTCTTTGCAGTAATCGGGTCTTGTTTCGATAGTTAATCCAATTAACCGACGTTTTGAATTTTCGGCTAATCGTTTCGCTTCATTTAAATCAGAAACTTTTTTATTAAGAATTCCTTCGTAGGCTCCTTGAATGAACTGTTGTTGATAATTTAAAGGCGTAGACAACAACGTACCACCCATACAAATAAGTTCAATCTTGTCTATATCATGGCCAATCGCTTCTAGATCAGATATTCTGCTTTGGACTTGTTTAAAGGGATCATATTGATTATTGATAGATCTGAGAGCAGCAGGTTCTTGTCCGGTATATGATTGAGCAACTTTTTGACCGGGTTGAGAACTTTGACCTGGACAGTAAATGCAAGTTCCTGGACACGGAAGAGGTTTGGTCATAATAGCAATTACTGATACTCCTGAGATCGTCCGTGTCTTTCTTCTTTTAAGTAGCGGTGTAATAATTTTTTTTTCTTCAATTGTGGCAAATCCCAAAATAGTTGCATTCTTAATGACGTTATTAAGACTATATTTTTTTCCGATTTTCCCTTTTATATTTGTAATTCTATGACGTGAAGTATTAGGATTTTCAAGCAAATATTTAATTATTTCCCGTGAGACTCTTCTTAGTTTCTCAGAGTCGTTAAGATCTTCAACCATATTGTTAAAATAGTTTTCGATAAACAATAAGTTTTTTGATTTTACATTTGATACTACGATTTTATGATAAGCTGATAAAAAATCTAGGAGAATTTCTGCGGTCTTAACTCAAATTTTAATTTTTTTTCCAGTAAAATCTCTCCTATACTTGCCAAAATCATCCATTTTATTTAATTCTGATAAGTTAAAAATAGGACCATCTTTACATACTAAAATTCCGACAGGATCAATAGCACAAAGTCCACATAGACCACAGCCACATCTCATTATTCTCTCAAGGCTGGCGAATAGTTCTATTCCATGCCTTTTACACATTTGGAAGATATGATACATCATAATTTCTGGGCCACAGGTGTAAACGATTGTGTTCTTCAGATCGTCATGTTTTATTTCACTAATTTTTTCTTCAAATAGTCTTGTTGCAAAACCTTTTTGCCCATAACTACCATCATCAGTGGAACAAAAGAATTCGATATTTTTATTTTTTGTGTTGAATAACTCATCTAAATATATCAATTCATTCTTATTTTTTGCTCCTTCAATAACCTTAAACTTGAAACCAGATTCTTTCAATTGATTGGCAAGGAATTTTAGCGGAGCCATCCCAATACCTCCTCCAATTAAAAAAATGTGTTTTGATGCTTTTGGGGGTATTTTAAAATAGTTGCCAAACGGGCCTCGTATACCAATGAAATCTCCTATATTTAGATTTTGAAGAGCATTTGTGCACTCTCCGACATCTTTTACCGTAATTGACCAATTTCCATTTTCGTCATAATTAGATATTGACATTGGAATCTCATCTACTCCAGGTACCCATATCATAACAAATTGGCCTGGTTTTGGAATAATATTGTTCCCTAATTTGAATGATATTGTTTTTACACCAGTACATTCTCCGATTACACGATTAATTTTTACAGTCCTTATCATATTTTCAGTCAAAAATCGGGCACCTTTTGCGTTTCAAATTCATGAGATAATCCTTTTATATCGGATATATTTTTAAAATTATTTATTGTTAGGTAATCTCTTATTCCTGTGTTGAGCATTTTAATTATATCAAGACCTTGATATAAGATAGTTCCAATTTGTAGGCTAGTTGCTCCAGCAAGGAAAAATTCAATAGCTTGTTCCCAGTTAGATATACCCCCGCATCCAATTATGGGAATTTTTAAAATTTTGTAGAGGTCGTAAACTTTTTTCACTGCTATGGGGTGGATTGCCTTGCCAGAAAGCCCTCCACTTCCGTGAGATAAAATAGGTCTCATGGTGTTAACATCAATTTTCATTGCTGCTATTGTATTTATCGCAACAACGCCATCTGCACCTCCCTCTTGGGCAGCTAGAGCAATCTCACATATATCAGTGACATTTGGGTTTAATTTCACAAATAAGGGAATCGATAATTTTTCCTTAAGAAGTTTTGTGAGGTCAAATGTTAGATTTTTATTTATACCTATTGAAGAAACTTCAGCATGGGGGCAGGAAATGTTAATTTCAATTGCATCGGCTCCTGCCTCTTGTGCTTTTAATGCTACATCTAAGTATGATTCATTTGTATCACCAAAAACACTTACGATTAAAGGAATGTTATTTGTTTTTATCTCTTTTATTTCTGAAGTGAAATTTTCTATACCTGGATTTCCTAATCCTACACTATTCAGGAAAGTACCAGGAAATATTTCGATTATTGAAGGATTTTTATATCCTTTTCTGGGTCTGGGACCAATAGATTTTGTTGTTATAGCCCCTAAGCCCGCGTCCATAAGTTTCTTCATAATAGAAAAAGAAACTCCCAAAATACCTGAAGCTAAAATAATTGGAGATTTTAAATTTAATCCAGAAATATTTACCTCAAGCAAAATATTTACCTTTACTCAAGCATTACTATTATAATCTAAGAAATTATTATTATTATTATTATTTGAGATAATTCATATTATGCAGTGTTTTGTCATTGATACATTATTAGGAATCTATGCCTTGGATGAAGGAGAAACAATTATCAATTTTATTGATTATAGCAAAAATGAAAATAAAGCTATTGATTTTTTCAAAGGGTTAAAGGAAAAAAATGTCAGTAAAGAATATGAGCAATTTCTCCAAGAATTAACTAGTTCGGGGTTTGAAATGTTTATTTTTGATAACGAGGCATTAGCAACATTATCGAACAAAACATTGGGATTAAAAACTACTCATACTCCTGAAAACTTAGAATTCAGAAATTTTCGATTGAATTTAAAAGAACAGCTAAAAAAAATAGGAATTTCTCAGGAATTTAATGAAATCTCATTTCAATTTAAACGCGTGCAAGAAGCTTTAATCAAAACCAATATAAGAGAAGCAGGGGGAAAAGATGATTTAATCATAATTCAAGTGATTGAATCCCTCGAGATTTTAAAGAAATCGATAAGCCTATTTGCGAGTCGGTTAAAAGAGTGGTATGGATTGCATTTTCCTGAATTAACTGATAAACTAATAGAGGATAATGTAATCTTAGCTAAAATGGTTGACAAATTAGGTCATCGAGATAATTATACCATAGAAAACATTAATGAATATTTTGATTTGACAGAAAAAAGAACTAAAATGCTTCAAGGATTAGCAGCTCGATCTATGGGATCGGATCTAGATCTTTCTATAATTAAAAAATATGCTAAACAGATATTAGATTTAGATGCCTTACGAGAAGTATTAGAGGATAACCTTGAAGAATTAATGACTCAAGCGGCACCTAACCTTACTACACTTATTGGGAGTTTGATTGGGGCAAAATTAATAGCAAAAGCAGGGAGTTTAAAAGACTTAGCTTACATGCCAGCTTCAAGGATTCAACTCCTAGGAGCTGAAAAAGCTTTGTATAGATTCCTTAAAACTGGCGAAAAACGACCAAAACACGGGTTAATTTTTCAGTGGAACTTGATTAGAGGAAGTAAAGCGTATATCCGTGGAAAGATCTCTCGAGTGATTTCAGGGAAAATTGGGATTGCTGTTAAAGTAGATTTCTTTAAAGGTGAGTTCATAGGAGATACTTTAGCAAGAGATATTGAAGAAAAAATAAAAGAGCTTGAAAAAAAATATTCGAAACCTCCTATAAAAAAAAGTGAACCCAAAACCAAAAGAAATCCAAATAAAAAGCAAAT
>DAOUVJ010000170.1 GCA_030667705.1 Promethearchaeota archaeon | reverse complement strand
ATTCGGCAAACTAATCCTTCTTTTGAACAAAATGTCCAAGCAATGATGGTCTCATTTAAAGAATTTGGACAGCTCCACCCCATCATCGTCGACGAGAAGGGTTATTTGATAGCCGGATATATTCGATTGATTGCAGCGAGAAGGTTGAATATAAAGATCAAGGTAATCATTAAAAATGGCTTATCTGACTATCAAAAATTCCAGATAGAGATGGAAGAAAATATAACAAGGACCGATTTCACGTCCTATGAACTCACCATCGGTCTCGCTCAACTCAAGCGAAAGTACGAAAGTCAACATCCTGAAACTAAATGGGGTCGAAATCAATATGAAAATGGAGTGGCACGAGGTGCCGTTCCAAAAAATGAACTCTCGCTAAGTTTCGTGGAAAAGCATTCTAAACAATTTGATCTTTCGGAAAGAGCCATGCGAGATAGAATTAGGATAGGAGACGCGATATTGGTTGGAGGTTTTGATGAAAAAACCATTAATCAATATAAAGAAGATAAAATAACTTTTACCGATTTACGAGAGAGGATCAGAAATCGTGAACGTCTTAAAAAAGAAAAAGAAGAGCTTCTTTCAAATAAACAGAAAAAAGATCAAGAATCCAACAAGCAAAAAAAACCCATACTTGAACCTGAACCACCCAAGAAAAAAAAGTCAGATCCAAAACCTGATTTATCAAATGAAATAAAAAAATCAGGACCAAAAGAAGAAGAAGGAAAAATGGAAATCATTCCTCCTTACTTGCCACCCCCTCCTCCACAAAACATTGATGAGACAATAAGCCCCCTTGAATTGCCAAGGGGACCAACCATCCAAAAATTTGACATGGAAACGAAAACCGTGATAGAAGTGCCCGCGACATATAAGGATTGTCCGCATGGAAGAGCATTTGCCTGCATACATTGTGGTGCCCTGATGATACGATGCAATCTTGATGAAAAAGAGGGAAAATTTGGAATTTACATGGGAACTCATCTTGTGTGTAATAGGTTCCCTCAAGGAGAAACTACTTTTTAAGTTTTTAAACATTGTTTGCAGACAAAGATTTTCTAACCATCTTGATAATATTGGACATAGACATCAATCAAGATTTCATATTAAAAATTTAAAAGAAAAGAAGAAAAAATTATTTATTATTTAGTAAAACCAATTTCTTATTTCGCAAGAGCAAGCCAATCACGAAGACCATCGCAATAAATGATATCGTGAGGAAACCAAGATCATAACCTGGTATGGCAAAATGTCCAGGGATATACATCATGTTTCCTGTAATGGAACCTCCTATTGCCGTATCAAATGAAAGAGAACTTGAAGTAGTGCTCGAAACGTGTGGCATCATGGAGGTCACGAAATCGGGAAGGGTTCCCACTACCGAATTATCATGGATGCTCATCCCAGTACAATTGATGGTATTAACAGTGAAAAACTCGGTGGCATAATCCCCTGCTAACACGTTTTCAATGGCAGAACATTCGACAACCCTGCTAAATTCAAGCCCAATAGGCACTTCATATTCAAAGAGAGTGGTGTTCACGAAATTTTTGCGAACCATGACACCCGTACTTCTCAAGACCCTTATACCGCTCGAATAATCTTGGATGAAGTTTTGTTCCACAAATATGGTGCCTTGATGGCAGAAACCAACCAGAATTCCTCTAGATGTGGCAGTACCTAATATTTCTTTAGTGTCATGAATAAAAATATTGCGCTGGATCTTGGTATTGTTAATTACACCAATTCCTGCATCCAAATACACGCCAGTTCTACAATAATTAATTATATTTTCATATATTAACCCGTTGGTTGAATCGTGTATGTATATCCCGTTGGCAAATTCAATTTTACCAGAACGATTGATATAGCAGTTCCGAATCTCGTAATGAACTCGTGAACTGTGAATGTTTATAGCGGCATAATCTTTATAATAGTCATCTGGATAATGAACTCGTTCCAAACTATATTTGCCGTCAATCAACACTTTTTCGATGACATAAGGGTCGGTTTCAGTACCGGAACCAGAACACCACGGGTTCTCCGCAGCGGTCTTGCTCCAGTTGTAGTCAGGATCGTCATCCTTGATGAAGATGGATTGGTTGCCCAAGTCGTAATAATCCCCGAAATCAATGAACGAGGAACGGACCAAATTGATCTCAAACCCCAAGGTGGCATTGACCCTCGCCAGCGCCTCATCGTGTTGCGAGAGCATCGGGACTCTCAAGAATTCTGCACAAACCCCGACGGATAAGATGCAAATAAGAATGCTTAAAATGACATTCGATTTTTTCATGGTAGATCAACTACAATATAAACTGATATCATTTAAACAAAAATTAAAAGTTTGAATTTTTGGTCATATTATTGTTATTTCCAATCCTATTTAAACCCAACGGACACCTTGATGCTTCTAGTGTAATACCAAACCATTAAGCCTAATATCTATCCTAGGAAAAATCGCACTTTTTTATTTAAATAGATCGGTATTGTTGGCTAGATAATTATCGTCTAATACCAATTAAACGAAGACTCATGATCACCCAAGAAATACTGACCTGGTCAATCATCCCGAGAGATTATTTATACCCAAAATCAATAGAAGATTTCATAGATGCGTTTGAAGGAATTCTTGATTTGGATATCGAGACCGGGATGGAGCTTGATTTTTTGATCGAAGGAAGAGAAGCAAGCACCAAGATTAGTCCCATGTTAAAACTTGCCCGTCCAGAAGATGCTAAGGATTTAGCAGATATATGTAAAAAAATCTACGAAAATTCTTATCCGTACCACGAAATGGAAGATGAGAAGCCTATTGGATTAGAAATAAATTTTTTCTTATTAATTCACGATTTTCCTAATTAGGTTAAAGATTGCCTTCCCTTAGCAGTTATCGAATATTTGCTTCTAAAAAATTTTTTAACAAGGTAGATTAAATTATTCAGTTTTAATTGAATTTCCATTAAATAAGTCAGTTTTATTTTATCTTGTTTTATATTGATTTAACAATATAAAATCTCGAGTTATTTGTATGCAAATAATTACATTTAAATGTAAATCATTCATAATATAATATTAATGACAGAAAATTATAGGTGGTTTTAATGATGCATTTTGCACATAATCCTTTCATAGAAGGAAAAAAACATGTCAATTACAAAGATTTTATAGTTGAGATTGAAAATCTCGTTGAAAAATATATCCAGACTTTTAAGGATGTTTTTGTTTGGATCAATCTAGAAGAATTTAAGCGTTTCTTTTGGGATATCGTTGAAAGCGATGATCAGATCCATCCTAATAATTGGAAAGTAAATCTCTCGTATTTGATAGGAATGATCATAGGTCAAAAAGTATTATTAAGCCGTGGAAAAATAATACCTCAAGTATATGAGCTTCATGTCAAATGGTTCGATTATTTAGTAATGCGATTTAGTCCGCATACAAATAATCTGACAAATGATTTTTTAGGTAAAATATATAATGGTGTTCCTGTCATGGAATTACCACAGGCTAAATCTCTGATGGATAGGATGACAAGAGTTTATGGAACCAACAATTTAATAGATGTCTTTACCAATCCAAATGTTGATATTACTGATAAAATAAGAGCATTTGATGAGAATTATAATCTTCATTATGGATATTTTCTCACTCGATGTAAACATATTGGGGATGAACTTAATAGATTAGAAAATCAAAATAATCCTAAAATGTGGGGAAGTGATTTAAGAAAAATATTTTTTTTAGGGAAGGACCATCAAAAATCACCACCACCTTTAATTGATGACACTCTAGATGAGCTCATTCATGTAAGAAATGCGCTTTCACATGTAGAAAGCGGAGGGATTTCTAGTATTGATGATTCTAAAATAGAAATTATTGATCAGACTCCTCAAGGAAAGAAAACCTTCAATAGGATAGTAGAAGTTGAAGATTTATGGAAATTTTACTATGAATTAATTAGTTTAGACCGAGGTCTGGATATGATTTCTATATTTCTACAAGTTGGTCTTCAACTTATTGAAGAACAAAAGAACAATGTTGTTAGATTTGTGTGCGAATGTGGGTATGATTCTATTACCTATATATCTCCTGAGTGGACAGAAATTGTTTGTAAAAATTGTCTTAAGATACATAGAGTCTCAAGGCTCAGAAGAATTCCATTAAGAAATTAGTTCATATCAAAAGCAGAGATTCGATTCCCTTTTCTATGCTTTTGAGAGAGACAAATAAATCAGTATAATTGAAAGTGCATTATCCTTTGCATAAATGTCATTAAAAGAATCTAAATCATCTAATCCATGAGCAATTTTATTACGAATATTTTCAGGAATGACTTTAATATTTGTAGAATCCAATGAAGACAATAACCACCCCATGAAAAACAAGAGTTTTTCGCTCAAGATATTCCTCTCCTTTAATTCCCTTAACATGTAATCAATTCCTTTATGGATTTCTTTTTTATCATCTTTAAATAAGTTTGAGATCTCGTTTTTATAACATAGCGTCCGCAAAATGCGTTCTATTTGAAAAATACTTGTCTGAATACTATGAAAATAATCCTCTCTTCCAAAATGTTCTAAACTCTTAAAGAACATTCTTTTTGATAAATTGTCTATTAAATCAGAAAGGTGGATAACAGCATGTATATTTCCTAAAACTTGATATTTGTCATACTCTTTTAATTTATGTTCTAAAAGCATCAAGAGCCAATATGCTTCTATTTTATAATAACCTGTCCTCCTGAAGATTGAGTCTCCAGCGTCATAATAACGTATATTACTCCCATCAAATACTCTTGTGGCAAACACATCAGTTAATCCAATATCGATTTTCTTTATATCAGGTATATCCGGAATAAAACATTCGTCCATTACAATCTTTCGCATGAATTCTTGTATCGTGTCATTTTTAAAAGGTTTAAGAGCATTTTCGATTTCTGTAAGAGAGTAAGATATGGTACCTGTAATCGGGGGGAGATTATTCAAGGCAATTGGAGCGTGCCGATTTAAATTTTCATATTTTACCTCAAGAGTTTCTGCTAATTTGTCCTTAATTTCTTCATTCATGCAATATTTTTGAGTAATATCCCTCAGTATTTTTATAAATCTTTTATGATTTTCAATGGATCCGATATCACCAAGATCAATTTCTTCAGGTTTAATAATATCATCATAAAACCGCTTATATTTAGTAAATATTATCTCCTTTCTTGAATTACATTCCCTATCTACTTCTTTATAAAAATCAAAAATCTTATCTAACAGAACTCCACTAAAATCATAATGAGTTAGGTTTCCATCAAATACATCATTAATCCAATAATCAATTGCGTTAAAAATATCATCTGGAATCGTAGCACTATGCAAAATTTTTTTCTTCAATCCTAAAAATTCCTTCAGAATAAAAAACATATCATCAATGTGTGTTTTATCTGGATCAGATATTATCAGCATCAGGATATGCCCAACATTCAAAAACATTTGCTGATTTGGTATAGTTGGATGAGCTAAATTAATATAATCTTTTATTAACCACATTGGTCTATAACTTGAATTTCTCTGTTTTACGATATTTACTGCCACTTCATAAATTAATGGTATCAACTTTTCAATATTTAATATTCTTTTTTGTTCCTCATGTGAGATTTTTCTCTTTAAACACTTAAAATAAGCTAATTTAAGAAATTTATTATTCGTTTGTTGAATGAGTTTTAAATAATCAGTCCCCTCCTTACTGTAATAGTGGCTACAAATATCCCCATCAAAAATATATTTTAAGATAATTAATGGAGAATTATCATCTATAGAGTTCCGAAAACCATCATTAGGAATGAAATCTGTATCATTGAATTCTTTAATTTTTTCTCCTCTCTTTTTTATTCTATAACAATTATCATCTATCATAAAAATTACAATTGTATCCATTTATCAAGCGTGTTATATTCAAAGACTTGCTTTTTCCCTCGTTTCGGTTTTCGAGGTAGAACTTTTTTTAGTTGTTTTTCAGGGAGTGAAGGATGCTGGAGTAATGAGTACTGCACTACTCTCTCAGTCTGTTCAATAAGCACCAGCACGTGCCCGAAATGATAAAGGTTATTCCCGCCAACTGGCTTGAATTCTGAATAACTATTTCGTGGCGCGGTAATGATGATTAACGGTTGGGACTTTTCCACAACTTTTTTAATGCCATTAATTGCCCTGAGCAATTCTTCAAAACTATGCAATTTATGGTTGGGCCACATGGACGTGATTCCCGAGATGAGGAGCACCTCAACATTCTCCAGATGAGTAATCTTATTTTCCAACAGTTCGATCATCTGATCATAGGTAAACGCACGGGCAATTAATATGCGATCAAGGACTAATTTTGGTGATAATCTCCTACTCGCCGCAAGTTTACTGATGTGATACGGGTTAAACCGATTATTTCCGTCAACAAACCCAACAAGCTTGTTAAAATTCTCATCCATGAACGCGGCAACCGAAGTGGATACTAATATCTTGCTGGTTGGTTTCCTATCCCCAATTAGAAGATAGATCAAATCTTTTTGGAACCCGCCTTCGAGGAGCTCATCTAACATCGCATCCCCGCTGGAGATGAGTGGGATGTCCTTCTTGCT
>DAOUVJ010000224.1 GCA_030667705.1 Promethearchaeota archaeon | reverse complement strand
GCTTCTGAATATAAACAACAATCCAACATTTTAAAAGGATAGCAAATTATCCTAGAATTCAATACATCTTCCACGGTTATCTCCATTGGAGATTGTGCTTTAGGATTTAGCATTGCGTTTCCATGATTCTTTACACTAACATAAGCCATTTGTTCTTCTGTTGGATTGCCAAATTCTTCACAATGAGCATTAACCATTGATACATATGATGAGGCTGCCATCAATAGGGATATTTGGGGTGTCCAAATTATATTTTCCCATCGGATATTCTTCCGCTCATATAGTAATTATGTTACTATATAATATACGTCATATCCGCACTATAGGCAATGGCGTTAAGTACTTCGGGAGTAGTAGTCCCGGTTTGCTCATCATAACAATCGTTACATTTCTCTACACCAAGACAAAGACAAAGATCAGATAGACCTGAGGCTACTTCCGAGTAAGCCATTCTCACGGTATAACCCCCCGTAGCGCCCCCGGAAGCTATTCGCGTTCCCGGTTTATTGTTCATTCCGATGTATGAATTAATGAAGATATCTGGCATGAATTGCCGTTCAAATAACTCGTTATATATACCATATACAGTAGATTCTAAATTATGATGAGTAATATCTGCCCCATTTTTGTTCGCATCTTCCAAAGCGAGTTTTGTCGCATCGTAAGCGAGTTCGAAATGTGTTTTATCCAAATATCTTGCTCTAAAAGGGGTGATTCCTACCCCAATAATAGCTACTTTTCTTGACAATTTTATATTTCACCATGTAGTTTACTTTTTTCATTTTATGAATTATTATATTATTGTATTGAAGTAAATTTAGGATTTTTAATAATTCTATATTTTTTACTAAAAATAAATCATATATCACTTAAACATCAAAGATGGTTGACTTTTGGGAATCTGGTCGTAATATTTTTCTTATTCTTTTTTTATTGCATAAGTTTCAGCTAGATGGGGAATTAAGTAATAAACAACGACCAAGTAAAGTGGTATTAGTGATAATTCCACGAAAATTGAAATAATAAAAGGAAAACTTGGACCGATAAAATCCCAGACTATTCCTCCTAGCAGTGGTCCAATAAAGGCTCCAATAAATTGAAAAAATTCACCTGAACCCAGAATTTTACCACGATTTTTTAACGATATCCTACTTAGTAAATTCTGAAAAATTAAACCTGATGAAATCATAATTGTAAGATCCACTAATAAAAGTAATGTAAAAACCCAGATGTTTGCCGAATTTATTAATAACCATGTGACCAGTGCTCCTAATATGCTTGTAATTGTTATACCTATAGCAGGGCGAAATTTATCAACGAGTTTGCCCAATTTTGGCGCTAAAAGCGTTGAGACAATTCCCGCAGGTAAATACGCCCAAGTAACTAATTGAATGTTACTTTCTATTGTTTCAATCACAAATATATTAAGAAAAGGTTTTGCGATTGAACCGTTAATACTACTAAGAAATAAGACCGACATCAAGAAAAATGATCCTAATATCATGGATCCTGCGAGTTTAGGGTGCTTTTCCTTATTATCTTTAATGATTAGATTAGTAAGGTTATCTGAAGGTTCATAAAATTTAATTGATTCGTCCACTTCTCGATTGAATTTAAAACCCGCAAAAAAGTTTGCAATTCCAAACATTGGAATACTAGCATATAAAAGAAAGGGATTATCGGTGAATAAACCAAGTATCATTAAAAGAAGAAAACCTATAAGACCCCCAATCATTTGACCTATTGCATTAGCTGAATTTCTTTTTCCGTAAGCTTCAGAACGATTATCTTTATTCGATTTTTCTGCTATTAATGTATTAAATGGTACCCAAAAAACACCCGCCAAAAATCCTAGAGTAAAGGTTCCTATTCCAAGCAATATTAAAGAGTTTAAAATTATAGCGATATATATTATGAAATATGAGATACCCCTGCCAATTGATCCTAATAATACGAGTTTCTTCCTAGATTTCAATCGATCAGTTAAAAATCCTGTAATTGTACCGCTAATGGTTCTACCCAATACTTGAAAGGAAATGATCAAACTAATTTGTATAGCAGATGCAGCCATGTTGTAGCGGGCAATAATTGGGATTAAAAATCCAATGAAAAAAAAACCTAAGCTATTAAGAATAACGATTTTTAACATGCGGTTAAAATCTGATGTGAACCGAGTTGAATCATTTCCCCGTTTTAACATAGAAGTTCGAAATGCGCGTATTTTTGCATTCCTAAATATTCAATCTAATTTATCTTTTAACATTTTTAATGTTAGTGGACTGAAATTGAATGAGTTGGAGGTAAAATTGGGGGGGTTTTTAAAATTCTGACTTAGATGTCGAAAATATTACCTGAGTTGTATATTGTATCATCTAAATTGAGAATTAATTGGCATCCGGAAGCTATTTCTATCGCATAATTAATTCCTTCTAATACTCTGTTCATCATGAATTCAAAAGCTTGAAATAAATCTTCAAGTTGATTTGGATTATTCCCTAAATAACAAGTTGAAATCGCGGGTATAAGCACTGGAATAAAATCTTGGCTTAACATGATTTCTTCAGCATCGATCATGGTTTCTTTACCAGCAGTAAAAGGGTTAAAAACATCCATTTGTGCGAACATGACCTTGCACACGAATAGTGAAGCTTTTATTTCTCTAATGATAAATTTAATTCGATTCTTGTCATCTAAAAACTTTTTGAAAGTTATGGCGTAAATTATATCCTCGTTAGTTACTATGTCCTTAAGATCAATTAATTTATTAACTCGCTCTGAAACTCTTTTCGTTGAAAGCATCAATCTTAGATTCATTTTATTCTTATGAGTGTAATCTTTATAGAAAGAAGCCATAAACGCGTGAGCTCCTAAACCCTCTTGTTCTTCCGGGGAATTTAATCTAAATTTATTTTCTTTAAATGCCTTCATAAAATGATTAATGATCAAAAATTTTAACTTTAATCTATGCAGCGCCAGATAGAGGCACACACGCGTCTTAGTGTAAGCCGCTACATTTCCCATTCTAAATCGATCTTGATGGTTCCTTGCATACATCACGATCGGTTTGAGTTTATGCACAGCTACATCGATAAAATATTCAATAATCCTCTCAAGAGGTTGGCATTCTAAAATTCGAAAAATTTCTTTAATACTTTGGCTTGATGGTTGACTTTTGGGAACCTCTTTGATCAGATCGTAGCTATGATATTCTAAAAACAAAGATGTTAATGCTTCCATCTCTAAAACCGTTCGACAAGGTATAAAAACCTTGTTAAGATCGTTTAAAATAATACTACTTTCAGGCATGAAATTTGCATCACTCCAAAACCAATAATATTACAAATAAAATGTTTTTAGATTTCACTTTTTTTCTTTATACATTTTAGTTTAAATCAACATTAAATTTATTATCTACTTATATTTTTTTGAATCTAGAATATAGTTAATAAATATCACTAGTAGATTTTGGTTAAAAATTATGGACCACAAAAACGGATATCTTGAGATAAAAAATAACGTTAGCGTCTCGAAAAATGGTATAGCCGGAAAGATTTTTATGGGAATTATGTTTACATTTTTTCTAACCATTTTATCAGTCACGGTATATTCAAATATCTTTTTTGCCGTTCCAACTTATGTTAAAATGTTAACTCTACTTGGAACCTCATTTTTATTTAT
>DAOUVJ010000227.1 GCA_030667705.1 Promethearchaeota archaeon | reverse complement strand
GTAATTGAAAAATAATGTATATAAGTCTCTATATCTAAGAATTTTCCCCATTTTTCTCTGTTACATTTATTATGAGAAGGAACTAAGTTAATTATGTCATTAATCTTAAAATCGGGTGATAATTTTAACTGTTCTTTTAGGTCTTCATATTCCTTAGGATATTTTTTTGGAATGATTTGTGCTATAATATGATCGATGTGGAGATTTGAATATTTTAGTAATAGGTCTTTGCAATAAAAACATTGTTTATTGAATACTTCTCTGATTGCAGTTCTAAATATAGGATCTTGAATATTTACCATATATGAATCTATAATGAAATAATAATTTTTTAATTTACCATTCTTTTTAATAAAGATAATATTAAAATTCAAGAAAATAAATTAGGAAAGTATTCTAAAATTCCAGATCGGTTGAGATTTTTCCATAAATCACTTCTATGAAATTCCCAATCTTGAGTCTTTTTCCATTCTTCATTAATTCTCTTTTCCAGATTGTTTACATAATATTCTAATTTCTCATCATCAATATCCATTGTAGACAATAAATCTCTTATATTAATACCATGAACACCTCCTAAAATACACTCCAAGAAATAGGAGTCTCGGCCTAAATTTCCTGAATGAATAGCCTTATATTTCCCTACGTGGATTTAAAACACCTTAGATCCCTGGACTTGTTTGCAGTCGGTTTTGAAACCGTGGATATTGACTCCATCGTTATCCACAACCTAAACGAGATTATTGAGTACGAGAACAACAATTTTTACTCCCAATTACAAACGCTTTACTTCGTTCTCAACCCTTCCTTCGAAGAGTTGGAGAGATTAGTAGATTCCACTCGGTTAAGGTACATGATTAACTCAAAAGAGAACGTGGAGCGCTTAGCAAACGGAGATCAATTCGTCTTTTACAACAAGAAAAGCAACGCCTTCTTAAACTACGAGTTTGAAAACCAAGATTTATCGTTTGAAGAAGAACTTTTTCGGACTTCTCCTAACAAACAATCGCTTTTAGACGAACTTCTTAAAATTGAAAATATTAATTCAACTCACTACTTCGCAATAATTAAAATGATCTGAACTTTTCTTAAAAGTTAAAAAAGCAATAAACAAGAAAAGACAAAGAACAAAAAAAAAGAGTCAACATTATAATTCCAAAATAACGGAATTTAGTCAATTAAAACAAGATTTTCAGGAGGTCCTTTTGGAAATTCGTACTCAGTAAATTGGATAGATACTACCTTATTACCCAAAACCCCACCTTGAATAATGTGCTTGGAATCAACATGTTCTCCCCGTATCAGGGGATAAAACTCATCTAGCAACAAGCTAATTAATCAATAAAATAATAAACTCCATCATATCTTTGCTTACGAATAATTTTCTTTTGAGAAGCCATTGAATCTAAAACCCATTCAATATTGCTTATATTTATTATAGCTTTATTTTCTTGATAAAAAGAATCACCTAATGCCTTAAAATTTGGTTTAATTCTATTTCTTACCGCATCAAGTGTAAATGCTTTCCCTTTATTCTCATACATGATTTTAAAAATTAATTTTTCAATTATAATTTGATATTCTTCGGGTAAACTGGTTCTTTTAATTGGATTAATTATTTCATTAATTAGTATGTTGTTAATATCAACTTGAGACTGTATACCCATATATTTATCATAATCAATCCATTGATTATAGTTCTCAGGTTTAATTAAAAATTTGTTATTCATCCCAAACATCATATATTTATGAGGATTGTAATCTAATTCATTACTCTTTTTTGTAAATTTTACTCGATAAGCTACTAAAAAACACGTGATTACACCAAATATTACCGCAATAGGCCAAAATTCTGGAGATCCAATTGATGTTATAATTGTCAATATTGTTAACAAATAGAGAATAAATGCAATTTTCTTACTATTTCTCACTTTACCATTTTTTAGGTCCCATTGTTTAAATTCATTAGAGCACTTGCTACAGGCAGGTACGATTTCTTCTTCTTTAATCTCGACCGTTTCTTGACCTGGAATGACTTTTTTTCTACCACTACGTACATAGGAATACCTTGTAAATGTATATTGTACTAAATCATCACCAGTACCGCATCTCACACATTTTGACATTTCGATAAACCTATTTTATTGGATTTTTATATGTCAATTCTTAAATTTTATCTTACAGTAAAAAAATAAAATCTGACTCTCAATATAAATATTATTTTACACAATCAAAAATTTTACTCAATACTCTCAGGTGGCCCTTTTGGATTCTCGTACTCGGTAAATTGACACGACAACACCTTGTTCCCCAACACACCACCTTGAATGATGTGCTTGGAATCAACATGTTCCCCTCGGATGAGCTGGTATTCCTCATCTATCAACAAGCGATATCCCGAAGTGGTCTTTACAACAAGCAAGCAAGGAGTAAGCGGCAATACTTCATTACTATGTGCATTGTAAATATCGATCGCATTTCCAAGCGTGATCTGAACTACTGAGATTATTTCTTCATCTGGTTCAATCAATCTTAATTTCACCATGACCTCTTTCAGCAATTTTTTGGAACTAACAAGGCTCATGAATCCTTTAATTCGAAGGTGATTGAATACGTTTTGCTCCACTTGACGCTGAATTGTGCTCATCTGAATCCCCAAATGAGAGCAGATGAGGTTCACTCTTAAACCATGCTTGGATTCACATAGGGCAACAATGCTACAGATAACTCCAGCAATAACGTCGTCTTTAGTGTTTTTAATGATCTCCCAAAATTCATGCATTATTCTTCTTGCGACATTATAGAACCCCATGCCCAATCCGAATTCTTCTGTTAAGAGGAAGATCTTTTGCAAGACGTAATCCTTGCGATTTCGTGTTTGATACTCTGGAAGGAAGGCATGTAACTGGAGCTTGAAAGCGTTAAAATCTCGTTTGCTTATGTTAGAAATCTCAAGCAGCTCTTGTTCGTTGATCCCCTTGCAATTAAGTTTAAAATGAAGGTAAATGGTTATCGGAATTAATCTTTCAACGCTCCGAAATTTAGTACC
>DAOUVJ010000008.1 GCA_030667705.1 Promethearchaeota archaeon | reverse complement strand
TTTTATTGGTGTTAAATAGGTTTAAAACGTCAGATTTTGTAAATTTCTTTGTTAAATTTCCAGTATAAAAATCATGATAAGCAGAAAACCTATCAAACGCAGTTATTCTTGCTTTAGAGACTGCTTTAATTTCAGGGTTCAGTCCGAGAAGGCCCCGACATGTGCCCACGTTTAGGATTTGATCATAATATAGCTTTATTTCTTTTGGCGTCATCTCACGCTTATTTTCTGAGGAACGAATTATCTTATTATCATTCAACATGTTCTTTTGCCAATCATTCAAATGATTTCGGAGACTTTTAGAGAGTGTGTTAAGTTTTTGATGGTCAATTAAGATCTCTGAATGAGCTCTAAGGTGCTTGAAAAGTCTCGTATATTGAATAGCTATTTCATCCATTCCCTCCTTAATTGCTTTATTCACGAGATTTGGCTTAGAATAATCTCCTTTTTTAAGTGCCTTGATCTGTTTTTTGGTCAATTGCTTGAGATAAGCATTCGAAATCGTATCCATGTAACGTGAAATTATCGGCGCACCCCTTCCAACGGTTATACAATACACCCATCCTTCTACAACCGAGTTATATTCATCAGAAAATTTTGATTTCACTCTCGCAAGCAATTCACTTGGAGGGAGTCCTGCTTTATCAAACAAGCACGCTAAAGCAGCATCCGCGAAATCACCAATTCTTTCATCAACGTAGACTAAAGGAATGTGATGTTTCTTACATTTTGGATATTTACCAAAACCCAAAAAGCCAAATTTAAGAGGTTTAACTCGAGCCATAAACTCACAACCAAAATTTGGACAAATTGCTATGCGATCTTCTCCCAAGGTTTTCCGTGATACGTCTGTATATACCTTTATGAAGTTAATTTCTCCTCGAGTTGTTTTTCAAATTTTTTCTCCTCAACTAACGTCCTTTCTACTAAAATATTAAGTTCTTTTTCTAAATTGCTATAATTGATTTCGAGTTCTTCAAAGAATTCGCTGAATTGCGCGTATAAGCATTTTTTCACCATACAAATATCTTGTGCTAATAATATGATAAATTTAAGAAATTTTGGATGACTATGAAGACTTTCCTCTGAAAAATAATGAATTAGGATGAACAACTGATCAGTTATCTCTGATAGCTGGTTAAATTGTGATTTATTATTATTATAAAAAAGAGATCGAATCCCTTGCTCAAGTGTTTGAGCGGTTTTTTTCATTTTTCTAAGCATAGTTATGAATTCAAGAGTTAATGATTCAATCTTTTGCTTTTGGGTGAAAAAATTAGTATTTGTGAAGTTTTCGGTAGGAGCAAGGTTGGATCTAAATCTATATCTTATCACTTCAGTCTTATAATTAAAGAAAGTTCGGAACTGGCGTGAAAGTTCTTTTATTTTCCTTACGCCCTCAATCTCATACCACTCATTAAAAATTTCTTCAAATTCTGTTTCAAAATAAGGATCTTCAGTATTATACGACATGATGTATTATTTGAATCTTTTACTAACTAATTGCATCATTTATATTTAAAGAACAAATTAATCATCATCTGATCAAAATAGCTAAATCCATTTCTCAGAAAAAACTTATCTTTCCAAAAACATTAGGAAATTTAATGACGATAGATAAAATTAGAGTGTCAATCGGGAGTGCTTCAGTACTTGGTCTTTATAATAGTATACGATTCAAGGATCCTCCAACTACTTGTTATATCATGACTTATAAACAAGGGCATTGTATTGCAAATTGTGGTTTTTGCCCACAAGCGAGAGAGTCAGAAGGATCAACTGAAAATCTTTCTCGCGTCAATTGGCCAGAATTTTCCTTTAAAGAATTTATAACGAGATTGAGTTACTTAGTACCAAATAAACGTTTCAAAAGATTATGCATTCAAACTCTTAATTACTCCGAAAATTTTCACGATCTAATTGAAATTATTACAGAGATTAAAAGAATTACTGATGTTCCAATTTCTGTAGCAACTGCTCCAATATCAAAAGAAAACATGAGAGAATTAAAACAGATAGGAGTCAATAGGATTGGTATTGCATTAGATGCATCAACCGAGGAAATATTTAATAATGTGAAAGGAAAAAATGCAAATGGTCCTTATTCATGGGAAAAACATTTTGCAGCTTTAGAAGAGGCTTTAGATGTATTTTCCGAAGGTCAAGTAACAACTCATTTAATTGTCGGACTCGGTGAAACATCAAAAGAAATTTTAGAATTAATCCAAAAATTAAATGATCTAAAAATCCGTGTTAGTCTTTTCGCTTTTACTCCTATTAAGGGGACAAAGCTTGAAAATTTAGAAAGTCCCGAATTATTATATTTTAGGAAAATACAATTAGGGCGATATCTTATAATCAACCAGGATAAACAGTTAAAAGATTTTACATTTAACTCTAAGGGGAATATTATTAAATATAATATTAATAAAAAAGTATTATGGGATATTATTGATACCTCAGATGTTCTATATACTTCAGGATGTCCAGGATGTAATCGTCCGTATTATACATCAAGACCCTCAGGACCAATATATAATTACCCAAGAGAGTTAAACGAAATTGAGAAACAAAAAAGTTACGATTCTTTATTAAAATTCGTCAATTAATAGTAATTTATAATATGAATGAATGGAGATTATTACCTTTAGAAATTTATAATGGTTATTGGAACATGGCCTTAGATGAGGCTATATTAACAAGCATAATAGAGAAAAAAGCGCCAAATACTTTAAGATTTTATAAATGGAATCCTTCAACCATTTCAATAGGACAAAATCAAAGCCTTTCTTCAGAGGTTGATACTGATATCGCTCAAAATAAAGGATTTGATGTAGTTAGGAGAATCACTGGAGGAGGCGCAGTATTTCATGATAGATATCGAGAAATAACATACTCAATAATCTGTCCTATCAAATTCTTAGAGGAGATGAATGCTTACAAAGTAATTGAACAATTTGAGATAATTGAGTTGGGAATCATCTCTGGTTTAAAGAGCTATGGTATAGAATCAGAACCTGGAATTATTCATTGCCCCGCTCTTTTTTTAGAAGGTAAAAAATTTTCTGGAAATGCACAAATAAGAAAAAAGGGACATATCCTTCAACATGGAACAATATTATTAGAGTTAGATGCAGACCTCATGTATTCTGTCTTAAAAGCACCACATAATGTATCAAAATCAAGGATGGTAAAATCTGTATATGCAAAATGCATTGGAATAAAGGATCATTTGCCCCATTGGAATGAAGAAAAATTTTTATTATCATTAAAACAAGGGTTTGAAAATACATTGAAAATCAAGTTAAAAGAGGGGCAAATTACTAATGAAGAATTAATATTAGCAGAAAGATTAGTGAAAGAGAAATATTCAAATGAAAAATGGTTAAGTAAATATGCTTGAGCACATAATGAAGAAAATAACGGAAAATCGAATGACTTGGTCAGATTATGAAGAACTAATCTCATTAGACTTTCAGCAGATTGAACCCGTTTTAAAGCATGCATATAAATTGAAAGTACAGAATTTTGGTGGACTTCTAAAAGTGTACATTCCAAATAATAATTTCCCCGCTATAAGTATCACTGGGAGCGAATGTGCTTTAAGTTGTGAACACTGTAATAAAAAATATTTAGAAAATATGAAACCAATTCTAACTAATAGAGATTTAAAACAATTTTTAATCAACCTTCATAAGGAGGGAGGTGTAGGAGCATTAATTTCAGGGGGATGTGATCCTAACGGGGCTGTTCCTCTGAAACAATTTTTAAATACTATTAAAGAAGTAAAACAGCAAACTAATTTAATAATAAACCTTCACACGGGATTGATAAATAAAGACACTGCTCAAAAGTTAACAGAAACCACAGCAGATATTATCTCTTTTGATATTAATATGGATGATAAAATAATCCAAGATATTTACCATCTCGATAAAACAGTAGAAGATTACAAACAATCCTTGGAACTCCTTCAGAAAAATAATTTAAATATAGTTCCGCATGTCTGTTTTGGATTGTATTATGGAAGAATTCACGAAGAGTTAAAATCAATTAAATTCATTAAAGATTCAATTCCTAATCCCTCATTAATCGTAATTATCGCTCTTATTCCCCCCAAAAACTCAGAATTTGAAATTCCAAAACCTGAGGATATTTCCAAATTAATAGCTGTGACAAGACTAGTCTTTCCTCAAACTGAAATTTCCTTAGGATGCATGAGACCTCGTGGAAGTGTAAAAAAGGAGATTGAACAATTAGCTTTAAAAGCGGGAATTACAAGAATTGAAATCCCTTCTAAAACTACTTTACAATGGATGAAGAAATACGATCCAAATGTTTCATTCGAGTTTTATTCTGCTTGTTGCGCCATTCCTGAGAAATATGAAAAGATAGCTAGAAGCAAAGAGGAAGATATTAAATCATACACGTTATTTGTGAGTGGTGAAGATTAAAGATGAGTGAACATGTTAATCTAATTGCTTTAAAAGGAATACCAAAAATAAAACCAGGAGATAATTTAGCGAATATAATAATTGATTCTGTAAGTAAGTCTAACATAACCTTAGAAGAAGGAGACGTCCTTGTTATTGCTCAGAGTATTGTTTCGAAAAGTTGTGGATTTTTAGTCGATCTAAATACAATTGAGCCTAGTGATTATGCTAATATGCTTCATGAAAGCATGAAACCTTTAGCTACTAAAGAAAATATCCCTATCAAAGATCCGCAGATTATACAGTTAATTTTAGATGAATCAAATGAATTGATTCGATCCGACCATGTCATGATTGTTGAAACAAAACACGGATTTATCTGTGCTAATGCAGGAATAGATAGATCAAATGTAGAAGGTGATAATATGGTAACATTATTACCTGAAAATCCTGATGAAGAAGCGAAGAAAATCAAGGATGACCTAAAAAACCTAGTGCATAAAAATATAGCGGTTATTATTTCTGATTCGTTCGGAAGACCTTTTAGACGAGGAGCTATTGGAGTGGCAATAGGGCTTTCAGGAATAGATGCAATATTAGATAAGAGAGGTAAATATGATTTTTATGGGAAAGAATTAAAAAGCACAATTGTTGGTCAAGTTGATAATATTGCATCTGCGGCCCAACTAATAATGGGTGAGGCAGATGAGGGTTTTCCTATTGTACTAATTAAAGGATACGAGTTTGAAATAAATTATCAAGCATCTATTAACTCAATTATTCGCGAAAGAAATTCAGATTTATTTAGAGAAAAAAAGAGCGATATTGACATAGTAAAAACACTTAAGTCAAGGAGGAGTTATAAGCTAGGTTTTTCTTCAAAGGAAGTAGATGAAGAACTCATTAGAGAATGTATTGATCTATCAAGGTGGGCACCGAGTGCTCATAATGGTCAATTTTGGAGATATATCATATTAAGTAAAGGTGCCAAAAGAAATCAATTGATAAACAGGATGAATGAAAAGCTTAAGAAAGATTTAATCAATGAAGGCAAATCAGAGTCTACCATCAAATTAAAGATTGAAAAAACACGAAATCAATTCTTAAATTCACCTTATTTAATCTTACTTTGTTTAGATAAGCATGATTTAGAATTGTATGAAGGGGATGAACGTAATTTAAATGAATTATTTATGGGGATCCAGAGCATAA
The DNA here is from genome assembly GCA_030667705.1 of Promethearchaeota archaeon. Taxonomy (GTDB): domain Archaea; phylum Asgardarchaeota; class Lokiarchaeia; order Sigyniarchaeales; family SOKP01; genus SOKP01. The sequence goes on along the minus strand of DAOUVJ010000008.1, from coordinate 35,249 downwards.
GTTCTTCTGCAACTTATTTACTATTAGCTCTTGAATCTAAAAAGTTATCGTCTTGTTGGTATTGCGCACCCTTATTTGCAAAGAAAATAATCAGGAGAGAATTAAATCTTCCAGAATCATATATACCCATGGCTTTTTTTACCGTGGGATATCCCATAGATGTTCCTAAAACACCATTTCGCAAGAATTTAGATGATATTCTTTTCAAAATTGAGGATTAAAATGGTGATTTAAAATGAGGGAAGATTTTTATACTGTGTTAGCAGGAGGTGTGGGTGCAGCAAAGTTTATTCAAGGATTAGTAAGGGTAGTAGATCCTAGCAAATTAAAAATAATTATAAATACAGGGGATGATATTGAACTATTCGGTCTTAATATTTGTCCAGATATCGACATAATAACGTACAGTATTGCTGAAGTTGTGGATAAGGAAAAAGGGTGGGGCTTTGAAAATGAAACTTTTAATTGTTTAAGTATTTTAAAGAATTATTACGACTATGGATGGTTTAATGCGGGTGATAAAGATTTAGCAACGCATATTTATCGTACTGATTTATATCATAAAGGTTATACTAAATCTCAAATCACGTCTAAAATCTGTAAGAAATTAGGAGTAAAAGCAGACCTGATTCCAATGAGCAATGAACCTGTGGCAACATACATTGAAACACCCTTGGGAAAAATACATTTTGAAGAATATTACATAAAGCATAAATGTGAACCCAAAATTTTAGATATATCCTTTAGGGGTTCTGAAAAAGCTAAACCTGTAATGGGCATCATAAATTATATCAAAAAAGCAAAAAGAGTAATAATATGTCCCTCTAATCCAATAGTTTCAATTGGAACAATCCTAAGCGTCAAGGATATAAAAAACACACTATCAAGTGTAAAGGATAATGTGTATGCAATTAGTCCTATTATTGAAGGATCTGCAGTAAAGGGTCCAGCGGATAAAATGCTAAATTTTTTTGGTTATGAAGTTTCAAGTGTCGGTGTCGCCAAATTCTATAAAGAAATAATAGGTCATTTTATAATTGATACAAAAGACCAATTATTAAAACCACAGATTGAGGAGTTGGGCATAAAAACATATTGTTTTGACACACTTATGACGAATATTCAAAAAAAGGAAAATTTGGCAAGATATGTAATTAATCTATGAACAAATTAGGATGATTCAGCTACAGATTCTTCTATTGTGACTTCTTCAGTGATTTCTTCTTTTCTAACGTAATCTCCTACAGAAGCTAAAATTTCTTTTATTCTACCTTCTTGTTGTAGACTTATGATTAAATTTCGATGTTTAATATAAGAGACGATTTTTGATATAACGGGAAATAAAGATACTATGGGTAATAAGAGAATTAAAATTACTTCTGGAGAGTACATTGCCACACTTTCTGTAATTGCGGGTGGTAAGCTGAAAACATTTTCAGCAAACCAATGTGGTTGTATTACAATGAAACTTATTAAAATTAAAATTATAATACGTGAGAAAAAGTTGATTAATGTTGAAATGGCTAAGCTCTGCGTTTTAGGGGCAGACGTTCTTGCTGTAAGTGTATCTCGAGCCTCTGTATCTTCCTTGAATAGTCTATCTATGTATCGTCCTAATCTTCTTGTTTTTGAAGCAGCAGTAATTAATCTCTTTTCTTCTTCTTCCAATTTCTTTTTTTCAATCATTTCTTTTACGTAAGAAAATCTTTCTTCCATTTTTAAGAGAAATTTATTAATATTAGTTTTTCCTTCTTTGTCAATTTCTTCTTTGCGTACCTTAGCTTCATCTTTTATTTTGTCAATATTTGCTACAACGAAATGGGATTCACTTTGAAGGATTTCTAGCTGAAACTCGAGCCTATTTCGTCTTTCCAAGGATGGTTTGGAAACCGTATCAATATAATTAATTTGAAACGCTAATTCTAAATAAATATATGACATTATAGCTAGTGATATAACAGGGCTAGCTAAGAATTGAAAAAAATTATCTATAGGAATCACTGAAAACGCGGGATCCAAGGGATCATGAAGCGAACTGAGATATGGGTCGCTAATGTGAAAAAGATCTAACATATTGTTAAATCCAAATATTATAAGAGGCACTACAATCATGAGTATTAGAGAACCAACTACAAGCATATCGTGTTTCGGATTTGTTTGGAAAAAAGCTCTAATTGAATAAATTATTGATACAATGAATAGAATTTGGAAAGCAAATAAATAGAAATCTCCAGTAAATACAGAGATTTCTGCCCATATGAGATCTGGGATTTCTGTTAAGGCAGGTACAGTACCATTAGGAAAATTAAACCATAATCCAAAATAATTACGCATGAATATATCAAGAAAGTTAAACATAAATTGTGGATTTGGAGTAAAGATAAAGGAAGATATCTGAATACTTCCTAATGCCAAAACATACACAAGTCCAAAGAAGGCATAGGTTATTATATTTCTTATTCCTTCAAAAAAGGCAACTATAACTAATTCTCCGGTATCAGTCGTTAAAACCTCGTCAAAATGAAAAACGGAGAGGAATATTACTAAAATCAAAACATATATGAAAATCTTAATTATTTTTAATCCTAATAAATAATATCGCGCCATTTTTTAATACGCACTCCCTTTTTTCTTTGCTTCCATATAAGTTTTTAGTACATTTGCCATCATTTCATCTGGTCCCGTTGTTATGAGATTAATCCCTAAATTGCGAAATTCTCGTCTAAGGAGTAGTATATGTTCCATCATTTCCTCACTAATTGCTTCAGCTAATGCTTTATCAGTAGAGGATAAATCAATTTCATGAATTTCGAACCATGGACTAAAAGGATTAATAACAATAATTGAATGATTAAATGTAACAAGTTTTCTCACTGCTTGTTTTATTTCTTTCACATTTCCTTCTAAATCAGATATTAGAAATATTAAACTCCTTTTTTGAAACCGTCTAACGAAGTAATCTATGGCTTCAACAATTCTACTCTTTCCTTGAGGTTTTACCCTAGCAACAAAATCGAGGACTTGATAAAAATGATCATCTCCGCCTCTTGGTTTTAAGAATTGTAGATTTTTCTTATCTGAATATGAAAATATTCCTACGCTATCTCTTCGTGTGAGAGCAACTTTGGTTAGTAACATACATGCTCGAATTGCATATTCGAATTTTGTGTTCTCAATCGCACCCCCGGCCATGCTATTAGATGAATCCACTAAAATCATAACAGTTACGTCTCGTTCACTTTCAAATTCCCTTACTATTAATTTTTGAGTCCGTGCACTTGCCTTCCAGTCAATTAATCTAAATTGATCCCCGAAAACATATCTTCTCATTCCATAAAATTCTGATCCAAGACCTTTTTGTTTAGATCTTTGTAAACCATAATTCAACTGAAGAGATCGTTTGGACCCGAGAATTTCGATCCTTTTTATATCTTCATATGGAGGATATACTAAAATATCTGAAACACTATTAGGGATTATTCTTTCAACGGAATTAAACCCTAATCGATCCTTAACGGTTACCGAAAGGGGTCCTATAGGATATTCTCCTCGTATTTTGGGTTCAAGAACATAAGAGAATTTTACTAATCCTTTGGAACCTATACGTGTAGATATGAAATTTTCACCAAGGACTAATCGAAAAAGTTGAGGATTATAATAATCTCTAATTTCTAAAAGGTCAAAGCTATTTTTTCCTGTGTTTTTAATTACAACCTTAATATGGACAAAATCATCTTTAAATACCTTCTCTTTTTCAAGTTCTCTATGGACTCGTAATTCTTCTATGTTCATTTGCCAATAAAAAAGCGGTAAGCTAATAATCGTACTAAATAACAGGAGAATTGCAAAGAAAATAAAAAAATAATTTACAAATGCAAATCCTGCAGTTAGGAAGAAAACTGCAAATATAATCAATGTTCGACCATTTCCACCAAGCATTTATATCTCCATTATGTAATTTTAGATTTTACCGCTTTTCATTTGAATTATATTACTATTTTATATTTGTTTAAAAAAAAATTAAATTGGAACTGGAATGTCTTCCACTATTGATCTTAGCACAGATAGTGAATCCAAGCCTTCAAGTTCACTTTCTGCTTTTAACAATATTCGATGATTAAGGGCTGGTATGATGAGAGCTCTAACATCATCTGGTGTGACATAAGTACGTCCAAGGATTGCAGCTCTTGCTTTCGATGTTTTCATTATTGTAAGCGAGGCTCGAGGTCCACACCCTAATGCGATTTGTGGATGATTTCGTGTTTTTATTATTATGTCCCTAATGTATTTAAGTATTCTTTCGTCTATATAGACCATATTCATAATTCTTTGAGCTGCTAATAGTTCTTCAGAACTAGTGATGACATCTACCGAAGGCATATCTCCTGAGATTTGTCTCCTCATGATTTCTACCTCTTCATCAACTTCAGGATAATCTAACCACAACTTAAATAAGAAACGATCAACTTGCGCTTCTGGTAAGGGATATGTACCTTCCATTTCTACGGGGTTTTCTGTTGCAATGACAATAAATGGTTTCACTAATTCAAGTGTTTGACCTTCAATAGTTACTTGTCGTTCAGCCATAGCTTCTAGAAGTGCTGCTTGAGTTTTTGGGGCACTTCTATTTATTTCATCAGCTAACACAACATTGGCAAAAATCGGACCTTTCTGAAGTACAAACGCACCCTCATTCTGATCAAATATTTTTGTACCTGTTATATCAGAAGGTAATAAATCAGGGGTAAATTGAACACGCTTGAAAGATATTCCTAATGTCTTAGCAAATATTTTAGCCATAACGGTTTTACCTAAGCCAGGAACGCCTTCAAGAAGGACGTGACCGTTAACGAGGAGAGCTATGAAAAGCTGCTGAAGAATTTCTCCATTACCGACAATCACGCGGCTTACTTCACTTAAAACCTCTTGTGCTATTGATCTAATAGAACTTACATCCAATTCTTCTCTTTCATAATACTTTGCTTTGTTTGGAGATTCCATTTTAATTCACTTCTTTTTTTTTTAATTTTAATTTTTGTTTTTAATTATATTTGGTTAACATAATTTTCTTAAATATTGTTCATAACCCATTCCATTTCAAAGAATAGATTTTCAAAATCTTCTTCATTCTTAATCTTATTTTTTCCTTCTTTTATGGCAATTATTCGATCCATAAATCGAGCTATTCTTCTAATTTTTAGTTTTGTTAGATTTTGTTCCTTGGCAATAGCCATATCTAACACACTTTTAGTTGTTATTTTTTTCCCTCTCAACAAATTATTTAATTTTCTTTCAAGTCTCCTATATAGAAGCGTTAACGCCTTCCCATATCTTCCTTTCTCTCGATACCACTGGATTTTTTCAGCAAAAAATGAGGATGTTCTAAATCGTTCTTGTTCTTCTTTGTCGTCTTGTTCCTTTACTTTTTTCTTTTGTTTTTTCTCGTCTTTTTTTGGCAAATATTTTCTTAATGTATAGATCGCTAATAGTGGATATATCCATGCTGTTATTGGATTTGTAGATAGTTGAATAACATATTGAATGATAAATCCATATATTCCTGCTGAAGTTAAGTCTCTTGAATATTCAGGTCTGATATGTGCTTCATCAAACACGACTATCCAATCTTCATTTGGAGAAGAAGCCCCATAGGTTAGCCAATCGATTATATTAATCCCAAATTGTCGATTATCACGTAATTCAATCAGTTCATTATTAAATAAACTAGCATCAGAAGAAACGAATACACGACCATTACCAGTATCTTTTGCCATAAAGACCCCTTGAGGATAGCCTCCTAGTGGCCATTGTGTCCATTGTGTCGGAAATCCAGGAATCGATGCAGCAATTAAGCTAATATCTATATTATCATCTTCCAATTTATACATGTGATCATCATTTTTATCTACATAACCATACTCACTTGAAGATCCTACTAATTCCCATCCAAAGAAATCAAAGAAAGGGCCTCCAACAACGGTAGTAGCTTGAGATAAAATTACTTCATTAATTCCATTTGCAATAGGATGGGTTGTAAATGATTTTATCACGGGAAAATCTGTTCTTGTATCATATGATTCATTATCTCTTAAAATACCATTTGGGAAAATAGTTACTGGAATGGCCCCAGCTATATCAGGATCAAGAGCTCCTGCAATGAATATCTCCCATAACAAAGTACTCGTACTTCCATGATCATGACAAATTAGTATTGAATTTGTTGTATCATTACCGAAAAAATTGATAAAGTAAGGAATTTCGAAAATAGGATTGTAATACTGATTTGGTCCAAGAAGGACTAACAAAATTGACTTATCCAATCTTTCTGTTGCACTCAAACTTGATTGAATAGACATTATATCATATCCTTGTGCTTCTATCGTATTTCGAAATGATGATGATCCATTCCAATCATCATTATAGATTGAAAAGTTTTGATCATTCACTCCTTGGTCAAATATTGAACCAAATAATGGGATAAAAACGAATATAAAGATGATTAAAAATAATGCATTCTTGTAGATTGACCCTGTTTTTGTTTTTTTCCTTGATTGTATCTCTCGTGATTTTTGAGCTGTAGTTTTTCTAATGAAAATAAACAATCCTAATCCAACAAATACTGATGCAACGTAGCATACTAATGGAATGTAAGTTACGAAAATTGGAAGTTCTAAACCGGGATTATTCTTTTGATAAACCTCAACAAAATCTGTAAGAAAGACCCCATAAAATAGAAGAAAAATCACGAAAAATGAATATAAAATCCCCTTTGATAAATTCACGTTCTTCTCAGAAACTTTTCCAATACTTGACATTATGTCATCCCATTATATTTATTATTAGTCATGCTTCTATTCAAATACCGCTTCAATTAAAAACTCATTGCAGGCAGAGATTTTCCAGTAACTTCATTGTATAAAGTGGAAAATAATTGCACGGTAAAATTTATTTCTTTACTCGTGGGTTCAATTCCACCATAAATAATATCTTCGATTTTTTTTATGAAGGGATACACTGATTCTGGTTTTTGATCTAATTCATTGACACACGTTATTGCATATTCTCGTATGGTTTGAAACGCTAAACGTGGTTTTTTAAATTTCAAAGTAATCAAATCATTATAAACCAAATATATGTAAGCAATAGCTTCTTTTGCCCGATGAGATTGAACTAGTACTTTGACGTTATCAAATTTTTGTCGAATGTTGACTTCTGGTTCAATCATTTTTTTTTCTTTTTTGCCATTTTCTTTTCCTTTATTTTGTTTATTCAAAATATTTTTTTAATTATTTTTTTTTAACTTTAATTTAAAACGAAATTATATCCAGTAAGTTCATGATAAATTGGAGAAAATAATTCTATAGTATTATAAAAATCATTATCTGAAATACGGTACGGTTTTGCATATATAATTTCTTCTACTTTTTGAATGAATGGGTAGATGTTAGTAGGAGATAAATTTAAATCTTTAACAGAGATTATAGCAAAGTCCCGAATTGTTTCATTATCGTTGCGAGTTTTCCCAAATTTTGCTTGGATTAAATCCAAATATATCGCATTAAATAAATATGAAAGAGATTCTTCTAATCTTCCAGTATCTTTTAATATCAATAAATTTTTAATCCTGTTTTCAAGAGGTAAATTAACTACTCGAGATTCTTTATCTTGTTTTTTATAATGATAATAACCATAAATTGATAGTCCAACTACTATTCCAACAATAATGGGGATAAAAATCGATAAAAATAATGCAAATGGAGGGGCAGTAGCTGGTGGGGGAGTTGTAGGTGGAGGTGCAGCTTTAATTGTTATAAAATATTGAGTTGATATATCCTTTCCAAGAAAATTATCTACTTCTATTTCTAAGTAAGTTAATCCTATACCTACTCCTAACGGATAAGTAATATCAAAACGTCCATTGGCGTCAGTTGTGACAGCATTAATCTGAGAACCATTATATAAAATCCTGATGTATTTATTACTTATTAAAACATTAGGATCACTAATAGAAATTATTTGTCCTCGAATTCGAAAAGTACTATTTTCTAATATTGTAGTAGGAAGGTTCCAAATACAAGAGATATTTGAAAATAATTTAGTATTATAAATAGATGAGTTTGAATCACTAATAAATGGATTGAATGTATAATTTAATTTTAATGATAAATCATCAATCCCTATATCAGGTATAGGGATGGAATTTTGAATTTGACCATTATTATCAGTGAATCCACTACCCCAAGATTGTAAAGTAGTCCCTTGGTACCAATAATAATCAAAGTTTTGGAATGCAATACCGGTACCATTCTCATATCTTAAATAACCTTCAAAAGAAAATAATTCACCAAGTAATTTAGGATCAGTAGGATCATATGTTTCAAAATAAGAATTTGTACTTACGTCAATATCATAATGAGTTCTGTATTCTACGTCACCAGGAGGTACAGGATTAGTAACCTTAACTTCTAATCGATGACTACTAAACACATTAAGAGAATTATCAATAGTATAATCAATTTGGAAATAACCACCACCTGAAGTGATATCGTTAAACCCAGAATGAAGGATACCATCAACTTCCATTACTACAGTATACCCATCCTTACCTACACTTGTTATTCTATTCCAAAGCCTCCCTTGAACACTAATAATATTATTAGTTTGAATTCGAGTTCCATTGAAAATACTTGTATTTAAGTCTAATGTTGCCCATGTACCTGAGAGATTTAGGTTTTCTTTATCTTCTGATTGAGAAGTACTATTTTGACTAATATACACAAATGATAACAATGAAATACAGATTAGGAATGTCATGCTAATGAATGATTTTCTTAAAATTTTCATACAATTATCACCATTTATCTAAATAACTCTATTTCTGTATAATCAATATAATAATAATATGGGTCAATATAATTATCTTCAGGAACAAAACTCGCCCAAACTTCTGCATCATTTGGCCAATTTCCAATTAAGATCGAGATATTAAACCACCCGCTTCCATCAGTAAAACCCGTTGCAGATGTAATGGTAAATCCTAAATTATCTTTTATTGTGATTGTTACTTCTTTACCAGATATGGCAGTGCCATTATCCCATAATAAATAACCATATGCATATAAAGTATCATCTTCATAAAATTGATCCTTAACAGCTAGAGAGTCATAATTACCAGCTATGTAAGTTCCTGCAGTTATATTCACTGGAATCAGCATACTACTTGTATTAATCATGTAATTATTTAAAGAGATTCCAGCTTCGTTTATGCTTCCATTAAAATCAATCCTAAAATAATATTGACCTTGAGGACAGTTGAGTGAGATAAAATTCACATTAAATTGAAAACTACCATCATAAACATTAATTGTTTGACTCCCCGCTAAATTAAGGTATCCAGAAACATCATTATATGATGAATCTAATAATAATATTTTGATATTTAAACCTCTGAGATTGGTTGTTCCATCTTGAACAGAACCGAACACACTGAGTATATCAAAATCTCTTTGAATGCTATGCAAGGTAGAAAAAGCGGATATAGTAATAGTTTCATTTATGATTATATAAGTTGAATTAAAAGTTGGAAATATTGACCATTGTACTTCTATCCTATGTAATCCGGCATGCCATAAAGCTGTATCAATATTAATAAATTTGTAGTATCCATTATCACCTGACTGATAATCATAAGATCCTATTTGTGATCCAGTATAGACATCCCTAAGAACGACAGTCCCAGAAGTTACTGGAGTTCCACTTTGAGTAATGTAAACAGAAAAATTAATTGGTTCTCCCTGTGTATATCTTTCAGGAAGATTAAAATCATCATAAAATGATTGAGTAGGATTTCCATCTATTGAAAACGAAATGCTGATATTATATGGATCAATTACTTTCAATTCATAAAATCCACTTTTGAAATCGGTGAAATTAGAAGTGAACATGTAGAAATTGTGTTCATTGAATTGATTATTTGGTAATGAATATATGAAAATACCATTAAATACTACACCTAATGTATAATTTGTAGCAGGAGTTCCACTACTTACAGAAATTGTGAGATCAAATACACCAGTATCATCTAATAGAAATATATTAGAAGATAAATAATACGAGACATCAGTCATTGTTCCATCTAATAAAACAACCTGAATTTCAGGAAATTTAATAGGAAATCCATTCGATCCATCAATAATAGAACCTTGAAGATTGAATGTACGTTGAGTTGGACCACTCCTATATATTTCTCGTGGTGTAGGTCCTGATAATAATGTGACATTTATTTGATCATTAAGAATGAAATATGAGTAATTATAATTTGATCCCCATCTTGCTGAAATCAAGTGAGGACCTGCAATTGTGGAAAACACTGTCGAATAAATTAAAGAAGCCCTTCCATTGGTTGTTGGAGCAAATCCAATTGATAGATCTTGAGTTTCATCATAAAATTCGACCATCTCTCCATCTCCTATAGGGCTAGAACCCCATTCGAGATAAGTTGACAAGTTCATTTGGCCATTTCTATTAATTGATGGTTGATTATAATCATATGAGGTAAACCCATCTATCCAGAAATCAAATTTCAGCGTATCGGGGGCAGATACTTGTAGTTCATAATCTAACGTTGTTGAGTTACTTAAAAGTAAGGGTAAGTTAAAGAGGTAGGGATATGGATAATTCAGTAAATTGATACTTCCATTAAAATCCATCCTTAAAGTATAATTACCTGTAGGTGTATCGAATGCAACTCCGAAATTAAGGTCAAATATCCCTGAACTCCATGTTTGGTAAGGATAGCTATCATAAGCTACCAAAAATGAAGAATAATCTGTTCCTCCACGTAATAATTTTAATGTTATAGTGGAGTATCCTACTGGTTTTGAATCATCTAATGTATCCGTGACTTGACCAACAACATTAAATGAGGTTGCGCCTCCACCTGTACGATTAATTACGAGTGGTGTTGGTCCTGAAAATATATGAATTGTAGGAGCATCATTTAGAACATAATAAGAATAATTGTAAACATTTCCTATTTTTGCATAAAGTAAATTTGGACCAGATATAGCTTGAGTTCCTACATCATCATAATTATGAGTTGCGTATCCTTGAGTATTTGTTGTATTGCTAGTAATAAAGCTACCCGTCCTATAATCATAGAATTCTACATTCTGATTAGCGAGCGGATAGTTATTTTCATCTAGTACATAAGCCTTAAGTTTTATTGAAGAGTACCTCGTTATTGCAGGTGCTGTAGCATTGCTTGAAGGAACATCATCAATAAAAAACCATACTTTTTTGAGTAATCCTTTAGTAACATTAAAGTCCATTATGTTGCTAGAACCATTCATAATACCCATAGCAAGAGGAAAACCGTAAAAACTACCGTTGAAATCGACTCTTATATCATATTGCCCTACTAATACAGAAGGATCAACATTTATCATCGCATTAAAATCTCCATTACTATCGGTATCTAATTGAGTAATGTCAAAAGGAGGTGCACCTACTCTAAGATTTGTACCCTTGTTAAGTAATAAGAATTCAACGGTTGCACCAACAACTCTTTGATTGGTGAGAGGATCAATCATATAACCTTGAATATTGGCTTGGGTACTTATGGAGATATTCACTTCTTGTGGATTTACATCCACTAAATTTAGTTGAACATCTCCGTATACTATATAGTTGGTAGCATTCATAGTTTGTGCATTATATATCGCAGAAATCACGTGAATTCCTGCCGTTTGGGCATCATCTATAGAGATTATAATAGATGCTTGACCATTGATGTCTGTAGTATATTGACCAATTATATTTGATGGAATTCTAAAATCTGGATGGTCTGTGAAAGTTATAGTACTATTAGAAACAGGGATACTGTTCAAAGTTAAAGTTGCAGTAATATTAGCATATTGATTATTTCTATGTCCACTAGTGAAATTAGTGTTAACAATTAAGCTATAGTTAGTTAAACTCCAAGGATCACTCCAAGGATTTCCTCCTACTCCATAACTATCAAGAAGTACGTCCATTTGAACCCATTCTCCAGCTCCGCTGATATCGGTGGGTACAAAGATCTCTGCCCAATTATAGATATTTTTATATTTAACAGCAAACGCATTTTGAAAATCTTGATTATCCCATATCTCCTGAATTCCTATACTATTAAATCCATCAACAAAACGGGATGAGACTCCAAAAATTCTGGCAAAAATAACAAACGCGGAAGCAAATTCAACCCACATTCCTTCTTGTGTTTCACAGAAATAATCAACTGCATCTCTTCCAGGAGGGGCGGAAGTATAAGTATCCGGATCAGAGGGTAATGAAAAATAAAATTGTAAATAATTCCTAATTTTATTTGCTACCATAAAGGCATTATCGTTAGGTAAAATGGTGCTATTTAATGCTAAATAATGAGTATAAACAAATGGGTTGTTACTTAAATATAATTGGATTGTTGGCGGCAACTGTAAAAATTTATTTTGAATCGGTAAAGGAGTGTAACTAGCATGTATCGCAGAAGAATTAATTTGATCATTAGTTGGTAAATTTAATCCAAATGAGTTATAACTCATATTAACGTCGACATCACTATTAAAATAAACATCCAATATCGACGAATTAAAATCATCTTTATATAAAACTGGGGGATTCATGAAATCAATATTTCCAGCTGGATTATCCCAAATGCTTCCTTCCATTATAAATGGTGTAGGGAATAATGATGGGATAACCATCGAATTAATACCAATTGAAGGTGTCATGGGTATTTTAATTCTTAAAATTTCTTTATCCCAATGATAAGTTCCATAATCCTCATAAGTGTAGAAATTGTAAATTTGCGATGCGGCTGTTGATTGCCATCCATCGCCAGTATAATCATCAAAACATTCATATTTCCATAATTTATTAGACATGCTATTAAAATCAGCATAATTAAAAACTCTAAATACTTCAATTTCTGAAGCCATTAAAGCTAATTGACTTTGAGAAAAATTACCAAGGTCCAAATCATCGATATCTCCATCAAACATGTCCTGTAACGCATCGAGCAGGCTGTCTAATTGGTCTTGAGTCAAATTCATATCTTGAAAATCGGATAAATTATAGGGAAATGGTGGTAAAGTCAGTGTAATGCCTGTTTCTTCTTCGGCTCCTGCAAGTTCGTCACTTGGATAGGGTCTTTGGGTATCAAAAATAAGACTAGATAATATAATTGAGAAAGCAAACGCGGTAATTAATAAAGCTGCAACTGCAATAATCTTAACAACTCTTTTTTTATCTATACTTGTAACTAATAAATCTTCACGAAATTCTGACATGCTTCCTCAAGACTTTACTCTACTTATACCTTGATCAATTTGCAATATTAATTAAAATTATAATATAAATAATTTTCCTTACAATTTCAAAATCTATGAAATATCTGTAAAATATAGTAATATTTGTAATTCTGAAAATTGATTTATGGTTTAAATTTTTAGTTGAGTTTTATAATTAAGAAATGATAAAAAAAAATAAGTTTTAAATCCTTACAATATTGGATATCCTTAAAACTCAAAACCACACTTCGAGCAGATTGATTTCTTCGCATATTGAGGTTTAGGAATGTAACTAATGATTCTTGTTTTATCTTCAACTTCTTTTATAGCAAAACCACTAGCTCCGCAATTTGGGCATATTCTTCTTCCAGATCCAAGACCTATATTCGCAGTCGGAGCAGGTGTTGCTGTGGTTCCCGTAGGTGCTCCAAAGGAAGGAGGCCCCCCTATATTAGCGGTTTGGGACGTAATACCTTGTGCTAAGCTAGAGGGCATTACTGCTTTTGGCTCTTTTAATTCCTGAATACGTCTATCTTTGTATAATAATTCTTCTTGAAGTTTAGTGATTTGTGCTTGAAGGGGGTCAATTTGTTGTTGGAGTGTCATATTCTCTTGTTGCACGCCTTGCAACTGTCCTTGTAATTGAGGAATAACAGTTTGTAATTGAGCTTTTTCATTAGTTAATTGGGTTATTTGAGATTGATAACTTTCCATAGACCCTTGGAGACCATTCATTTGATTAGATAATTGATTAATGATATTTTCCTTTTCAAGAAGTTGAGCATTTAGATTAGCAAATTGAGCATTTACATCTTTAATTTGCTCTTGTAATTGATAAATTGTATTTTCCTTTTGTTGAACTTGAGATACAACCGTCTCATATTCATATTGAGACGGTCCGGTGTATTCTGGTTCATACATAGGAGCAACAGGTTCTGTAGGGTAGACGGGAGGAGGAGTTGGTGCAGGTGGTGTGGGGGTTAGGGTTGATGTCGGAGGAGGAGGTATCGAGGGCGGATGCATTGAGGGTGGAGGCATTGTAGGCGGAGGCATTGTAGGCGGAGGCATTGTAGGTGGAGGCATTGAGGGAGGAGGTATTGTAGGGGGTGGCATAGATGGGGGTTTTAGTGGTTTATATTCTTCCTCATCGTCTCTCTCATATTCATTAGACATTAATTTTAACCTTGATTTTTTTTTTTTTATTGACTTGATAATTAAATAGTGAACTAAGTTTATAAACTAATGCAAGAATGCGATGGTAGAATCTTAAAAGCAACTCCAATGATCACTCAGTTTCTTTTTCAATTTCGGGATTAGATAATTATCCACATAATTCAATATTTCTGCATCTGAAGTTCTTGTATTTTCCTCAATTAAATCATTATCATTATCATTTAATATCTGTAAACAATTATATACCGCTATTGCTTGCTTGTCTACTTCGTAGCCCCCTTCTAAAGTAATCAAAATTCGATCTTTTGCATATTTATTGGCAATTTCCTTAATTTTATCTAAATATATTGCTGGTGCTTGATAAGTCCATCCCATATTAGTTAATCTATCTGTCCAGTGAGTATCAAAACCTGCTGAAATAAGAATAAATTCTGGTTTGAATTCGTTTAAAAGAGGATTAACTATTTCTTCATAATATCTCATTAGAACATCATCAGCAGAATTGGGAGGCATTGGAAAATTAATTATTTTTCCTAATCCTTCATCCTCACCAATTTCATTGAAGAATCCTGAACCAGGATAAAAATAAGTAGGATCTTGATGTGAATTTATCATAACCAAATTTCCATTTTCCGATCCTCCATAGAATATGTCTTGTGTTCCATTTCCGTGATGACAATCCCAATCTATGATAGCTACCCTTTTAAAGTTTTTTTCTCTAAATAAATACTCCGCAGCAATAGCAATATTATTAAAAATGCAAAATCCAGCACATCTATACTTGTTTGAATGATGCCCTGGTGGACGTACTAAGGCAAATCCATTTTTAATACTACCGGATAATATTTCATCTATACCTTGTAAATTTCCTCCTACGGAAAATAAAGAAGCCTCATACGTCTTCGCAGATACTGCGGTATCCATATCAAGTTGTTGAATTCTTCCAGTTTTTTGACTGAGTTCACAAAGTTCTTTCACTTCATTAATTAATCTCTCTGTATGAACATATTTGATCTGATCTATTGTTGCTTTCCTTGGGCTTATCATTTTAAAACTGGGGTTATTGGGTAATAATTTTTGCTGTTTAAGAAAATCCATAATTGTTACTAATCTTAAATGACTTTCGACATGATTTCCTATTCTATGGCTAAGATATACTGGATCGTATATTATCCCTGTGGTCATTTTAATAATTCATTCCCATTTTTTAAATTAATAAATAATGATTTTTCATTATTCTTTAAATAACTTTCTAATTATACTCATTTGGATCTACAACCAAATCAAGGTTAATAATATTGAAGAGTTCAATTATAAAAAAAATCGTTCAATTCACGATAATATTTTATCTTATTTACTATTTTTTCAATTTCATCCTAAATGGTCAAGTTCTAGTTCGGTTCGGCATCCTAAGGAAAATTCATATACCTATATTATTTATATTTTTGTAATTTAATAATTAATTAGAATTAAATACTGGATTTAATCGTTTAAAAGTAGAACGTCATGACATATCAAATCAAAATCATAATTATAGGGGATCCTGGGGTGGGAAAGACTAGTTTAGTTAAACAATTCATATCTAAAAAATTCTCAAGAGATTATAGAATAACAATTGGTACTAATATTTTTATTAAAAAATTGATACTTAAAACAGGAGAAGCAATTAAAATGCAATTATGGGATATAGCTGGTCAAGAACGATGGGTAAAAATGCGCCATTTGTATTATAATGGAGCTGATGGTGTGATGATGGTAGCTGATCTCACAAGAAGAAAAACCTTTGAACAGCTTATTAAATTTTGGAAGCTCGATTTGATGAAATATTGTAAAAATACCCCTATTATCTTAATAGCAAATAAAAATGATTTAGTTAATGAAATCACAAAAGAAGAAATTGAAATTATTAGAAATGATATTAACGGCAGTTATATTTTCAATACCTCGGCTAAAGATGGGACTAATGTTTACAAATCATTTGAAGTATTGGCGAATGAGATAGTAAAAAACAAATTGAAAGCTTAAATCTTTATTCCAATTTTTACAAATTTCCTTTCGCCTGGATCCAAGAATTTTTCAAACGCATTTTGGATTTCATTTAATGGCATTATATGAGTAATATGTTCATTGGCATCTACTTTTTTTTGAGAGAAAAAGTTTAGAGCTAAATTTATATCCTCATAATCATGTCCAAGGACCCCTGTGATTGTTACTTCTTTTGAATTAATGAGAAACATTGGAAATGAAACACTACCTTTATATACACCTTCTAGTAAAATAGTGCCCCCACGTTCAACTAAATCAATTGCTAACAAAATAGATTTTTCATTACCTGCGCAATCAAAAATGAATGTTGGAGATCCATTATCCTTGAAATATTTTTTTAATTTTGATTTGTTTGGGGGAAATGCCTCACTTGCCCCCATCTTTTTTGCTATATTCCTTAAGTACTCATGTGGTTCAACTATAACTAAATATTGGGGGTTTTTTTCCTTTAAAATGTATTTTAAAAAGCATAATCCAATATTCCCACCTCCAATTATCACAATTTTTTCATTCTGGTCAATTTTAGATAATCGAACTCCTCTTGCTGCATTAGCAAAGGATTCAACCATGAGAGCTTCTTTTGTTGACACGTTGTTAGGAATATGAAAGAGGTATTTTCTAGGAACTTTAACAAACTCAGCAAATCCTCCATCCTTAAATATTCCCATTCCATCTAATTTCTTCTGACTTAAATCTAATTTAACGTTAATTCCACATGCTTTATCGCCAATTTTTACATCAGTAATGTTAGTTCCAATTTCTACTACTTCTCCAGTGAATTCATGGCCCATTATCAGTGGTACTTGATACATTTTAATTTTAAAGTTTGTAATATCGCTTCCACAGATTCCACAATAATGGACTTTTAGGATAACATCATCGTCTCCTGGTATTGGATCGGGATAGTCTTCTCTATATATTATTTTCTTCACATCTTCAAAAATTGCAGCTTTCATAATTGATTCCTTAAAAAAATTTAATTCTTCTCTTGATTTGATAATTCTTTTTTATTTTAATTCTTTATTTTAGTTTTTTGTATCCAAATAGTAATCTTCAAAAAATTTAATGGTTAATCTTAATTTTAAATCTTATTAGTTTTTTCAAAGTATGTAAGAGTTATAGGAGAGACTAGGGTATTGAAAGATCTAGAGGTTTTTGGTTTTACTGGAGTTTTATTGAAGGTGGATCTTAGCCAAGCTAAAATTTCATTTGAACCTATCAATATTGATTATACTACTGATTTCCTTGGTGGAGCAGGTTATGCATGTCGCTATTTAATTGATGAACTTGATAAAAATATTGATGGATTATCCCCTCAGAATACTATAATGATAATGAACGGTCCATTTACTCTGACAGGGGCGCCATCTTCTAATAGGTTTGTAATTTGCTCAAAATCACCATATACAGGTTTATGGGGGGAATCAAATTGTGGAGGAACTTTTGGACCTGAATTGAAGAGAGCGGGTTTTGATGGAATAATAATAACAGGTAAATCGGATAAACCAGTCTATTTACAAATTATGGATGATAATGTAAATTTATTTGATGCAAGATCGCTCTGGGGAAAAGGAATAAAAGAAACAAGACTTAAACTGAAAGAATTGTCAACTTTACCCAAGGCAAAAGTATTATGTATAGGACAAGCAGGGGAGAATCAAGTTAAATATGCAAATGTTAATGCGGAAGGGCGATCTGCGGGACGAACAGGTATGGGGGCTATTTTTGGTTCGAAATGCTTGAAAGCAATAATTGTTAAAGGATCTTCGTTTAAACCTAAAATACATTCTCCTCAAGTATTTAAAGCTTCGATCAAGAAAACGCTTAAATCCATCCTAAATTCCAACATTACACAAATTTTAAGAGATATGGGGACCAGTGCGGGTGTAATGGGTGCGTATTCGTTGGGAGACTTACCGATCAAGTATTGGTCAAAAGGAGAATGGAATGGCGTATTAGATATTTCAGGTGAAAACTTAAAAAAACAGTTTTTAATTAAAAATAAATCATGCTATGGATGTTCCATAGGATGTGGGAGGATCATCAATATAGTTAATAAGAATTATGAGGTTACCCTTTGTGAAGGTCCTGAATATGAAACAATTGCTGGTTTTGGTTCTATGATATTGAATAATGATTTAGAATCGATTTCTATTGCTAATGATATGTGTAATGATTATGGATTAGATACCATAAGTACCAGCGGTAGTATTTCTTTACTATTTGATTTGTTTAATAAGGGAATAATTGATAAAGAACAAGTAGACAATTTAAATCTTTCATGGGGTCAAGCTGATTCGATGTTGACATTAATAAAAAAAACGGCTTTCAAGGATGGAATTGGTCAACTATTAGCAGATGGTTCCAATGCTATTGGCACTAAATTTAACATTTCTGATGATAAAATAGCAACGGTAAATAAATTGGAAGTACCATATCATGATTTAAGATTTTGTCATGGAATGGCAATAACTTATGCTTTTAGCCCTCGAGGCGCATGTCATACTTCTGCTGATGTATTTAAAGTATTAAGGAAATCTGTTGAAATAGATTATTCTTCTTTAGGTATAGAAAAAGTTAATATGAATTCAAATAATGATAAAATGATAAAAGGGACTATCATTCTACAGGATTACAGAAGTATATATTCAAGCTTAATTTCATGTTTCTTTGCGAATCCACCACCAGAGTATATGATTGAATTGATAAACAATTTAATAGGGAGTAATTTGAATATTGAATCTACTAAAATATTAGGTGAAAGAATATTTACTTTGAAGAGGTTGTTTAATATAAAAATGGGAATAAAACCTGTAAATGATTCAATTCCTAAGATATTATTAAAACCTTTAAAAGAAGGTCCTCTAAGAGGATCATCCCCAGAATTCAAGAAAATGAAAAAAAATTATTATAATTTAAGAGATTGGAATGAACAAACAGGTATACCTAACTCTCGAACAATAAAAAGGTTAAGGCTATCAAGTTTGAAATTTTAAATTTTTATAAAAAGATAGGTTGAATATGTATCAATAGAACATAGGAGAGGTTTTTTTTGAGTCAAAGAAATGAAGAACATATTATGGGAGGAGGTAAAATACGAAGTGCCATTCTTGGTCTGAATGATGGTTTAATTTCAACATTTACTTTATTAGTGGGTATAGCTGCTGCGACATTGACAGGAGGAAATTCGTTAGTGATTCTAACTGGAATAGCAGCAATGGTTTCAGGTGCAATAAGCATGGGTCTTGGGGAATATATCTCATCAAAGTCGGAATATAATTATATTAAAAACGAGATAAAAAAGGAGGAAGCAGAAATTCAGTTATTTCCAGAAGAAGAAAAACAAGAAGTAAAAGATATTTTTATAGAAATGGGGCTTGATGGAGATATATTGAATGCCTGCGTCGAAAAAATTACAAGGAATAAAGATATTTGGCTTAATTTTTTAATAAAAAATGAATTAGGGTTAGAAGAATTAGAAAACCCCTTAATTGGAGCGATTATTACATTTTTAGCGTTTATTTTTGGATCATTAATACCTCAATTGCCATACTATCTTAATTTAGGAATGGTTTCTTTAGTTATTTCATCTATATTATCATTGTGTTCACTTTTTGTTGTAGGAGCTTTGAAAACCAAGATAACAGGAGAATCACGTATTAAAAGTGGATTAGAGATGCTAATAATTGGAATAATTGCATTCATCGCTTCCTATGGAATAGGAATTTTATTTGAGCAATTAATATAATAGAAAAAATAATTTAGCTTTCAATTTTTTTAAAAAATTTCTTATCATGATCACAAATAGGACAAGAAAAGGGTAATTTTCCGATTTCTACATTACCACAAATTTGGCAAACATAGATCTCTTTTTTTTCACGCCTTATATTACCATCGAGCATTTTTAAATAGTCGATATAGAGTTTGCGATGAATGTTTTCTGCATTTCTTGCTAAGTTAAATGAAAATTCCGCGAGATAAATATTCACTTTTCTAGCATTTTTCATAAATGATTTATACATTTTGCGAAATTCATATGTTTCACCAGCAATAGCTTTTATTAAATTATTTCTGGTATCATTTACCTTTTTTTGTAGTTCAATTTCATCAATTTTAACTAATTCTCCTAAATTGATTTTAGTATCTGATATTTTTTCAAAAGCTTTTACATGGTTTTTGATATGTATTTCTTCTGCATAAGAAATAGCATTAAATAAACTTGCAATTTCCTCATATCCTTCTTCTTTCGCCTTTAAAGCAAAAAGTTTGTATTTAGCCTTTGCTGTACTTTCTCCAATTATTGCCTCTTTTAAATTTTCTAATATAATTGAGATTTAAATCACAACCTATAATGTGTATTGATATAATATTAAAAGATAATTATTGTAATTAATAATGGTACCATGGTACCACCCATTAGGATGATTATTCAACCTTATTCGTAAATTTGATCATGTTATTTTTTGGTTCATATAGAGTACCTTCTTTGATAAGTTCTTCAAATGCACCTTTAACGAATTTCTCATCCAAATCTTCTTCCATATCAAGAATTTGAATCAAGCTTGCTTTTTCTAGGGCTCTCCAATTGTTTTGTTCAAAAACTTCTTTTAATTTATCCATAAATTTTTCTAATTTGCTTATTGCACTTCTTGATTGCCCTACTAATATACGGTCCATATCAATTTTACCCGTTGTTTCATCATAACCTGTATCTTGAAGATATCTTGTAAAGAGTTTAATAATTGCTTCAACATCATTTTTTAGAACTTTTTTTCTTAAAGCCATTTTGGCATAAGCTTCACTAAGACGTACCAAAGCATCTAAATTCCTAGCTAGAATAGATACAACTGCATCTTCACTATCATATTGCCCTCGTAATTCTAAATAAAATTCTTTAATACGATCTTTTGCTTCTGAGCTCAGAATAGGGTGACAAGTCTTACGTGCATATTTGATATATTTTTTTAGCATATCTGCTGGAATTGGGGCTATAATTAGGCTATCATCTTCTATTGGATTTTCAGGATCAGTCATAGCATTCTTTAAAATAAACTCGGCCATTTGGGCATCATTTGCGCGATCGGGTTTATCTACTACTACAAAGATGAGATCAAACCGGGATAGTAATGATGGTGGAAGATTGATATTTTGTGTAGGTGTTTTATATCGATCATATCTCCCAGAACGAGGATTAGCCGCTGCGATCATCGCTGTTTGAGCTTTTAATGTGGCAACTATTCCTGCTTTGGCTATACTTACGGTTTGCTGTTCCATCGCCTCATGTAGAGCCGAACGATCTGCTGTATCCATTTTGTCAAATTCATCTATAGCTGCCACACCTCCATTTGCCAATACTATTGCCCCAGCTTCCAAGTTCATTTGACCTGTTTCTCCATCTTTTATTACGGCCGCAGTTAAACCAACTGCAGATGAACCTTTACCAGAAGTATATAAGCCCCTAGGTGATATGTCAATAGCACTTTTCAAAATTTCGCTCTTACCCGTCCCAGGATCTCCCACAAATAAGATGTGAATATCACCGCGTTTAAAACCCCCACCAGGTCTCTTTTTTCTTGTACCTGCAAATAAACTCAAAACAGCAGCTAATTTGAGGTCATCACGACCATATATAACAGGAGCAATGGATCTAGCTATTTTTTTCTGAATATTGGGTTCTTTTGAGAGATTTTCAATCGCTATTTTATCCTCTTTTGAAAGTTCAATAAACTCATCTGCTTTATCTTCAGGATCGATTAAATTTACCTCAATAAATGTTTTAAATAGGTTACTATTCATGCTTGCTGGAGATTGTGCTAATACAGAAATGTAAATTCCCATTATTTTTACTCGATCGCCCGGTTTGACAGTATCCACTAAATCATGTGTTAGAATAGCTTGAACTGATCTCGG
Organism: Promethearchaeota archaeon; assembly: GCA_030667705.1. Taxonomy (GTDB): domain Archaea; phylum Asgardarchaeota; class Lokiarchaeia; order Sigyniarchaeales; family SOKP01; genus SOKP01. The sequence continues at coordinate 12,792 of DAOUVJ010000008.1, read as the reverse complement.
AATTCTTCCAGGGGGTAAATCTTCGGGAATTTCTTGTATCATTATACTTTGCCAATCAATGAACTCAGAAATTTTGGATATAAGTCTAAAATCAGATTGTGAATTAGCTTTGCATCTGGGATTAGTACATCCTTTTGGTCCCCTTAACTTTGAAGAGTATTGTTCAACATCTATTAGAGCGTTGCAAAGATTACACTCAAAGGTTGCCTTTACTAATTTTGGTCTAATGGCAGAGCTTCTTACTAGAATTCCTTTAGTCCATATAAGGTTATCAATATTTTTTGCTCTTAATCCCCTTAAGGGAATGAGTAATGGACATTTTTCATCCTTCGTCGAAATTCTCACAAAATAATCTTGATTAATTAATTTACTCCCTTGAAATTTGAGTATATTTTTGAGGGCTTCAATTGCATCGTCTAAAATGGTTATTGGATCGTTCCTTAACATTTCTGCTATTTCAGAATCAAATGCTAATAAATCCTCATATTCGACGATGAGAGTATTCCCACCTTTTGAAAAGATGTCATTAATTTTTTCTTGATACTTGTACATTCCGGGCTTTTCTTCGAAATATCTATAAAAATCTTCAATTCGTTGAATAATAGGTATAGGCATAACAGTTTTTGAGGAGGGGGTTGTAATCTAAGTTCACCTTCGAGAATTAATTGATATACCAAAATTATTTTTCATGATATTTTAATCCGACATATTAATGATTTAAGCTTATTAAGGTAAAAATAATCAATTACAGAAAAAAGTAATGAGAGAGATTAGATTTAGTAAATTTAATTGATATATTGTTTTAAAAATTTAATCTTCTTTTAATTTGTTCAAAGTTTCGCATATGATTGGGTCTTGTGATACTTCACACCTAATTTTTAATAAGGCTATGATGCGTTTTTTAATTTTTTCATCTTCATATCTCGCAGTTCGACCTAAAATTATAGCTATAGATTGTTGCGATGTAATTGAACCTTCATCACTCAGATTTTTTAGTAGTTTTGAAAGTATATCAACCAATCCTTTTTCTTGGATAATACTAACCATTGAGTTAATCATATTGTTCCGCACATCTTTAGATTCATCACCTAATAATAGTAGAATGGAATCAAAGATCATATCAATTTTGGTAAATCCAAAAATTTTCAATAAATTAGCTAAGCCTTCTCTAATCTTCGGATCGTCACTCTTTAGATTTTTTTCAACAAATTTTATGGGAATTAGATTTGGATCTAAACCTGGAATTGAGGATAATAAATTCATTACTGATCTTTTGACCCAACTATTTTTATCCTCAAGTAGCATAACCAATTTTCCAATTATTTCCTCGTTATCCTTAATTTCATTGATAAGTCTTCCTAAACTTAATACAGCAGCATCTCGAACAATCCACTCATCATCTTTTAACGAAAAATTAATAAGAGCATCTGTAGATTCTAATGGTACTTTATCACCTATATATCCTAAAATTTTAGTGCTTGCTTCCCTGACAAATGAATCTTTATCCTGCAAAAATGAAATTGCATAACGTATTGGAATAAGTTCTGGATAATTTTTAACAATATCAAGAAAAGATTTCATTAACATTATCTTTGAATTGGAATCCAAATCTTGGATTGATATTAACAAATCGTTCATCACAGGTTTAAGCATTACTGGATTTTTTTTCGCAATTTTAGAGATTATTTGAGCAATCACTTTTTTGATTTTAGGATCTAATCCTGGTTTTAAAATCTGCATGATTTCTACTAAATTTAATCTTTCAATATTGTTTTCTATTAAAGTTTCTAAAGAAACTACGGCATTCAAGACAATATTTGGATCTTCTGATATCAAATTGTCATGTAAAAAGAGTAGTACTTCAACAGGATGTTTAGATGCAATTTTGGAAATAGTAGTAGATATAATACCTTTTGATATGAATCCGGAGTCATCTTCTAAGATTATCAGTCTTTTTAAGATAAAAAGAGGATTATCCTCTGATTTTTGAGTTAAAATTGAAGATATTTTTTGCTTTACCCCCGTATCTCCAAGTTTTATATATATTAATAAGGTTGTCAATATTTTTTCGGGATTAAAATGCCATAATCTTCCCAGAAGTGTTATAATACTGGATACAACCCCCATATTTGAAACATCAATTTTATTAATAATAGCGTCTAAATCTAAAGCTTTGGGGGATTCAATATAGTATTTTTCTAAAGCGTTTACAGCTGAAAATCTCACGTACTCTGCTGAATCTGTCAATCCCTCTGAAATAGGTAATATTGGAATTGATAGTTTCTTAAAGTTACCGATTTTAGATATAATATCGAACATTGAAGCCCTAACTGACTTCCTAGGATCATTCAAAAAAGGAATAATCTTTGATATTAATTTCAAATCAATTTTCTTTATATCTATATTATTTAAACATTGAATTGCTGCTGCTCTAATATCTTGTTGAGGATGTGATAGTTTTTCAAAAATAATATTTTGAGGAATCTGATAAGATGATTCGGATAATAATTTTAGTACTTCTACTTGTACATTTACGCTAGGATCATTAATAAATTCAATTAAATTAAATTTTGAAATTAATTCATCTTCTTTTAATTTAATTTTTCTCAGTAATTTTATACCTATCAATCTTAGTCTCCATTCTGGATCGTTGATAAGGCTGATAAGAAGATTTTTAGGTAATTTTTCGACTAATTGATTATCATTTATAACCAGGGAACGGGCAACAGAAATACTTTTATCATAGTTTGGAGATTCCAGTGCTTCAATAATCCAGGGCAACACAATATCAGGAACAACACTTTCTAATTGTGCTAAAATTTTAATTGAGATTTCTCTAGAATTAGGATTTGGATCACAAATTCCATCTATCAATGAATTTTTAAATTTCCAATCATTCAAATCTTTTTTTGACTTCAATGGTATTCGCTCAAACATTAATAGTAAAGTATTTTCTGCATGTTTTCTAAGTTTTTGATCTGAATTTTTAATAAAATTAAATAACGGTATTGGATCAAAAGTTTGACCACATTCAGTTATTTTGGAATATTTAATGTTGAATTTGAACTCATTTTTTTTTACAAGAAAGAAATAGGATGTTATTATTATCAAAATTGATTCTTCAATAATAGCGGGCCAAGCAAAACTAATAGAAACTGGCACTATTCCTCTCGTGAAAAACCAAAAATTAAAAGTAGTTGATAAAATATCGATATTTACGATTAAAAAATTAACTAGAACGTTTACACCTATTGCAGCCATTAAATAAGCTGCGAAATAGATATCAATTCCACGATACTTAATTTTTCTACCCCAAAATCGCGTAAAATAACCTACAATTCCAAAAAACAGCGTAACATATACGAAATATGAAGACATTGTAGAAATTGCTAAAGAACCAGTAAAATAGAACCCTATCGTTTGGAAAAGTGAGATCCATGCCCATACAAAAACAAACAACATTAACCCTAGCATAATGAATGGTGAGGGATCTGTTAGAAATTGATGCATCCCTCTTTTATTATCTTCAAAATTCAAGAAAATAGATCTCTTAATTTCGGGTATGTGATAATATTGATTCGAAATTCCGGATATATATCCTTTAGAACCATAATATGTTAATATCAAGAGGGGATAAAATAGCATCCAAGATATCCATAAAGTTTGAAAAGGGAATCCAATTAAAGATATTAATATTGGTGGAATAATTAAAAATAGATATAATAATATAGCCATTAAAGCTGAAACTATCTTATTTCCTGATTTATTTATGATATGTTTACTTAGATATCCATGAAATGGTGTTAACCCTTCATCTGTTTCTTCACTGAGAGCAATAAATAAAAAATCAATGAGAGGATAGATTGAGATATAAACAAGACATATTGAAAAAGGGACTATTAAAATGAGAGGATGAAGTGTATTGTCAGCAAAGATGAATGCCATTCCTACAACGACCATTACTGCGATACTAAACAGAAGCCCATAAAGCATGCATTGAAGTCGGTCAATGAAACGAAATTCTCCTTTTTTAACTAAAGCCACTTGCTTGTAAATAATAAAAAAACCTACAATAAAGAATACTATGAATATTATAATTATCGCTATTTCTCCCAACAAAACGTGGATCACTCTAATAATATTAAGAAGTTAACAAGTGTTGTTTAAGGTTGCTAAACAATTTAATAGATAAAAGAATTTTAAATTATTAAACATGGTAGTGAAAAATAAGGTAAAAATTGAAATACCTTTAGACGACGCTTTAAAACGAATAGATTTTATATTTAAAAATGAAACTTTATCTACTGAATGTATAAATGATCATGAGGGTTTTTCATTATTAGGAGATTCATTTGGGCCCTTTGAAAAAGGAAAAAAATATAGGATGAAAAATTTTTCAGCCATTCCATTTATTGAAAGTGGAGTTTTAGTAGTTAGTCAAAATGAGAAATATGATAATGTTGATATCCAAAGGTTCGCCATTAGGGAACGCGATAGTCAGAAACTTATCCAACAAGATAAAGATACCTTTTTGATAAAATCTAAAGAGTTTCGCTCATTAATGGAAAAGTCCGTTGAAGATAAGAAAAAGCCAAAAATAGATCTTGATAGATATAATTCTTATACCACTAATATCATTGATAGTAGGTTATTAAAATTGTTGAAATTAGCTAAAACCGAACTATCTTTAGATGACGAAAATAGATTGACGAAATCAGAACAATTACTGTTTAATAAGATTTATAACATAATTAGAAAATGGAGAACATTCTTTTTAACATTTAAATGAATCTAAAGGTCTATTTGGCTATTCCCATACTTATTAAAATAATCCTTGATTTGTTTAGATTGGAGTTTATTTGGTTTTAATAAAGGTATGATTTCTAATGCATTACTCATGGCAAAAAACTTCACATCCTCTTCAAAAAGGATTTCTTCTACATTTTTACCATCATCACGTATCTCATTCCTTTCTGTCATAACAATTGTAGCTATTATTTCTACATCTAGTTTTTTTAAAGATTTAATAGCGGTAATTAAAGATCCAGCTGTAGTTGTAGTATCTTCAAGTATTATCACCTTACCTTTAGGTTCTCCCAGAAAAAATCGATCTTTAGGATCTCCGTGTTCTTTTAATTTTCCTCTCCCCATCGGTAATAGATACGTTCCTTTACTGTAATTGGATTGTTCTTGTGCCCATTTCAATTGTGTAATTATTCCTATTTTAGTTGCACCTTCAGGTACACCATAAAAGCAATCCGGTGTTAAATTCAAGAATTTGACGAAAGAAATTACGAAATCAGTTAGTTGATCGATTAGAAAAGCATCTTGAGCAATAGTCCTCCAATTTACATACCAATTTGATAGCCGCCCTGATTTTAATTTGAAGGGTTCATTAAAAAAACCAACTACTTCATTTTCAATAATGAATTCTAAAAATCTTGATTTATCTTCCCAATCCAACATAATAACCTATTCTTTCATAATTAAGTATTCTTTTCGTGATCTCGCGTATTCTTCACCACTAATTTTACCTTGAAGAAATTCCTGCTCTATTTGTCTCATTTTTTTCCTTTTATCAGCGAGTTTTTTTTTATTTTCTTCTTTTACAAAAATAGATAAAATGGAACTGCAAGCCTTACTGATATCTTTTTTTTTTGATTTTTTTTTTAATTTTTCAATATAAGATTTTATTGGTTTTACTAAATCTAATTTTTTTTTTGCTAGTTCATCAATTCTTTCAAGGACTGTTTTAATCTCTATTTCATCCTCTCCATCTAAAACTGAGATCATCCTTGGAATAGCGATTTCTGTTAAAATTTCATCTAGATATTTTTCTATATCTTTCTCAACCTTCTTATCATTATAGCTACCTAACTTGTTTTTCCTTATGTATTCAATAAAAATTAAAGGTAATTCAACTGGCCATTCTTTAATTTCATCCTTACCTACGAGTTGTACAATTCCTCCATCCTTTTTATGAAATAATTTCATTTCCTCTCATCTCCTAATTAGATCCAGTCTCCTGTTGTAAGCTTTTCAGGTAAATATCTATCTGTTAGAAATTCAAAACCGTGAGCCGAAAATGCTTGTATTTCAGCTTTGATTTTCAATTTCAGTGCTAATTTGAGGTCTTCTTCCCATTTTTTGTTTTTTTTAACGAAATCTTCGTTGAGGAGATCGGTTATTCTTTTTATGTCTTGTTTGTTCATGGGAATACGGACGGAGTTTGGAATTTTGTATTTATCCAAATCTCTAGTCAATACACCTAAAAGTTTTATCTTAGGAGTTGCTAAAAATGGACTTTCATAACTTAATCTCTTCGATCCTCTGAGATAAACGGAATGAATATAATGCCCATAAGGGTCACTATCCACTAAGCTAAAGACTGGGAGATTTAATTCTTTACTTAATCTTTTTAAAAACATTCTCACCGCTACATTTCCTACTCCTTGTGCGGTTAATAGAATACATGGATATTTCCGCCAAAATCTTGCCTCTGCTAGTCGCATCATTGCCGCATCTTTTTCAATTACTAATATGAATTCAGCATCAGATTCAATAATCTCAATATTATCAAGCATTGGTGATATTGTCCATCCACCGCCACCTAAAGCTTCAAGATCAATAATATCATTTCTATCTCTTATTCGAAGCCTTCCTACACAAGATCCTTTAGCAGAAGCAACGATATGTGTTGAATTTCTTGTCGTGTAAAGCATACTAGCCACATCTTCAATGCATTTATCACTATTTTTTTGATCTCCGAAAAGTGTAACTGCCGAATAGAAAATTTCTCTTTTAGTAGCGTGAAGATCTTTTAGTAATAACTCATTCACCTTTTCTAATACTTTCATCAAACGTGTCATATCAGCTACACTTGCAAGAGAATGGAATTGTTTTTCCATTATTTGTTTACCTAAAAGAAGTAAATCATTTTCTTCATCCCATATTATATTTCCTGTGGTTCTTGAAGGAAGAGAAATCGAGGGTCTCCCATTTTTATAAATTTTTTCAATAATAGCGTCTGTAAATTCACGTATTCTTTGGAGAGCTTGTTCTTTATTTAAATCATCGATTTCAACAGTTTCTAAAGGTAATACCTTTTTTTTTTTCTGTTCTTCCAAGTTTCTATTTAGATATTCTTGATATAGTTGTTTTGTAGCTTTTAAATCCCAATTTTCACTTTTACTTGCCATCAAAGTTTACCTCATTTTAGTTTCCAATGTTTCTTATTTTTAATTATTTTCATTTCTACTTTTTCTCTCCTTACCAATTCTTTTAGTCGATTCTGGAGATACCTTGCATCCATCATATCTTTGATTTTTAATTTAAAGATAAGATGAGTTATGTTTTGCCATTCACTGTTAAGAGTTGCTATTATCTTATCGGTTGTAATAACGGGTAGGGTAGTTTGAACGGTTTGGGGAATTATTCCCTTAGGTTTTGGTTTGGGAGGTGGTTTTTTTATGGGTTTACGTTTCTTAGAAGTGATATATTTTTCAATAGTTTCAGGTCTTTTCGAAACAAGTTTGACAAGCTCCTCCTCTACCTCTTTCGTTGGTTTTTCAATGATCGCTTCAGTCTTGTAGTAAGCTTGTATTTTTTTGATAATGTCTATTTTTTTTGAATTTTGTGAAATTGAAATCCCGATTTCTTTACTGTACTCTATTAATTCTTTGATAGTCCATTTTAATAGAGTTCTTTCTGAAAAAATCTCTTTACTTGGTTTTTTATCAGCTGGTTTACTTGGTTTTTTATCAACTGGTTCTTTTTCCCATTCAATTTCTATTTTTTTAGGGATTTCTTTTCTTTCTTCTTCCTTAGGTATGACTTTTTTCTCTTTTATGGGTTCTATAGTTAATTTGGGTGTAATTTTTTTACCAATTGCCTCTTTCATTAAACTCTCTAACTCTTCTGGAGAGGATTTCTCTTTATACTCACTTTCTGTAGTTTTAACTATATTAAAAAGACTCTCTACAAATGTTGGAATATATCTTTCTATGACACTCGCTCGTTTTTCTGTTTTTCTAAAAGTATCTTTTTTATTCAAATATGATCTTAAACGTCTTCCAATTGCTTCGAGGCAATATTTAATCTCCTTAATTAGTTCTTCATCATCTGCTAAAGCGTTTTTAGATTGAGATTTAAACATTAAATGTACATAAGGACCTGATACATTAACTAAGAGTTTAATAGGTCCTTTAGGTAAGTTGTTATCAAAGGTGTCTAATTTATAATTCTTCCAATTAACAGATTGAACTGCTTTTGTTATAGCACATTCGGCACTATCTCTTAATTTGGGTGTTCGGTTTACAAATCTAGACAAAACATCCCTAGACCGTTTAGGAGTGTTTAATTTCTTAGGATCATTGCAATATGCCAATGCTGCTTCAACTACATATGCTAAACCTTTACCACTTGTTGGAGGTCTTGTTTCAGCAGAAGCAAAATCATCGTCTTTTGAATGTACATCGGTAAAATAATTTAATAGATCACGATAACTACTTCCTGACCCATCATCTAATTTTTTAAATACATTGTTAAACGTTTTATTGAATTCATCTGGATCTCCATTATTTTCTAAAATATCATAACTTGCGAGAATTCTTGATACAGATATTTCTATTTCACTATTATTTACGCTACGATCTAAAGGAGCATCTTCACTTGATAAGCTTTCTTGCTTTTTCTTCTCCTTCAATAAAGCTTCCTTAACAGACACAAGGTTTGAAACAGGATCATCAAAGTCTTCGATATTTTCTGATATTTTTAAACCAATTTCTTTTACTAAAGTATTTTCTAATACTGTATCCCCAACTGGTATAGCGGTATCAGTTGGTGGGCCCATATATTTTATCGATTTAAATGCGTGAAAAAGAGAATTGAATTGTTCATTACTCAATTCAACGGGCTTAGCTTTAGAAATTTGTACTTCTCGCTTTAAATCCTCGTATTCAGTTCGAGAAGGAAATTTCTTCAGTTCTAAAAGCCCAGATTCATTTCTTTTAATTAATTCATATATTTGATTTTTAATTTCCTCTTTTTGTTTGTTGATTTTATTAATTTCTTTTACTAAATTATTAACTTCTTTCTTTATATTATTCTGTTCTTTTTTAGTATTAGCTGTTTCTATTCGACGATTATGTTTTTTTATACTATTATTTATACTGATAAGATTTTTATCCTTATTAATAAATTCACTAATTAGAGTCCAATAATCATTTTTTAAATCATCAGATTTTAATGAATAAATAATAATTTTATCTCTTAGTTTTTCTGACCGTCCATACACCCTTTTTTCTTTTTTTAGAAGGTAAATTGGATCCTCTTTTTTTTTCGATTTTGTAATGAATCCTTCTTTAAGAATAAGGAGATTATTTTTATTTTGTAAATCTTTTTCAGCAATATCTATTATTTCTTTCGCGGTTTTAGGGCTAACACGTACAAAGTTTTCTTGTAGAAATGCAGAAACTGTTAAATTTTCTGATTTTGCGATGAGATCCTGCAAATCACCTATATTGGTTGATGAAGGGTGTGGTTTAGCATATTTAGGTTGTTTTGGAAAGGATGATACTAATCTTGGATATGTTATTTGTTCTCCGTAAGGATCAATGAAAAGGATTGTGATATGAGGATTCATCAACGCAGTTTCATTGATATACGTGTCTACATAACCCCTAACATATTTCACGTTTAAGTAATTTAACTTAATATATGTACCATGTCCAAAAGGACTATCAAAATCAACAGGGTGTATTAAATAACGTTTTTCATTTTTTGAAGTTGTGAAAAACTCAGATGTATTAGCATACACCATATCGCTAGTTTTAGAAGCTACAATAATAGGTTTTCCAGTTGTATTTTGGGCATCAGAAAAAGCACTTGGAGCTCCAAAGCCTTGACTACCTCGAGTTTGTTTTAATTCAACGCTTTTTGAACTTGCTAAGTATTTTCCAAACTTACGAAGATCTCCCTTGCTCATTCCGATTCCATTATCAAATATCTCGATTGTATAATTCATAACGTTTTTTTGCGATAATTCCGAAGTTAAAAAAGAAGGAGGTTCAGATTCTCTCAATCTTACTACTACAATTGGCTCAATATCAACCAAATCCGCAACAGGCTTTAAAAGTTCTTCTAAATCATCTATAATTCGCTGAACTTCTTCCTCTACTTCAATTTCAGCTTTATTGATTATTTCTCCAGCCTCTTCTTCTTTTTCTTTTGATGATTCTTCTTTATCATCACTATCAAACGTTTCTTCTTCTAAGAGATCTTGCATCAGTGATAAGTTTTCTAAAGCTGTTTCTTGATCTAATGAAAATTTATTTCTTGAATCAGATTTTTCGATCTCTTTCCAGTGAAAAGTCTCAATAGCGTCTAAAGAATTATCTAAGAATTCTGTTATATATTGAGAATGTTTCCAGTATCCGAATTCAAACCCCACTAATTGGGTTCTTTTACGCATAAATTGTGCTATTGTGCCTTGTTTTATTGTACCTTCCTCATCAGATGGAATATTAATCTCACTCCAAACCTATATTATCAATTTTAATTATTATAAATTAAATTTATAAACACGTGACTTTCTTCTAAATTATTACTAATAACATAATTCTAATAACATTAGTAAAAATCTTGAAGGCTGTGCTTCCAATTTTTAATTCATTTTGAAAAGAAATCGATTTATTATTTAAATATTTATCTTTATAAAAATGAAATAGTCTTAATTTTATTTGATGTTTCTTATTCTGAAGTTTTCTAATGTTAAATCTAATATCCTAGAAGCTATATATCTTTTAGAATTTTTTTCAATATGTGAGATCTGTTTTTCCTTATTGACGATATATACTTCATTTTCTTTGCTTCCAAAGCCCACATCTTCTCTACCTACATCATTAGCCACAATTAAATCTGCTTGGGAACTTAATAACCTTTCATATGCTCGATCGATAAGTTGAGTTCTTGAAACGTTGGTTTCCGCTTTAAAAGCAACGATAAACACTTTGTAGTTTTTCTTACGAGCAACGTTAATAACTTTAGGAGTTAATCTCATGTTAATTTGAAGCTCCTTTACATCATCAGAAGAGATTTTACCTTCAATGCAATCTATTGGTTTATAATCAGAAATAGCCGCGGCACATATGAAAATATCAAAATCTTTGTAAGATAATTCATTTTTAACAGCATTTATGAAATCATCTGAGGAGACCACGTTGACCGTATTTACATAATCTGGAATTTTTACCATGCATTTCCCTGCAACCAGTAATACCTCTGCTCCTCTTGCTGATGCATCTTTAGCAATTTCAATACCCATCCTCCCAGATGATTTATTTGAAACGAATCTAATTTCATCGATGTATTCTCTTGTAGGTCCTGCTGTTATTAATATCTTAATTCCTTCTAAATCTTTCTTTGCGATTATTAAATCGATAACTCTGTCAATTATATCACCTACTTTTGCAATCTTGGCTTTTCCTTCAGAGATTCTTGGTCCTAAAATATCCATGCCATATTTTTTTAATAATGAAATGTTATGTTCAAGGATAGGATGAAACATGCTCTCATGCATTGCAGGAACAATAACAATTGGAATGTTTGATCCAAAAGCAGTAGTAACTATGGTTGTTACGGGAGTATCATCAATTCCATTGGCGATTTTTGATATCGTGTTTGCTGTAGCTGGACAAACTAAGATTAGATCTGCTTTTCCAAAAACTTTAGGTCTATTTCCCGCGAAAAAAACGTGTTCTACTGCACCTGTTAAATAAGTTATAACAGGATTACCGGTAGCCCAGTGCATTAAGGAAGGGTTAATTAATTCTGTAGCTGCCTTTGACATTACTGCAAAGACTTCAGCACCTAATCGCATTAATTCTCTCGCAATAATTGGAGCGTTAATTACAGCTACCGACCCAGTTAAGCACATGCATATTGTCTTTCCTCTAAGAATTGTACCTTTACTCTCAACAATATCTTTTGAAGGGTGGTGGGCTTTTTCTCTGTCCATAATTAATCAATATATCATATAGTAATAGGTAATTTAATTTCATTTAGAATATAAAAATAATGGAAACGACTCCTATAAATTCTAAAATTTCATGTAAAAAATACCCCTTTAGTATGAAGATCTTAGTGGATTTTAAAAATTCTAAATAATACATATATGTAAATTAGATTTGAAAGTTTAGGATGGAGAAAGTAGTTGATTTACATATCCATAGCAAATATTCCGGTGGAACAAGCAAACGAATAAACATTTTCAATATAGCATTAAATAGTAAGATAAAAGGGTTAGATATCGTTGGTACCGGAGATTGTTTACATCCATCTTGGTTAAAAGAGTTAAAGTTTGAACTTGAGGAATATGATAATGGTATTTACCATCATCCTAAAATTCCTGAAATTAAATTCATTTTACAAACCGAAATAGAACTCATCTGGAAAATAGAGGGAGAATTCAAAAAAGTACACTTCATAATTCTAATCCCTAATTTTCATATTTTGAATGATGTATATCAATTCCTTTCGGCTCATGGTAAATTAACAGAGGATGGAAGACCTAAAATTTACCTATCGGTTGAAAATTTTATATTAGAAATAAAAGAAATCAATTCTTTAATTGAAATTATTCCTGCTCATATTTTTACTCCTTACTTTGGTATCTTAGGTGCTCATTGTAATTTCAAATCTCTTAAAGAAGCTCTTGGGGAGGGAAGAAAACACATTAATGCCATTGAATCGGGATTAAGTGCCGATCCCATATTAATTAGGAATCTATCAGAA
>DAOUVJ010000158.1 GCA_030667705.1 Promethearchaeota archaeon | reverse complement strand
CTCGTCCAATTTTGTTAATTTGTGATGAATGAATGTTCTAACTTTATTCGCGTTGATTTTTGGATTATTCAAGACCAGATCTCTCACGACAGTGTGATATTTTTTACCTTTAGTTGCCAAAGCCCGATGGAGTGGATCATCATCATCATATATTGGTATTGGATAAGAAAACGGTCTCTTATGTATGTGTCGACTTGATTTTATAAGTTTTATTGTTTTAGATAAGATAGGCGCATTGAAAATCGCAGATAGGAAATATGCCTCATAACGAGAATCTGTAGAGTAATAATAATTCTCTGAGCCAATGATAAGCTTCTTCTTCCTGTTGATGATGACCGCAGATTTCAAGTTTGAGCCACTTGCATTATATATTACAAGATTTGGTTTATTATTGACTTGTTTAGTTAATTTGTTCCAATAATTAACGTTTAAAAAGAGTGTATTAATATCACTTGTTGATTTTTTATTTTTTATATAATAAGCGTTCATTTCATTGTAATACTTAAGAGAATTCGGATATTTTTTAAGGTACTCCTCGTTAAATTGAAATTCTTTATCTATTGGTAAAAAAACATTCCTAAAACCCTTTATACAAAAGGGAACTAGATCCATATTTAAAAAAGTTTTATAACGAAATGGTTTTTCAATTTCCGTTTGATTAAATGTATGTTTCCATTTAGCTTTTGAACGAGATAACACATCAAGATCTGGTGATATTAGATAAGATTTTTCCAATTTATCATCAATTTTGAAAAAGAGTAACGATCTAGGAACTAGGGTAGCTCCTTGGTAGAAATGTTTTTTGTAACTGCTTTCAGAAAGTTTTTTAATATTTAGTAAATCTTCTTCAGGCAAGATAATTTTTGCACCATCATCTTCTAACTTTAGGCTAGTATACATTACTTCCTTTTTAAATTCTATATTCTCATCATATATCTTTGTAGGTATGGGAAATTTAGCGTGTATTGGAATTTTATTGTTTTTTCCGATGTACATGGCTTTCAAACAGATATGATTTACATTAAAGAAATAGCTCTGAGGGAAATCCCAAATTTCTATTTGATCAAATATTCTGAATGACCTAAATTTATAGCAATGATCTCCATTAAGCACACTCTTAGTTAGGACAAAAAATATTTTTCCATTAATTTTTAAATATTTCAATGGAACAACATAGAAAAATATACTAGCTAATTCTATATGAGTAGTATATTGACTTGGAGGTTTGATTGAGATTTTTTCTGCTAATTCTCTAATTTTTTCTTGATAGGATTTTTCATGTAAATCTTTATATGTTAACCAAGGAGGATTACCAATTACCAAATCAAATGAGTGATAAATTTGCTTGGCATCATGTTTTTGCTCCTTAGTTGATTGTTCTGGGAATAAAGAATCCATCAAGAAAACATTCAAATTTGTATCGTTTATATTTTCAACATCCAGGAAATCAATTAGTATCATCAAAATATTGGTTTTTGTGGTTAAAACGGCTAATGGATTAACATCAAATCCAAAAATATAATTTATGAATTCTATTTTTTTATCTTCCTCAAGGGGAGCTCTGAGTATTTTAAGTAATATCTCTATGAGGAAGGTGCCAGATCCGCAAGATGGATCTAAAATTTTCATGCCTAATTCATATGAATCATCTACCATTTCTTTAACTAGGGTTGATGACGTGTAAAATTCTCCAATTTTATGTCGAGTTTCTGAAATGAATACTTGTTGATACAATTCATGAAAAAGGTCTTCATGGGAAAAAGAAACATTTTCGTATGAATTATAATCTAATGTATTGATATGCTGGTCAAAATCAACCCAGTTAAATAATACTTCTTCATCACTAAAAAATCTCTTGTAGAAAGTGAATGCTCCTTTTACATCAATATATTTTCTTAGATTACTCAATAGTAAGGACTTAAGCACAATTGAATAGTAAGTATGCTTCAAAAAAAGATCCTGTGTAATTTTTACTCCATATAAGCTATTAAAATGAGAGTACCAAGATTCATAATGCTTTTTAAATAATTCTTTTGATTTGATTGCAAGATCTGTGAGAATCTTCATTGTTTCTTCGAATAATTTTGATTTTAACCCGAATTGAGTTATAATCGCATGAGCATTATACTTTTTTTCTTCTGTGGACATCACTATTCAAGTAAGTAATTTAATAGTATTAAATTAATCTGAAACTACAAGTAAAGAAAAATATTATAAAAATTCACCAGTTATTTTCGCATGAAAGATGGAAGCATTAAATTAAATATTTGAGCAATATTTCGTAATTTTGAGGCTTCTTTAATGATTGAGACTATTAGGATAGATTTTTCTAAATCATACTTATCTAAGGATCCTCCCGAATAGATAGCGGTGTCAGAGTTAAAAACTAATAAATATCGAACGTTCGGATTATTGATAATTTTTATACCGGGCGTGAGTTTTAAATCATCATACACTTCTTGATACGCTTTAGGTATATTTCCCCTATCATTCATTATTAACAAAACAGCCACACCTTTCTGTGTCAACCTCTTTAATTCAGTAGCATAAAACTTATCAATCTTAGTTGAAACAATATTAAGTTGAGTTTTTGTGTTACCAATTAACTCGAGAAGATGTTCATTCAAAACATTCTTCTTTTCTGGACCTCCTGAAGTTTCGAATCTGACCATTCCAACAAGAGATAATACTTTATTTTCTAGACTTTGTATTTGTTGCTTCAATCTTTGATTTTCCGTTCGAAGTTCTAATATTCTATCTGACATGATATCTCAATATTAATTTTAATTTATCTAATAGATATATATTTAATTTAGACTATATTAATTTAATTTTTTCCATGGCTTCCCATACAAGACGAAACTACTAATTGCTTGTGAATTTCGCAAATCAGTATTAACACTACCTTCATCTTCTTTAAAATCTTTTAATTCTTCTTCTATTACCAATGTCATTTTCTTTGACATGCATTCTTGTCGAGCTTTAAGAAGAGCAACTCCTTGACTTGAATGTTTTAGTAAATTTACATAAAAATTCGATGAGATTTCTTGGGTTTCTATATCAAAGATGGGCATGCTTCGAGCAATAATCCCCGTAGTATAATTATGATCAAATTCCTTCATGATATCTCCAAACCTTTTTAATACATTTCTTACTTTTTTTCCCTTAACATCATATAGTTGGGAATTAAAAAATAGGAATGGGTGGATATTTCCGTTCTGTGATTTCAGGGCTGAGTTGATTTCATAAAAAGTGACAATTTCATTATCATTAGCTAGAAAAAAACTCTTATACGGATTCCACTTAGAATAGAAGATATTCCCAACGAAATGTATTATATCATGATTTCCATTAACTAATTGAGATAAAATATGATTTCGAGTAGAATATTGTCCAGATAAAACTACAATTTCTTTAATTTCCTCCCTATTATTGAAGAAATTAGTGATATAATTGAGTTCCTCTGCTCCTGCCAAAAACGGAAAGATTAATTCTTTATTCTTTATTGATTCATTCCATTTTAAAGGGCTAATAGAATTAGTGCAATCTATTATCAGAACTGAAATATCATCATGAGGTGTAACTTCAATGGAAGTATCGGCATGATAATCAAAAGAGACTCCACCTAAAGGAGGTTCCCCAATGATGTAACCTATAGAATATTTGAGTAAGAAGAAATTGTTATCATAAATCAACTCGAACGGAATTGTCATGTTCTCGAGTATAAAATATATCTCTGGTACAAGTTTTAAAGCTCTTATCTGAAATTGTTTAAAGAAGTTTCTTATAGTGCGAGGGAGAAAATTATATGATAATTTGCCTATTTCCATTAAAGTAAAATTAAACATTTTCTCAGTGCTGCTAGAGAATGTATCATTGAATAACTCAATAATTTGTTCGTCATTCCAATATTCATTGAAAATTTTTCCTTCAATTATTTGGTCTTGTAAAGAGATCATCCGATATGATATTGAACCATTACCATCAATTCGCAGTATCATTTGTTTAATTTCAAAATTTTCTTCAAGCGTTTTTGGTGCAAACCGTTCATCTTCAAATGAATACATATCATTAACAAAAGATTGTACTTCAGTATAAAGAAGTTTAGGAAAAGGGATGATCACTTGTAAATCTTTATCTAAATAAGGAATGATCTTACCAGCTAATTCAAAATCTTGTTCTTCAAATAGGACTCGATAAAACATCATTCTCCAGAAATCTCTCTGTTCCAAAGAAAAAAACATTGATTTAAATTGCCACAAGAAATTACACGTATAGAAATAATGATAGATTTGAGCATTAGTTTGTGGTATTTTTAAGTGAGTATTTAACTTCTCTAAAGATTGTAGTAAATACTTTTTTTCTTTCATATCTACAAATTTTTTGGAAGCTTCAACCCATAACTCAATCAGAATATTATCATAACCCAAATCAGTATGAACCATGAAAAGCTCTTCGAGATAATCATATATCTCAAATGCAATATCAAATTGATTTCGTTCTAATGAGAAATCAATGAACTTTCTAATGTAGGTAATTGCATCTCCAAACGATTTGAATCTATTTAGTTTTTCAAAAACATTCTTAATTATAACTGTAATCCAAGAGGACTCTCCAATATCGTTAAGATAATATATTAATTCTTCAAGATCTCCTAAAATTGTTGTAAAATTTCTTTCATTAACAGAGATCCGATTTATATTGCTAAATTCATTTTTAAGATAACCTGGGAGCCTATTTTGCAAAATTTTAGTAATATGTTTTACAAATTCCTCAGAGTTTTCCATCAACTGATAATTTAAGTTAATATTTTCTAATAGAATATATAGAAATAAGGATCTCTTGCTTGGATCCAATTTAAAAACAGTTCTTCCTATAATTTCCATAGCAAAATGATAAAATTCCTGGGGGATCACGGATTTC
This sequence comes from Promethearchaeota archaeon, assembly GCA_030667705.1. GTDB lineage: Archaea > Asgardarchaeota > Lokiarchaeia > Sigyniarchaeales > SOKP01 > SOKP01. Next base: position 2,276 of record DAOUVJ010000158.1, on the reverse strand, counting down.
CTTACATACATTAGTAAAATTTGTAGTTCAACTAATTTTAAGTCCTCATTTCGTTCACTAACCTTTATACAAAAAGAATTTATGAATTTGGTAATCCCAGAAAGTGAAATTTCCTCCATTTTAATGAAAGATTTCAATAACTTGGTCGTAAAATTATTAAAAAGGTAGAAATTATCTAATTTTGATAAAAAAGAGAAAAACCGTTTATGACCATCAATATACTTGATAATATCAACTTTAGATTCCTCAGTTTTTAATTGCATCAATGAGTTTATGTACATCCACCATGAATTTGTAATGATCATTATTAATTGGTGCTTTTTTTGGATATCAAGCCATTCTGTCCTTTCAATTTCAAAGTATAATTCTGTAAGTAAGCGATCTGCCCAACGATGGTTTCCTGATTGAAGCAATTTTCTTCCTTGAATTACTGTATCCTGAAATTTTTTTAAAAACTGTTTTTTAACATCAAGTTTTACCGTCATTTTACTCCTCCTTTGCCTCCTCTGCTTCAGTAGCAATCTCTTGTTCCTTTCTTGGATTTTCAATCCATCCATTGTTTAATTGTCCTTGAGAATATAAAATTGAAGCACCAATCCATCCCATATTTTCACGACCAGAAGGAGCGATAACATTTATTTTATTCCTTATTTTTTCAGAGAAGAAACTCATCAATTCTATCTTTAGTCTCTCGTCCAATCCTTTTATCAAGCTTCCCCCTCCTGTTAAGATGATATTGGGTATTAATTCTTCCCAATTCTCCCTATCCCATGCTTTTATCACTTTTGAAACGGCTTCGGCTAAACTCATGTAATCTATATGAATAATTTTAGGATCAAATAATGGTTCAGAAACTTTAAGTCGCTCAACGTTTATTTTGACTTTCAAGCTATTTGGTAAAGTAATCATTCTATCATATTTCGTCAATCCTTCCTTGACTTTCTTGATCTCATCCTCTGGATGGAGCGTACAAAGGGAATATCTCTCTTTTATTTCTTTTGCAATCATTTCATCGACATATAGATTTTCTTCAAACATTTTTTTGGATATGAGCATGTTTAACATATAATTTGTTAAATCTTTGCTTGAAATAGGGAAGACATCTTTAGCCATGATATTAGTAAATCCGTGGAATATGGTTGAAATTAAAGTTTTACTTTCACCAATATTTATAACAACACCACTCGTTTTTTGCACTGTTGATAATATTGCTTTGTTATCCGATAAAAATAAAAGTGCGGGAAAACCGAAAGATTCAAGAAATATTTCCTTATATTTTTCCTTTTCCAGATTTGACATGTTAAATGATGTTAAAATTATCAAAGGCTGTTTGAATAGGAATTTTTCCTCTATTCCTAATTGCTGGTAATAGTAATAAAAGAATTTCAATAATAAGTTGTAGTTATTCTCTTTTTTAAACTCGTGAAGCTTTAATATATGCTGATATTTTAGAGCAGCATGACCAACTAAATATTCTTGTTCAATATTTTGAAGATAAATCTCTTCTAATCCCTCCAAAACATCAGATGTGAATAAAAAATCAGAAAGATCTACATAAACACTTGGAGCAATAATATCAGGAAAATCATCACCTGCCCATCCCATTCGAAAAGAATTACTCCCAATATCTAAGATTAAAGGGCGATCTTGCGATTTATTTGAAGATGACATGATTTATATTATTTTATTTTTTGTATATATTTTTCCGAAATTCATTTAAGAATTCAAGAGAGGAGCTGTTGAAAATGAACGTATTCATCTGTTAACTTCTTTAGGCGATACTCTTTAACTTGTAGTTCCAATAATCCCAAAACTTTTTTAAATTCACTTGACAGGGATTCAACATCAACATCAGCGACTTTTTCTACTTCATCTCTTTTTATTTTGAAGTTCTCTAGATTAATTTGTATTTTTTCATGCATGTTTGTAATGGATTCTACGAGATCTTCAGTGTTTTTCTTGGTAATTTTTCTCATTTTGCGTAAAATAGATAATATTGAAGAAATTGATCCCTCCCACCTATCATAACGTTCATTATAGCCATTATACATTCCTTGAAAAAACTCAGACAAGTTTGCATATATATTATCCTTTTTAGAAAAAGAAGGTTTTTTTACAGTTGCAGGAAGAGATTTCGGCTCTTCCGTTATTGAAGGAGGTTCCATTGTTGGAGGTGGTTCCATTGTTGGAGGTGGTTCCATTGTTGGAGGTGGTTCCATTGTTGGAGGTGGTTCCATTGTTGGAGGTGGTTCCATTGTTGGAGGTGGTTCCATTGT
>DAOUVJ010000035.1 GCA_030667705.1 Promethearchaeota archaeon | reverse complement strand
CTTTATTTACTCTAAGAAAATAGCTTTATTTATACTTTAGTTAATGAATTAAGCATAAATTTTAACCATAAGTTAAGTATCCATCAACCGAATGTTTCGTTCAGTAAGCGTTTTTTTGAACTCATATGCTTGATATGCAGATACAAAAGATTCAGTTGCATCTTCAATCGGTCCATAGAAAATAAAATTCGAATACCAAGTAGTAATGAACATGATACTTGCTCTTCTATATCTAGTGTGGAATTTTTTGTTTAATCGAGGAGAAGAGTATTTGAATAGAAAAAGGTTTGATGCTGTACCAACAGGTAATTTAAGTGATGTTGATATTAATTGTTGTGTTTCTATTATGTGTGCTAAACTTTCAAGATTTATTACACCCCCATCAATCCAAATCCTCTCAACGCCTAATTTTTTCAAGCCGTCTATTATATTTATATCACCAGGTTGATTTTTTTCCGTGATATAAGCATATCGTTGAGTTGAAGTCATATTCGGAGAAGCTAAGATTAAAACAACGGCAGTTTGAATCTTGTGTTTTTTAATAAGATTCATTTCAGTATTGTTTTTTAGATTCGAAATTGCGTTATATATGAATTCTGTAGGTTTTATACCCCGTTCAACAAGATATTCAAGTCCTGCGGATCTTGCTTCCAACGTCCCCCCAAGAACAAATGGAGGTTCAAAATGATCAAGATAAAATTCTAGATATTTTAACATTGCTTCAGGAGTTACAGCAGAAATTTCTAATAAATCGGGGATTTTATATTGCTTTGCTAAGGATTTTTGCTTTAAAATCCGTTTTTTCGCTTTTTCAACATTAAATTTAGTAGGATCATCACGTTCTACTAGAGTTTGGCCTTGATAGAACATGGTTCCAATTAATACAGGAGGGAGATTAAAATTCCCATATCCCGTTTTAACATTTCCATATTCATAATAATCTGACATGATTATGACTTATTATAAACTCAAATATGAATGTTCAAACTTTAACAAAAATAATAAATCGAGAGTATTAATACTTTATAATTTTAGAAAGGATCCGCAATTTTTGCATTGCCCATTTTTTAATTTTTTAAAGCAATGTTCATGATAAAGTGTTTGACAATTACCGCACTTTGCGATTTTTCCCCCATCATCAAAGATTAGATTACATACTAGACATGAGCTAAACATTGCATCTGAATCAAATTTTACTATTTCAGCATCGAATTGTTGTGGACCTTTAGGTTGCTCTCTAGAATGAATACTAGGTTTTGTTAAGGTTTTAAATTTTTGTATTTGTGAAATCTCCGTGGGGATTTTCAACAAATAGAAACAATGAGGGCATCTCACAGCTCCAGCACGTCTCATTTTGGCATCTTTTTGTGAATCAGCCCAACCGGCTAAGCAGTGAATATGATACGGGGTTTGACAGCTAGGACAATATCTACCACTTACGTAGAATGAACTTTTAGTGTATGGATTCGTGTCTGAAAAACAAATTGAACATTTCTTATAATCTGCTAATCCTCTCATTTGTAGTAATCGTTGTTCTTGATCTTTTGTTAAATCTTGAACTCTTAATAAATCAGCAGCGATTTTTCTTAGAAAGGCAGAATTTTCTATTAGAGATCCTATGCCTCCGCCATAAGTTTTAACATTTGATATTGCAAGATCATGGGCTGACCGAAGTAATGTTTCAGCATCATTATTGTAGTAATAATTCCCTCCAGAAATATCGCTGATTTTCTTTAAGATATTGTTAGATGACAATTCTCCCAACCGCATGGAATCAATTTTGATTTTTAACCCTTGAGCCAATCTTGCCATCTTCATCGGATCTATCGCCATTTTCGAGTATAACCCATCTGTTACAAGGAGGATGCGAGGAGTTTTTGCGGCGATTTTCCTTAATTCAGCAATGATCATTTTTATTGATAAACCAAGAGCTTCCCCCATTGCTGACTTTCCAGAAAACTCTAAGTGGTCTAGGACTTCATAGAGTTCTTCTTTAAAGTTAGTAAAATCGATTAATTTTTTAGGTTTTGATGAAAATTTCACGATCGCAAAAAAACTATTCGGATCAACTGAAAGTCTTTCACTAATTAATTTTTTTATAGCATCCACACTGACTTTTAATCGATTTGGTCTATAGTCTGTTCTAACCATAGATCGGGATGTGTCTATACAAATTATAATATTTTCGGGAACGCGTTCAGTCAATTGTTCACTAACCTTAACCTTATGTAATCGAGGGTGTATGAATAATTCTAATTAAATAATTATGTTTTTCTAATAAATAATTATGGTTACAAAACATAATTTTCACTTAACTTAAGTTTTTATAAAAACTTAATTTTATAAATCAGAACTTTCATGTTAAATAAAACCATAGTATTTGTATAGACTAATAGACTAATTTTAAATCTTTGTGCGATTTTACATGTCAAATAATGAGATGAAGAATGTTAAAGTAAAAGATTTCTTCAAGAGCTCGACCATGATTAATGAGCTTGAAGAAGCATTAGAGTTTAAACCCGATACTCTAATTGGAATAGATCAAATATCTTCTAATAAGTTAGAGGAGCATGAGATCAAATCCATCGAAGATCTGGCGAAAGTGTCTGAAGATAATCTTCCAGATATCAAGGGAATTCCCTCACAAATCCTTTCAAAATGGGTTAAACTTGCTAAAGTTGTAGTTAAAGCCATTAAAGAACAGATGAAATCTCATAAAAAAATCCTAATGATTGGCTTAGATAATGGAGGAAAAAGTTCTATCTTGGCAGTTTTACAGGATAAATTCTCGATCATAAAATCCTTGTTACCCACAAGAGGTGTTAGTCGAGAAAAATTAGATTTTTTCGGTTATCCGATCATATCATGGGATTTAGGAGGACAGGTTCAATACAGAGAAAAATTATATTTTAATAGACCAGAATTATTCTTTACTGATGCTGATTTAGTATTATATGTCATAGATACAAAAGATTCGGATCGGTTTGCTGAAGCTGCTAATTATTATAGGCAAGTATTAAAATCTCTCCATGATTTAAACGAAAAACCACCCGTGTTTGTTGTTCTTAGCAAGAGTGATCAAGATTTTCGAAGGTCCATGGAATGGGAGAACAATATTAAAGCCATCAAGAATAAATTCAATCAGGTCTCTGAAGAAATCGGCAACATTAAAGTTGATTATGCTGACACTACCATTTACCAAAAAGAAACTATCATGCAAATGTTTAGCGAAGCACTAAAGAAAGTATCTGAAACTTCTGAAATTATTGAACATATCCTAGAAGATTTCACGGGTTCAATTAGAGGAAAAGCCACTAGCTTGATTTCGATGGATGGTTTGATTTTTGGTACTTACACTTCAAATGAGGTTGATGAGGCATTACTAAATAATACTGCTCTAATTCTGCAAACCCTTTCAAATTTCCATCATTCCATGGGGTTAGTACGTGAAAGTATCATAACTCTCGAGTTTCCATTGAATGGTTTTACAATTCGAGGAGAAAAACTATTTGAATATTCCGAATTGAATATCCCGGTGTATCTATGGTTTGCTTCCGAATATCCTCAGCTACTACAGGATAAAATTGGCTATTTCAAGCAAGAATTATTGCCCTTAATCAACCTGTTCATCTGAAGAAGCTATTAAAAATAAATTAAATTTAATACTTATTATTATTTAATAAGATCTATTACAGAGAGCAAGTGCACGTTACACTTGTTCATGGATTCAATTGCTTTATTCAATTCTTCAACTACGGATTTTAACTGCATTTCACCCGCAATATCCCGCCATTTTGCAAAACTTTCATTATGAGAATCATTGTGATTTGCCCAGTGCTCGCACAATTTAGCTAACTTTAACTTTTGTTTGTCTACCATGATATTCAAGATTTTTTGTGATTATATAGTGGAATTATTTATTTAAGATAAAATAAGTTAAAAAAATAATATAAAAAAATAGTAAAAAAAAGTATTAGTGATTAAGTTCTAAGTTCTACACAATCTCTTGATTAAAGTTGGATCCACTATTTCACGTGGTTGCCAACCTTTCTGTTTTAGATACTCGCGAACTTCAGTTTTAATGTTGATTGGAATATCTGCATCTACACGGATATACTTTTCTAAATCATTTGGTAAATCAAGACCTTTATACTTCTTTTCCAAGTCAATCCAGTGAGAAAGTTTGATCATTCTGCCTTTTGAGTTATCCGCTGGTCGTATGGCTAATTTCGCAACTAAGCAGATTGCTTGTTCTATTGATTCAGCAGTACAAAGCAAATGTTCAGGTGCAGGTCCTACTAATTGATCCGGTGTGCCATCTCTTGCATTAAAAACCTTCCATGTATCATCATCATCTGACCGTCCAATGTACATTCTTCGGTATTCTGAAGCATGTGGACCGCAAACCGCAGGAATGCCTAAACCATTAGCTCCTGAAGCAATACTTGCTGCTTTTTGAGACATTGCACCCCAAGCTACACCTACAGCACCTACTCGATTCAAAATATAGTCTGCAATTTCTTCAAAATTTCCTCTTAGAGGTCTTCTTGCAAAAATATTTGCTACCTTACAAGCAGCACCAGTAATGTGCGGATTAGATACGCATGAACCCACATTGACTAATCCACCTCTGTCAAAGTCTCCCGGAAATCGATCATATAATGTTTTTCCGTCTTCATCTTTAACAAGTCCGATATCCATTGCCCCGCATCCAGAAACTACTACTATATAGTTTCGGATAAGAAATTCTTCTGCCATTATATATAATTCTTGGATTTCTTTACCATAACTAGCACATCCAATTATCGCAACAATTCCAGGTATTTCTCCAAGCACAATCGGTGCCCCAACATTTCTTATTTCAGTATCTTGTATGGGACCTCTTCCAACTCTCATATTAAAGGTCTCATTTCTTATCTTATCACGCCCAGCATACATTAAAAGCGTTAATGGAGATACTTCTTTCATGCAATCAGCTTCGCACCTACCACAATCTAAACAGTGGTCAAAAACATCAGCTAGCACAGAAAAATCTCCTTCCTTGGCAAGTCTCACGCCTTCTACAAGAGGGAGATCATTAGGACAATTTCGTTGACAATTACCGCATCCATTGCATTTATAAGCCATATCAATACAGCCTTGCTTGTCTGGAACAGCACTTTTGCCTTTTCTAATTGGTTTTACTTTAATAGCAGTTTCAGCAGCTACCATGCCCGCTTTTATCGGATCTAAAACTAAAACCCCCAGAACTCTGCCACTGACTAAATCATCAATAATTTCCTCAGCAGGATCGTCAGTTCTGTCTGGCAAACCACCCATATTTTTCTCATTTGTTGCTATAAACGGAGCTCCCACGAGTTGGGCCTGTTCAAAACTTCGGAGGTTCACACATTGTTCATCAACCATGACTACGTCTGCTAATCCTGAACGGATAAAGTGCATCTGTCTTGACATTGAACCAATTACTTTAGCACCATCATAATATCTTGTTAAATCATGAGCTGTGCAACAAATTGCCCCCACATCAAGTTTATCAGCTATGCCTTTTTCTCTCATATAATCTACAAGTTCGATACCAGGTGCTACATTATGTCCAATCATCAGTATCGTCGCTTTATTTTCACAATCCATCGTCCCCATGCCTAACTCAACAATAGGGACATCTGCTTCACCCATTGGAAACCCATATGCCGCGATTTGAACAGCATCAGCTATCTCCATACCTACCTCATCAGCTAATCCCGCTACGAAACTTTTATTTTCATAATCTAAATAATGAGATTCTTGACCCGTGTGGCCAGCAGCTAATACGTGTGTTATTGTATAATGCACCCACTCCATGGCTGTTTCCAAGTCTTCTAATGTCTCTGGTTTCATTCCAACAAGCAATCTTGTTAGCGGCATTTCAACAGCAATATTATTGCCAAAATTAATCGGCACGTTTCCGTATTTATCCTTTAGCCAATGAAGTAAATGATCGCCGTGGGCAGAGTGACAAGCAGCTCCAATAGCGCACGCAACTGATACAATCTTTGCACACGCCCCTTCCATATTAATCCCACAAGCCCCAGTTCGGCCTTTGGAAAGATTACATTTGCCGTAAGTGCAAAGACAACACATGTCACAAATGGGCATGTAGTACGGTTTGTATCTTTCCATCAGTTTGAAGAACCAAGGACGTAGAGTCGGTATGTGTGGCTTCGGCGTGGGTCCCATTGGTTCCCATTCCGATTCATCGCCTTCATATTTGATTTTCCCGGCTGTGAATTCGAATCCCTTGATTTTACCTAGTGGACCTGAATAAGAGTCAACTTTAAGTTTGACGCCTTTTTCATTCATTTTTTTTTTCACATTTTTTAATTAATAATTAATTAATATTCATAATGTTAAATTGCTATAAGTGAAATTATTAATGGTTTTATTTTAAATTTTATAATTACTTTTAATTGCCAGAAAGCGTGATTATTTTTATAAAATTAGTGTGAAACTTCACACTAGTGTATTTTTTTACTCTATTTACTTTCGAGCAAAATTAATCAAACCCTTAGCAGAAATTATTTGTTGTAGGAACAACAATTTTTAAGAATTTTTATATGTAGATCTTCGTGAACAAGGATTAGTATGAAATAATAATTAATAAAGAGAGGTTTTTGATTATAAAATTTAGAGAGATGCTAAAAATTCACTTACAGTTTCCTCTGAAGGTTCCGCGTCGACTAGCCCATCATCAATCTCTTCCCCTATGAAGTCAAACTTAAAGGAGCATTTTTCGCCACCTGTTAAAATGCACTCAATTTCCTCTGCATCCGTCTCAATTCCGAGCACGCTCAAGATTCCTGTGAATATACCAAGATATAACAGGCATAAATTTTTAGCCATTATATTTTCTTTTTCTTCATTTGCTAATGATCCATATACGTTGATTAGGATATGATCCTTTTTGAAGAAGCCAACCAACCCGCCATAACCCATGAGCATCAATGCTTCCAATGTCCCAAGAACCACTTCTTTCTTTACAGCCATGGGCTCATTACTCCAATCCTTGTGAGAGAAGAATTGTTCCATAAAACCTTTTCCGAGAGTTTTTCCTACCCAACTCAGAATATCATCTGCGTTTGAACCAGTGAACTCACAAAATTCCATGATTTCATTGGGCCGGAGCATTACTAAGCGCATATCTTTCTTTTTCTCACCTAAGAACAAATGTCCATCCTTTTCTTCGATGTTGATATTCAAATCTTTTTTTAATCTTTTATACATTGTGAGCATCTACTCGGTTTTTTTATAGTATTTATCTCATTTATTATAATAGAAATTTAATCTTTTAGATTTATAAATTTAATCTTTAAGTATTGAATCTAAAAAAACCCTTTTATGATTTCATTTAAACCGTGTTAAAAAGAGTATTTATTATTTTATTCATGTTATAGTTTGTTTTTACCGATGTAAAATAGAAAAAATAATCTCGATCGTTAATTCTGTCAAGTTCAAAAAAATCAATAATTTCTTGTTTAGTCCTAATAAGAGTATTATCTTGCTCTTCGGGTTTTTTGATGAGATCAGTTTTATTTCCCAGAATTATTAACGGGATTCCAGAAGAGTCGTGTTTATTCATAAAGTTCCATAATTCTCTTTTAGATTCTTCAAATCGCAATTGGTTTGCAACATCTATCATGTATATAATGATATTTGAATCTTGAATACCTTTAAACCATTTTTCTCTAAATGCACGTTGTCCGGGCATGTCCCAGATTGCTAAATATCGGTTTTGCTTTTGAACATGTTCAATATTAAATTTTCGGGTTGGGGTGAGGTAATTATCAATGAATTCTCCCGTTTTAATTCGACGTACAAATGAAGTTTTACCAACATCATCAATACCAAATAAGAAAACTTTTATAAAGATCCCCGTTGGTTTGAAAGATATTTCAGAGGCTTTTTCTATAAATTCATCGCCATATCTCCTGATATCTATAAAAAGAGTTATTAAGAAGTTTTCAATCTCCATTTCATCTTCAAACTTGCAACATTTTCCGTTATTAAGCATTTCATAAAATAAATCTTCAAAAATCTCTTTATAATCATGAGGGTTATCATCCTTATTAAATATTAAACCGATTATCATTTTTGAATTAATGCAAGATGTATAAACATTTAGGTCATCAATTACTTGAGGAACAGGACAATCCATGGTAAAATGATTTAATTCATGTTTTATTTTCTGATTTGAAGAGTCTTGATCATTACGGGAGTTCTCAATAACACCCTGATCGTGACCTATAATGACTTTTTTTACAAAATCTCTATTACCATTCTTTAAGATATCATCTGGGTAGCTGTAGACGTCAAGGGAGTTCAGATCATGAAAATTTTTACCTTTTAATAAAAAGATATTTGATAACAATTAATCTTCCTAATTCTTTGGTTTCTTGATACCTTTAAGGAAGTAAATAAAATCTAGTTAAAAAAAGTTTTGAATGGAGGAAAACAAACCAATTTTAAGATTTTTAATTTTTTAAGCTTGTGGATCTATTTAATTTTGATTGAAAAGAAACTTTAGCTTGATAGGTTTCACTCTTCTGATTCTTCTGGTTCTTCAGATGATTCTTCAGAGGGTTGTTCGGAGATTTCTTCCTCTTTCTCAGGAAATTCTTCTCCTACAGGAGTCTCACAAGCAGGACATTTTTCCCATCCCGATCTTAGAGCGTATCCACAGTTCTTGCATTCTGGTAGTTCTTGATCTTCCCATTCAGGTATATTTAATCCGCCACCACTTCTCTGTTTCGCCAAATCCACCAATTCTTCTTCAGTCCACATATCGATTCCATCAGGAAGTCCAGTTCCCCTCTCAGAGGCCTGCTTAGCTAATTCTTCTTCAGTCCAAACGGGCATATCAGGTTGAGAAGTCATTCTTGATTGTGCTTGTTCTGCTAATTCCTCAGCAGACCATACTTTAAGCTCTTGACCTCCAGGTGTACTAACGGTTCCGGGAGTTTGTTGTCCTTGAACAGGAGTAGCACCCATCATTGGAACGGGAGCATTACATGCGGCTGCAGAGAACTTTAATTGTGCCTCAAAACATTTTGCATATCTATTGTTATCATTGCTTTCATCAATTATGATTACTAATGTTGTTTTATCTGAAGGTAATGGTACCGCGATACCGCAAACAGCAGTATCCGACTTTGTTCTACCACTTTCATAGGCAGAGGTTAGGTTCGATAATGACTCTTTTAATTCATCTTCCTTCATAAAAAAGTCACAGACTGGATCTCCATGCCGCGAGAATTCTTCATGATACTTAGCCAATTGGCTTTTAGTGATAGCTGAGTCAAATGAATTTATTATGGCATTAACATAAGAGAATATTTCCGATTTAGGTTCTTTTGCAGTACTATCAAGCTTATATCCTCCTAAATCAAGATTTCCCGTAAATGGTGCAAAGAGGGGTTCTTGATCCTTGATTTTCCCGTAGAGTGTGGTTCTACCAAGAAAACACTTGATTTCACCATAATAAGCAATTGGTCTGTCTAAGAGTTTCACATTTTCATCATATATGATACGAGGTACAGTTCGAAATATAATATCTACCCAAGGAAATTCTTTTACGGGAATTTTAGCTCCGCAAGTTTTTATGATTAATTCTGGTAATTTCTTAAGATAGTCCTTTAAGTGCTTCTTAATTTCCTTATATTTTTCTAATTTAAGTTCCTCTTCTGCGTGTTTCAATAATTCGTTATATTTTTCCTCGTTTTTTTTGATATTTCCTCCAAAGGACTTAATATCTCCAACAATATTTTCCTTGAAAATAAACGTTGCTTCATCAATGATTTCCTTTTGCATTTCTGTAAGTTCTTCAACTAAAAAATTATCAATATTTAATTGGATGCTTTCTACAAACATGGCAAATAATTTTACTTCAGACATTAACAATTACCTCTTAAAAGTTTTTACTATAAATATATCAACAAAAAGGATATAAAAATTTATTTGAGACAGACAAAAAAAAATGATAATAATTAATCCAAATATACCCGTGTTTTGTGTATAGAACATGTATTTTACTTATCTTATGACATAAATTAGATATATTTATTTTCATTCCTATGTGTTAAATAAAATTATGGTATAAATCATGTCAACCAGATCTGAAAAAATTACTGTACTATTCCTTTCAAAAATAGCCGAACCTATACAGGAATATTTATTAACAAACTTGAATAAATATAAGAACCTAAAATTACTATTTCCTTCTGACATTTCGAATAAAAGTATTTTATCTCTTGTTCCAGATGCCGACGTATTAATAGGGTGGCGGCCAACTAGAACAATGTTGAAAAAGGCTGTTAAATTAAAAATGTTTATTAATCCTGGTGCTGGTGTAACCCACTTAATTGAGTTATTTAGAGAAGTCAATCAAGAAAGAGAAGTAAAACTAATCAATGGCCATGGAAACTCTTATTTTGTGGCGCAACATGCTGTTGCTTTGCTATTGACATTCATGAATAAAACTATTTTGCATCATCAATGGATGAAACAAGGAAAATGGAGGACGGGTGATAAGGAAGCTACTTCAATACCCTTGCGTTTCAGAAAAGTAGGTTTATTGGGTTATGGGGCTATTAACAAAAAAATCCATAAAATGTTACAAGGCTTCAAAATCGAATTTTCTATCCTTCGAAAACATGGGGATAAACAAAATGAGCAATTGATTACTCCGGTAAATAAATTTTCTCAATATCAAGTTAATGAATTCTGTAAAGAAATAGATATCTTAATAATTGCCGTTCCTCTCACATCAAAAACAGAGGATTTGATTGGAAAGGAACAACTAGACCGGTTAGGAAAAGAGGGTATAATAATAAATGTAGGACGAGGTAAGATAATCAATGAGAAAGCTCTTTACAATGCCTTAAGAGATAAAACAATTGCAGGAGCAGCAATTGATGTATGGTACAATTATACACCTAAAGAGGAAAAAGATGGCAAAAAATATCCATATAATTTTCCTTTTCATGATCTTGATAACATTATTCTTTCTCCTCATAGAGGATATTCTCCGTTTAGCGATCTACTCAGATGGGGCGAAGTTATAGAAAATTTGTCTCGAATATCTGAAAATAGTAATAATTTTATTAACCAAGTCAATCTAGCTGAAGAGTATTAGTTCTAAGTGTCATAAAATTGTCTATCTTAATAATCCATCTATTCACAAGAAAAACATGCAATTGAAATTATTTTTGAAAATTTTTTAATATAACTGAACAAAATTAAACTTTTTAATAAATAGTAGTTAACAATTACTGATTACTTTTTATATATGATAAAACAAAATAGGTTATATAGCCATAAAAGAGAAAAACTTTTAAGATATCGTCTATAATTTTATTATCTCATCTTAGATATTAGATTTCTTCAATTGGGAAAAAATTTATTTTTAAAAACATGTTAATCGGTTAAAAAAGAAGATTTAAATATAATTTTACCATAAATTATAATATCACTAAACAAGTAATTTTTTAAGGTTAAGGCAGTTTAAAACAAATGGAATCCTAAGAGTTTCTCCATATGATCATTCTGACTTAATTCATAATAGATGGATTGTGAGAACATGAAAATTGTAACAGTTAACGTACCTGAAAGTTATATAGACGCCATTAATAAGTTAATAGGGGAGAATGGCCTATATCCTTCGCGATCCGAGCTCATAAGATGTGCGGTACGGCAATTTTTAATAAAAGAATTGTCTGCAGCTAATAAGATGGCAAAAATCGGCGATCTTAGCAATTTGGATGATTTCGATGATGAGAATTTTGTTCGTGTTCCGATGGATAGCATGAATGAAAAGTCTGAACCCATCCAAACTTTTAAAACCTATAAAATTGTGAAGAGATTAGATGTTAAGTCTTAAGCGTTTTCTTTCTATTTTTTTTTTTTCTTTTAAATGAATAATAATGAATATTTATCCTTATTTTATACTAACATGTCAATTTAAAGGAATTAGACTTTTGTTCAAAAATTTTGATTTTTATTAAAAAACGTTAAATTTAAAAATAAAATTTAAAAATTTGAATTTTTATAAAAAAACATTAAAAATATAATAATAATAATAAAATCCCATTTATTTTTTTATTTTTTTCCAGATTTCTAAATTCATTCTAAATTCATTAAATATTTAAAATTTGTTATCTGATTGGTTATTAATTATTCTAATAAGGTGCGAATTATTCCAGAGAAATCTGATAAAAATGAATATTCTCCAAGTTTCATGGAGTGGGGTATTATAAATAAGGAAAATTTCAAGGATATTTATGATGTCCCGATTAAAAGATGGGATCCTTTATCCACCACTACAATCACGACTGATGAATTTGGATTAGAAAAAAAGAAAGAACGATATTATGGACATTACGCTTATTTATCTCCTATTCGAGGTCAACGACCTAAAGGCTTTGAGGTAATTGAAAAGAACAATTCCCTCCAAAAATGTTCTAAAAAATATTGGAAAGATTATAAGGATGTCTTTATGGCAATTACTGAAGGAACTCCGTTGAATGGAGATGTGGATAACGATCATGATGATTGTTATACTCTAATCATTACTGAAGACGAAAAAAGAAAGCAAAATCCCTTTTCAGATTCTCCCTCTAAAATTGAGAAGATTTCAGAAAGAAGCAAAGCACTTACATTAATTAATCGTTATCCATCAATGGCACGCGTTATCGATCCAGAAATTGATGTTTATATTGAGAAAAAATTACCTCCACACTTAAAATTGGCTCGGGGAATTAATCTGGTAACTATATCACGAAATTTCTACCCTTCCTTATGTTTGGATCTTGTGCCTGATGATGTGCTAACAGGAATCTTTTTATCAATGAAAGAAGCCATACTTTATTGCATTTTAGAAGCTATCGAACGAGATTATTACGATATTCCAGTAAACCCCTTTTTTAACATTGGAAGTAAAGTAGGCGGAAGCCAACCTAGAATCCATGGTCAAGTATATATTGACCTTAATGGTGATGGACACGGTTCTCGGTTAGAAGGCCATTTACAAGCTTTCAAACAAATGGGTGAAGATTGTCATTTATGTAAGACAACACATGGTGATACCGACCGGATTATATTAAAAACGAAATTTTGGACATTTTATACCACTGGAAGCCCCATAAGAAATTATCACATTAGATTCCATCCAGATGAACATATACGACGCTTCACCCAATTAAATATAAACCAGATAGAAGATTTAGCTAAATCAATGAAGCTAATCTTTAAAGCTCTTGATGATATCAAGATAGATGAGAATCGCAACATCTTATTCAATTGTTGTCCTTATGGATATGATGCAAATTTCCACATGTTTGGCGATATCATACCACATGAAATCATAGGGGGAGCAGAAATGGCTGATGATATGCGGGTAGCACGAAAATTGCCTCATAAAGCTGCCGCTGAAATTAGAGAATCTATTGAAAAAGACTTATCAACTAACTAATTTAAGAATTTCTGTATATTACCTTTTTTCTTTTCGATTCTATGAGAGATAGATTATTCCATATTGAAATTCTTCGTATTTAATTAAGCATGTTTCACATAAACTTTTATTCTAAAATTAAAATATTTCACATAAACTTTTATTCTAAAATTAAAATTATATTTAAAATAATATAAATAATAGAAGTTCCTTTGAGGATTCCATATTGAGAGAATGGTCTGCTATAATTTTAGCTGGTGGAAAGGGCAGTAGGCTGATGCCGCTAACCTCAGAGATTCCCAAACCTCTGGTAAAGGTCACGAATAAACCAATGGTTGATTATTCAATTGCTCATTTGATTTATGCCGATATCAAGCATATTATACTCGCATTAGCTTATAAGGGTCAAAAAATGAAAGATTACATTGAAAAAACATGGACCGCGGAGAAACTGGGAGATGTGGAATTGGAGTGTGAAATTCAAGAAAGTAAGGGGACTGCTGATGCCTACAGAATGTTGGATGATAAAATTGATTCTGAAAATATAGTAGTGAGCATGGCAGATATCGTGACCAATCTCCCAGTGAAAGATTTCATGAATTTTCATTCTGAAAAAGAAGGAATGGCGACGATTTCAATGAAAAAAAGTGAAAGTCACACAAGTCAGTATGGAGTTGTGCTTCTCGATCAAAACCGAAAAATCTACTTATTTTTAGAAAAGCCAGCACCGATGGAGCTGTACTTGAGTTCCATGGCCCAAAGAGCCGATTTATTTCTTCATACCAATATCATAAATACGGGTATTTACTGTTTTAAAAAGAATATTGCAGGTATCCTTGATAATACCAACATCATGGATTTTGGAGGAGAAGTTTTTCCATATTTACTTGAAAATAATTACGATCTCTTTGGTTTTGTTAGGGATTATTACTGGCTGGACTGTGGAAATGCTCAAACTTACAAATGGGCGAATTGGGACCTCATGCGAAAGTATGGGTGGCCGATCACACCTAACGGAGAAGAATACGATAATATTTACGTCATGGGAGTCATTGACTCAGGTCAAAATACAATAATAGAAAAACCAACTTGTTTTGGGGAATTGGTACATCTTTCAAATAGAGTTAAAATCAAAGAATTAACGTCTATTGGAAGTCATGTTAAAATTGGTGAAGACACGGTAATTGAGAAAAGTGTCATTTGGGATAATGTCAATATCGGAGCGGGTTGTATAATCGCGGATTCTATCGTGTGTAATAACTGTACGATTGGAGATAACGTTGTATTACAAAATGCAATTATTGCTCCTAATTGCCAAGTGAGTGATGATTCACAGCTTCGAGATCAAACTCTTGAACTTGGTACTAACGTATAATCAAATCCATGGTTTTTTTTATGATAATGAGTAAAAATAATATACTTAAAGGTATTTGGGATTGATGTGGGATTTGATTAAGAAAATCTTTATATTTGACTCTAAATTTTCTCAAAGAAGAGAAATCAAATAGTTAATACAACTTAATCATAGATTTATGTCAATTACAATTTTTATTACTATAAATATTATTTTTGGTTATGTAATTCTTTTTGGAGGTATTTTTTTACTAAAATTTTTTACAGACAAATTCGAATGTCGTAAACCATATTTAACTGCAATATTAGTTAATGTGATCTGGTTTTTAATTATGTTCTTTGTTTTAAGTTTTTTAAGCGGTTTGATAACGAGTTATTTAATCACTACTGGCGCAGATCCGGATCTATTTGCTTTTGTTAATATAATCAATTCGGTAATAATATTAATAATGAATATTTTAGTTATCGCACTGCTAATCAAGGCTTTTTACAAAACTGAACTTAAAGACTCGATATTTCTAAGTTTAGCTGTAATTTCCATCCAGGTTTTCATTCGAATTATAGTGGCTAATGTATTAAGCATTATTTTTACTTTAACAACAGGGGGATATAGTTCATTTTATATTTTTCAATTTATTTAACTAACAAAAATTAAAAATCAATAAAGGTATGAGATTATGGATCTTATTAGTATTCTTGTAGATATCGCAATTTTAATAATAATATTAATATTAAGAGCACTATATACTAACTGGCTTGCGATTAAGCTAAAATGGGAAAGCTCTTTTAGAAGTGGGTTTCTAGTTAATTTAGTATGGATTATCTTATTAGTTGTTATAAGTGTGTTAATTATTTTCATCGCACCTCTTATATTTATTGAATTAAGTTTGACCGTGGATGAGATAAATTCAATTTATCTAATAATTAGTTTTATAATTTTCATAATAAATGTTATAATTGGAATTTTTATCGTGCATTCTTTTTATGAAAAAGAATATTGGGGTTCTTCAGTAGTATCGATTATTGTGGTGATAAGTGAAAGAGTAATAATGGTAATTATACATGTAAGCATCTATTTTTTCTTTCAAGTATTACTTACCGAGGGGTTTTATTTATTTACTCCTTTTTAGGAGTAATTGTTTAAAGTATAGATTCCTATGATAAACTTTGAAGATTTTCTATAAAACTATTGACTTGATAATTCGATAATTTCGCAGTTTTTCTCCACTTTAGGAATATATCTGTTAATATTCGTAGATGTTTAGTTAAATCATCTCCTTTACTTAAAAGATTAATGATAGATATTATTGAGAGCCATCGAATGAAAACTTCAAAATTCTCTGCGTTGAAATATAAAATATTTTTATATCTATTAAACCATAGAAAATCCTGCACTTCCGGGTTTTTGAAAAAAATGTTAATGATTGATGCTTCATCAAATTCTGGCAAATTTTGGATTTTATTATACCAATTTTGGTGAATAATGAGTAATTTAATTAATGCTAAATAAGAGGAAATATCCCCTGTATCATCTTTCTTTAATTGTTGGAGTATTAATTGAATATATTTTGATAAATACCACTCGTCTATCCAACTTCGGCTTCTTAACTCATAATCTTCCTCTGAAACGATTTTTCCAAGTGGATGGATCACAATCCAAGAATACAGGATACCACAATCAATCATATTCAATGGAAATAATTCTTCAATCAAAATCGAAATCTTGTCATCTTTCAGATAACTTTTGACAATCCCATCCAATTTTGTGGCTGATTTCACATCATTTAAAATTTCTTTGAGGATGGGCTTAACATCTTTACTGCTGTTGGAATATTTTTTTACTCCTAATAGGAAGTCGTTAAGCATGCTACGATATTTGACTTGCTCGGTTTCTTTTAATGTATTTTTGATTATTTTGATTAAGATTTTTTCGTTTACTAATTCTTCAATTGGCGAATGTAATGGTCCATAGATAATGTTTGTAAGCGTTTCATCTATATCATGTACCCCTTTTCCATTTAAAAACTCAAAAAGCTGAGCATAATGGAAAAACTCATTATCTTGGATTATTCTAAAGTCCATAAATACAAGATTTTGATAGGCATGTAGTTCCACATATAAACCTTGTTGATGTAGATCATTATTTCGCCTAATATATTCAAGATTCATTATAGAATCTTTAAAAATACAGTATCCATCTTTTGGCAAGTTTAATCCTTCAGCAATGGTCTTTTGCTGTAAATTTTTATCTCCACTATCTTTTAAAATAAATGCTACAGAATTCTTAATAAATCCCTTAGTCTCCGCATACTTATTATGAAAAATCAAGAGAGCTCTCTCGTTCCCAACCCTATTTGAATAAGCAAAAACATCTTCATTAACCAAATTTCCAGTGAAAAAATCATATAACAAGAAGTTTTTTACTTCAGCAAATAAATATCTTTTTTTCATTAAAGGAAAAATGATACTTTCGTGATGTTTTAGCAATCCTAAATTAATTTCTTCATTCCAATAAGATCGTCTATATTCCATTCCATACTTCTCATGAAAACCTTCAACTTGTCCGTGACCAAACATTGGCAGTCCCGGCATGGTAATCATCATTGTACATATCCCAAAGTATTTAGCGCCATCTCCGAATTGTTTAATTGCTGTTTCTTCATCGGGATTATTCATGAAATTAACGAATCGTTTGAGAATTTCTGGATCGAATTCAAGGGTATTTTTAATGACTAGTCGATACATCGCATTGTCTTCATCTCTTAGCATGTTCATGAATGCTGAATTATACACGCGATGCATTCCTAATGAACGAACAAAATATCCCTCAAGTAACCAAAATGCTTCGGCTAAAAGTAAGGTATCTGGATTTTCTTCATTTATTCTATTAACTACTTCTCGCCAAAATTCTTCTGGCATTGCATCATGAAAGTCCTCCTTTGGGATCCCATGTTCAGCTCTAGAGGGTATTGCCCCTCCAGTCCCAGGCTCGGGAAACCATAATCTTTGATAATGCTTTTTTGTTAAAGTCATCGCCGCGTCAAATCTTATTATTGGAAACATCTTAGAAACATGAAGAATCGTTTGTATTACAGATTCTCTTACTTCTTTCATCAGAAAATTCAACTGTGCAGTATCATTCCATGGAAAACTCGTTCCATCATTACCATGGTATATATATTTTGTTTCTCCCGTACTGTAATCTACGCGTTTAAATGTTACTGCTGCGTCTGTTCGATCAAAATATTTATCTTCTAAAAATATACCGCAATTGGGATCATTTGATAAATTATTACCAGAATATGTATAAGAAGGAAAAGGAGGATAGGGAAGAGAAACGAACCAATTTGGATGCTCTATCATCAATTTAGACACTATACCAGTATGATTAGGCACCATATCACTTGCAAGCCGGATACCTCTATATAGGGCGCGTTGTTTTAAATTTTCATAAGCTTCTTGACCACCTAAATCATGGGCAATAATATAATCAAATAATGAATATGCGCTTGCTTCTGCTTCGGGATTACCACACCAATTTTTTATTGTTTTTGAAGCTTGACTTCTTTCCCATAAACCAATCAACCATAGTGCATTGAATCCCCAATTCTTTAATTGATCAAGCTCTTCATCAGGAATTTCATTTAATTTAGTAATTGATTTGTGATATTTATCGGATAATTGATCTAACCATACATAGATATTTTTTGCAATCATCACTACTTTTGGCATCCAATCTTTATCAGGTGTAAAATTTTCCTGTTCAAGCGTATCATAAGAATATGCTTTAGATTCCCCTGGACCTAATCCTCTGAATGTTTCTTCTTCTCGAATGAGATCGAGAGCTACTAAAATAGCATGAGTATATTTTCCTAATATTTCGCCCCAATTTTCATGCAGATATTCTAATTGCTCACGAATTGAATATGGATTCATTTTTATGGGATCTTCTAGCATTTCTATTAAATTTTGATTTTTTGGACCAAATTTTGGTCTTTCTTCAAAAAAATTATATATTTCATCAACAATTTCCACGTATTTAGTTCCTTTTTCGAGTTTTTCATCGTTAAAAAGTTCTAAATATGGATTAAATGAAGGATTGTTATTTCCCAACCAAAGTGGAATAAATTCTTCCAAAATCAAGGCACTATTATTAGTTTCTCCTGTTACACTGTTAAGAAATTCTGTTGTACTTAGATCCTTGTTGTATACACTCTCCGGAGGGAATTCGTCAATAAAAATCTTTAAAGTATCATCAATTTCCTTTACATTAAATTTATTACTTAGATGATTGAATAGATCGTCCATCAAAACGGGAGATTCTATCTCGTTTTTATATAATTCAAGTACATGTTCTTGAATTTGATAAATTAGAGCCATTCCGTTAAAATTACCCGTTTTAAATGCTAATTCAGGAAATCTAATGAGATCCTTTTTTTGGTTAATTTTTTGGATAAATTTTCTAACAGAATAAATATCTCCGGCAAAAACAACATTACCACTATGAGTAAACGAAAAATCTTCAAGTTGGTATTGGTTCCTTGCTTGTTTTGATAATTTCACTTTTTAATAGTCACTTCTGTTTTTGATTCATTTCTATTTGCATTTATTTTATGACCCAATATATTTAATAATATAAGGTTAGCTATATACCATTTATTTTTACTATAAAATGTAATTAATGAGACTTTAGTTTAATAAATGTGCATATCATTAATTGGAGATTGAAGTTTTTTAATTTGCAAATTCCATTATTCTATACTCCTTGACTTAGGAATAACAAGAAGATAATAAAAAAGAAAAAAAGAATTTATATATTACGTCTATCGTTCCTGTTTGATATAAGAGTAAACACCAAGCACCAAAAGACTGATCATTAAGATCTGATTCAGGATACTCTGAAAAATTGCTGCAGCAGTAAGTGTGGAGCTTATTGCAATCATCACTATAAGTTCAATGGGTATAGTCATTATAAAAAAACTAAATATCAACGCAAATGTCAATTTAATATCTTCCCATTCCTTTTTGCGAAGAAGGATTACTGAAAAAATAGTACTTAATAAGCATAATCCCCCAAAATTTCTTGGAGAAAGGGGGTTTGTCCAACCGGTCAAAGGAGTTATGAAAAGATCAGTGAGAAATATAAGAAGAATCGCAAATATAAAAGTAACAATACCATTTGCCACAAGTGCAATTTTTGTAATTTTTTTAATTTCGGTCATTCTTTTAACCTTCGTTGTTTTTCATTGGAATTCTTATTCTGTAAAAAAATCAAATTATTTTTAACAGATTTGTAAAAATTATTAACATGACTTTATATATAAATATAATTGAAAGAAGAGAGGAAATTTTATGTAAAAATCGAATTCGAGGCTACTTAAACGTAAAGATATATATCCCACACTAATTTTTAATAATTATAAGATCCAATTCAATAACTCAAAAAATTCGAATGAAAATGGTTGAAAAGCTAGATGAACTTAATAAGAATGGTAGAATAATTGGAAGGGCTAATTATGTATTCACACCAGAAATTTCAAGCTCAATTGGATCTATTCACGGTAGTTTATTTAACGTGGATGAAACTATAGTTATTGGACGTGATTATCATAATGATAGTCGGATGTTGAAGCGAGCCTACACTTCTGGGGTCATGAGTACGGGTGTTAATGTCTTGAATTTAAGTGATTGTACGTATCCGCTTCTTCAATTTACTATTCGAAGATTTGGAGCTAGTGGAGGAGTATATTTCTCTGGAGGACACTTGTATAGTGAAGATGTTGGTATTAGGTTTGTTGATGCTGGAGGTATCGAGTTTTCAAAGCCAGATATACGAAAAATTATCGAAGCATACAACACTTATCCCAATACTGTAAGAAGAGTCGAACCCAGTAAAATTGGTCAAATTACAGCAATTCCACAAACACAAGATGTTTATATTAAGTCCTTGCAGCAGTTTGTTGATAAAAAAATAATTAAAAAGGCTAAATTAAAAATTGTAGTTGATTGTTCCTATGGACCTACAGGAAAAATAACACCCTTATTAGTCAATGATGTTGGAGTTGAAGTCATATCTCTCAATACACATTATAGAGAACGATCAGAAATTCCCGTGCCGAGCATCAACACCATAAGAAATACAGCAAACATAGTTAAAGCTTCAAATAGTCATTTGGGTGTATGTTTTGACGTTGATGGTTCTAGAATTCTAGTATTAGATGATAACGGATTAGAAATAAATTATGAAGATTTACTCATGCTTTTTATCACTTTTGATGAACGAATTAAAAATTCTAAGTCAAATACAATCATTACGACTCAAAATATCTCTCCGGTTATTAGAAAATATATAGAAGATAATGGATATCCTATTAAACAAGTTGAAAATAATCCCGGAGAGATTTCCAGACAAATTAGAGAAGAGAGAGCTTGTTTTGCTGCTGCAGATACTTTGAAATTTTACTTTCCACAGTATGCCCCCTTTTCGGATGGAAATTTTATCCTGTTGAAAATTTTAGAAATAATGACAAAAGAAAATGATATTATAAGTTCATTAACAAGAGGATTTCCTAAAGGTATCAAGGTGAATAAAACCATACCTGTATCAACAAATATAATTACATCAATCCATAATAGATTAATTGAATTTGCTGAAAGTCATAATTTTAAATATCATGATATAATCAATGAATTAAAAATCATCGGCAAGGACGTTAACTCGTCCATTAAAGTCGCGTTAAATCGAGATTCGATTCTCATATCGTCTGAATCAAGCGATCCTAAAAAATCCAAGAAAATGATGGAAGAATTATCACTACTAATAACCAATTTATCATAGAAAAAATTGCATTATTTTTTTACAATCTCGATTGATTCAGTTAAAGATTTAATACAGAACTGTTATTATAATTATATTAACTAATTCATATAATAAAAATAAAAGATGGTATAATCGTGGACATTAATTCTATCATTGTTTTAATGACATTTGTCATTATTTTTGCTGTTTTTTTGGCATTTGACACGTTCAAACGAAATGAAAAATACGCTTACCTAGCTTACATTGTTGCTTTATTACCCGTTAATTTCATGTGGATAGTAAACTTTGATATTCTTGGAGTATATCTATTATTATTCATCCTTTGGTGCGTTACTTTACTCAGGGACCTATGGGGTGTAAAACAAGATAAGAAAGAAATAAATGATATTTTGTTATACTTTGCATTAGCTATACTCGTTCAATTAATTATAACTGCTATTCTTCCAGTATCCATTCCCGCACTACTCACAAACACAACTCCTTGGTTAGTATTCAATTTACCGGATATTTACACTGACACTTTTGCTTTTGAATCTTGGGTTAATCTAGATATATTATTCGCATTTAGATTAACAGCAACTTTAATGATCATTTTAGTTATTGTCCCCTTGATACTAGATATCAAGGATGAAGAAGTTCCTTTACCGATGTTTATTATTATTATCGCATTGTTTATCTTGCCATTCCTATATTTGAGCTATTTATGGTTGCCTGAGGCAACGGGAGTACTTACCCTCCTCATGAGTGTCATGTTATTCATTGTACTATTGCTCATTACTCGAAGTGGTAAGGAGGGGGAACTTCCGAAAAAAAAATAAAATAAAAACAATTTTTTTATTCATTATTTTTATATAATCATGAAGATATAATATCAAGAAAGCGATTTTTTAAAATAGTTGATTAATCATGGCTAAGAAGAAAGCTCCAACCAATGGAGAAGATGAGAACTCAATTTCTAATCCAACATATGAACTGGATGATTTACCAGGAGTAGGGGAAGTAACTCTTAAAAAATTGAAGTCTTCTGGTGTTATCTCTATACGTT